>CAKSZE010000001.1 GCA_934525325.1 uncultured Faecalibacterium sp.
TACTGCAACGATGCCGTCTATGACCTGCTGAACAGCATCCCCATGGACGAGCTGGCCGACCTGATGATCGTCTCCCATGTGGAGCTGGTCAAGGGCGAGGGCGGCGCTGCCAGCGCTGTCGAGGGCTTGGGCGTTGCAGCTGCACACGCCACCGGCGACAAGTGCGAGCGCTGCTGGAAGTACTCTGCTTCCATCGGCAGCCACCCCGCACACCCCACCCTGTGCGCACGCTGCGCCAGCGTTGTGGAAGCATAAGCGTCCCGCATCAATACAAATCTGTTTTGTAAAAGGGCGGCGCTCCCTTGACCGGGGAGCGCCGTTTTTTATAACAGAAACGAGGTAGCCAATGGCATTTATTCTCTTTAATCTGGCGGCTGTGGCTGCGCTTATCGGCATCGACCAGCTGATCAAGCTGTGGGCGGTGCAGGCGTTGCAGCCGGTAGGCGCTATGCCGTTCATCCCCCATGTAGTGGAGCTGCGGTTCGTGCTCAATCAGGGCATGGCTTTCAGCTTGCTAAGCGGCAAGCAGCTGTTCCTTATCATCGCCACAAGCGCGGCGCTGCTGGCGGTAGCCTACGGCCTGTTTTTCCGCAGCCGCGGCAAACGCTTGCAGCAGGCAGCGCTGGTGCTGGTGCTGGGCGGCGGCATCGGCAACCTGATCGACCGCGTGCTCAACGGCGAGGTGGTGGACTACATCAACCTGCTGTTCATGCGGTTTGCCGTGTTCAATTTTGCGGATATCTGCGTTTGCGTGGGCGTGGCACTGTGGGTGCTGGTGATCTTTCTGGACGAAATCCACGCCGATGATGCCGCCAAGGAGCAGTAAACAATGGAACAGCGTGAATTTATCGTAGAGCAGGAGACTGCCGGGCAGCGCATCGATCGCTTTCTCAGCGGCGAGGACACCGGCCTGTCCCGCTCGGCGCTGCAAGCGCTGGTGGCCGAGGGGCATGTGCAGTGCAACGGTAAAACCGTTGCCAAAAGCCTGAAGCTCAAGGCAGGGGACACCGTGCTGCTGGAGATCCCGGACGCAAAGCCCATTGAAGCTGTGCCGCAGGATATCCCGCTGGACATCGTCTACGAGGACGCCCATCTGCTGGTGGTCAACAAGCCCAAGGGCATGGTGGTGCACCCCGCACCCGGCAACCCGGACGGCACGCTGGTCAACGCCCTGCTGTGGCACTGCAAGGGCAGTCTTTCCGGCATTGGCGGCGAGATCCGCCCCGGCATCGTCCACCGCATCGATAAGGACACCAGCGGTCTGCTGGTGGTGGCAAAGGACGACGCCACCCACATCGGCCTTTCCCAGCAGATGGCGGTGCACAGCGTGGAGCGCGCCTACCAGACAGTGGTCTACGGCGGCTTTGCGCAGGACGAGGGCTTTGTGGAAGCAAACCTTGGCCGCAGCAAGACCGACCGCAAAAAAATGGCGGTCTACCCGGCCAGTGAGCCTCACACCAAGTACGCCTATACCGGCTATAAGGTGCTGGATCGGCTGGGCGAGTTCACCCTGTTGGAATGCCGCCTGAAAACCGGCCGCACCCATCAGATCCGCGTACACATGGCCTCCATCCACCACCCGGTGGCAGGGGACCCGGTGTACGGCCCCCACAACTGCATCACCAGCCTGCACGGCCAGTGCCTGCACGCCAAAACGCTGGGCTTTATCCACCCCATCACCGGGGAGCAGCTGCGGTTCGATTCCGAGCTGCCGGACTACTTTACCCATTTTCTCGCAACTCTCAGGAGGAAAAACACATGAACGATTCTCTGGCATCCACTCTGGTGCTCTGTGATCTGGATAACCTGCTGCTGGGCGAGGATGGCAATCTGACCCAGGTGGTGCGGGATGTTTTGCAGCTGTTCAGCAGCCGCGGCGGCAGACTTACTGTTTTCTCGCAGCGCTCTCCGCGTGCGGTGCGCTCCATTCTGGGCAGCGTGCGTCTGGCTGCGCCTGCGCTGGTGTGCGGCGGCACCATGGCCTACCACTATGCCGACGGCAACCGGGTGCCCCTGTGCAGCTTTGCTCAGCAGCAGGAGCTTTTCATCTGCCTGCCGGATACCCCCGGCGTGGGTGTTGCCGTGCAGATGCAGGACGGCACCACCCGAGTACTGCGCATGAGCAACGCATTGGAGCGCCATCTGCGGAAGGAGTGGACCCCGTATCTGCTGGCGAACGCCGCCGATATCCACCCCGAGCAGGTGCTGCGGGTGCTGCTGTATCAGGACAGCAAGTCTGTGCCCCTGATCTCGCTGGCAGAAAAGGCCATCGGGGATCGTGTTGCCCTGCTGGGCGAGCGCATCGCCCCGGACACCCTTGTCCTCACCCCGAAGCGTATCTCCGGCCGGGAAATGCTGGACACCGTTTGCACCATGGCGCAGGTGGGTGCGGAGCAGGTTCTGGCGCTGGCGGGCGGTCAGCCCATGCTGGAGCTGGTGCAGACCGTAGAGCACAGCGCAGTGGCAGCCGATGCCCCGGCAGAGCTGCGCCTTGCCGCTGAGCAGATCACTTTGACGGATGCCGCCGGTGGTGCTGCCGTGGAGGTTTTGTACCGCATGGTGCGTGCTGCTGAAAAATCCGTGTAAAATTTGTGCAAAGCCCTCTGCTATTTTCCCGCAGAGGGCTTTCTTTTTAGTAAAAAATCAGGTAGAATGGGAGAAGAAACCTATGCAAAACAAAAAGCGCCGCGAAAGGCTGTTCCTGCTGCTGTGCCTTGCCGCCGCAGGGGTCTGTGCTGTGCTGGCGTTCCGGTTCGCAGTGCCGCTGCAGGCGCAAACGCCGCAGACACTGCCGGACACAAAGGAACTGGCGGCGTATACGCAGGTGGAACTGAACACAGCCGATGCAGACGCTTTGTGCACCCTGCCCGGTGTCGGCCCCCGCAATGCACAGGCCATTCTGGACTACCGGGCGCAGTACGGCCCGTTTGCACAGGTGGAGGATGCCGCGCAGGTGCCGGGCATTACCCAGGCAATGGTGGATTCATGGGCAGGGCAGGCGTATGTCCGCTGAAAAGGGCGCAGCCCGCGTTCTGCCTTGGTCAAAGAGGAAATACGGAGATTTATTGTTATGAGTGACGAATCGATCTTTATCAACCGCGAACTGAGCTGGCTGGATTTCAACCGCCGCGTTCTGGCGCTGGGCAAGGACAAAAACGTCCCGCTGGGCGAGCGGACCAAGTTTCTGGCAATTTACGGCTCCAATCTGGACGAGTTTTTCATGGTGCGCGTAGGCTCTTTGCAGGAGCGCGCAAACCTTGAGCAGAGCAAGACCAAAAAGGAAAAGCGGGAAAACAAGACCAACATGACCGCCGCTGAACAGCTGGCCGCCATTATGCCCAAAACGGCGCAGCTCCAGGAGGAATGCGACAAATTCTACGCAAAGGCGCTGGAAAATCTGGTGGAGAATGGCTACCATAAGGTGGATTTCGACCACCTGACCAAGGAGGAAGAGCATCTCTGGAAAAAATACTTCCAGTCCGAGCTGTTCCCCATCCTCAGCCCGCAGATCGTGGATAACCGCCACCCGTTCCCGTTTTTGCGCAATAAGGAAATCTACCTTGGCGTTCTGCTCAAGGAAAAGCACACCCAAGAGCAGAGCCTTGGCATCGTGCCCATCTCCAGCCAGATGGAGCGGATGCACTTCATCAAAAAGGACGGCGCTGTGCAGTTTGCCCTCACCGAGGAGCTGGTGCTGCACTATGCGTCCAGCATCTTCGGCAAGGATTCCATTCAGGAAAAATGCCTGTTCCGGGTCACCCGCAACGCGGATATCGATGTAAAAGAGGGCATGATGGATCACGATATCGACTATCGTGAGATCATGACCGAACTGCTCAAACGCCGCCGCAAGCTGGCCGCTGTCCGTTTGCAGATCACTCCCGCCCCCGCACCGGAGGTGGAGCGGCTGCTGTGCAGCCGTCTGGAACTGACCCGCAAGCGGGTGTTCCTGCAAAAGAGCCCGCTGGACCTGAGCTTCTTCTTTAAGCTTTCCGGCCGCATGGAGGCCGAGGGTCACCCGGCATTGTTCTACACCCCCGCGCGCCCCATGCTGCCGCCGCCGGACTATGATCTGGCTGCCGAGGTGCAGAAACATGACGTGCTGCTCAGCTACCCGTACCAGTCCATCCGTCCCTTTATCACCATGCTCAAAAAGGCTGCACAGGACCCGGACGTCATCTCCATCAAGATGACCCTCTACCGCATGGCGCGGGAGTCCCAGATCGTGCAGGCGCTGATGGAAGCCGCCGAAAACGGCAAGGAAGTGGTGGCACTGGTGGAGCTGCGCGCCCGCTTTGACGAGCAGAACAACATCGACTGGTCCAAGCAGCTGGAAAGCGCCGGCTGCACCGTCATCTACGGCTTCGAGGATTATAAGGTGCACTCCAAGCTGACCCTCATCACCCGCAAGGGCGCAGAGGGCTACTCCTACATCACCCAGATCGGCACCGGAAACTACAACGAAAAAACCAGCGAACTGTATACCGATTATTCCTTCATCACCGCAGACGAGCGCATCGGCGAGGAAGCCTCCAAGGTGTTCCGCAATCTGGCCGTGCAGCAGCTTACCGAGGAAAGCGACAAGATGCTGGTAGCCCCGCTGCGCTTCAAGAGCGTGCTGCTGGACGAGATGGATCACGTCATCGCTGCCGCCCGCATGGGTCGTCCGGCTTCCATGATCCTGAAAAACAACTCCATCAGTGACCGGGATATCATCCTGAAATTGCAGGAAGCCAGCTGCGCCGGAGTGCGCATTGATATGATCGTGCGCGGTATCTGCTGTGTGCGTGCAGAGGTGCCCGGCAAGACCGAGAACCTCCACATCCGCAGTCTGGTGGGACGCTATCTGGAGCATGGCCGCATTTACAGCTTCTTCGATGGCACCCACACCCGCATCTATATTGCCTCCGGCGACTTCCTCACCCGCAATACCGAGTGCCGTGTGGAGGTGGGCGTGCGGGTGGAGGATCCTGTTCTGGTGCAAAAACTTACCGATATCCTTCAGCTGCAGCTGCGGGATAACGTCAACGCCCGGGTCATGGATGCCAACGGCAGCTACCAGAAGGTGAAGCCCGCCGAGGGTGAACCGCTGGTCAACGGCCAGATGGGGATGTACGAGCTGTTGCGCAACGACTGGCAGCGCCCCGAGCCGTGGAAGTGTACCACCCCCGCCCCGGAAACGGAAAAACCGGCGGCAGTCTGTCAGGAAGTTACCGTGGAACAGCTCAAACAGGAGCTGCCCCATGTGTTCCAGCCCGCACCGGAAAAGGCGGAGGATGCCGCCCCGGCGGCACAGCAGCCCGACCACTACGAGGCGTTGGAGCAGATGCTGAACAATAAGCCCCACGCTGCGCAGCCCGCGCCGAAAACGCCCGCTGCACCCCGCCCGGCTGCAAAGCCTGCTGTCACCGCGCCCAAGAAAAAGAGCCTGCTGGAGCGTATCGGGAGCTTTTTCCGGCGCTGAGCTGTAAAATTATGTGAACCAAAACCAGAGCTGCTGCACAGAAATTTGTGCGGCGGCTCTGCTTTTTTGTTTGTGTTCTCCTGTCTGCCGCTTGTGCATACACTTTTCAGGATAGGAGGGCGGGCGTATGCGGGCAAAACGGAGCGGACAGGCAGCAAAGCTGCGCAGACGGCGGTGGGGCATCATGGCGCTTGTGCTGGCGGGGCTGGCACTCTGCCTGCTGGCAGCTTTGCCGGTACAGGCTGCACGAAACACGAAAAAGTACTGCTTTCCGCTGGATACCACGGCGTGGCGCATCTCGGATGCCTACGGTGCGCGGACAGACCCCTTTACCGGAAAATCTGCATTTCATCAGGGAATCGACCTTGCCTGTGCGGCGGGCACGGCAGTGCGGGCGGTGCAGGATGGCGTTGTGACCGCTGCGGCATACAGCCAAAGCTACGGCAACCATCTGCGCATTTTACACCCGGATGGCTGCGAGACCCGCTATGCGCATCTGCAATACCTCTATGTCCGCCCAGGAGAGGTGGTGCAGGCCGGGCAGACACTGGGCACGGTAGGGCAGACAGGCCGCGCTACCGGTGCGCACCTGCATCTGGAACTGTGGCAGCAGGGCACTGCCTGCGACCCTGCCGCCCTGCTGGAGAATGCCTCATGAACCGGGTGCGGGTGGGAAAGCTTGTATTCCGGGACCCGGTGCTGCTGTGCGGCGTGGTATATCTGCTGCTCTACTTTGATGCCAGCGGCTTTCTGCGGCTGGGGCTGCTGGCGGCTGTTTTGCACGAGTTGGGGCACATCCTCGTCTACTGCATCCAGCAAAGGCATCTGCCGGTCATTGAGGTGACCATGACCGGTTTTTGTATGCGTACGGCAGGGGAGAGGTTCTCCCCGCGCCAGCGGCTCGTGCTTGCCGCCGCCGGGCCTGCGGTCAATTTTGCCCTTGCCGGGGTATGGGCAGCGCGTCTTGCGCAGACCGCCACCATCCGCGGCAGCGCGTTCTGGGCGGCGAATCTGCTGACCGGGCTGTTCAATCTGCTGCCGGTGCCGCCGCTGGACGGTGCACAGATGGCGGCGTGCATTGGGATGCTCTTGCAGCAAAAATGCGGAATATGCACCCAAACGGCGCGAAACGATTGCAAAACCGGCACATTTGGGGTAAAATAAAAAGAACGCAAAAAACGGATTGTTTATGGAGGACCCGATGTTTGATCCCAAACTGAAAGAAGCGCTGGGACGGGTGCAGAAGCCCGGCCGCTATACCGGCGGCGAGCCCGGCAGTATCTATAAAGAAAAGGATAAGGTGGATGTGCGCTTTGCCTTCTGCTTCCCGGATACCTACGAGGTGGGAATGTCCTTTCTGGGCGAAAAGATCCTATACGAGCTGCTCAACAGCCATGAGAACTGGTGGTGCGAGCGCGCCTTTATGCCTTGGCTGGATATGAAGGCAGAGATGGAGCGCCTGCAGCTGCCGCTGTACACCATGGAAAGCAAAGACCCCCTTACGGCCTTTGACGCCGTGGGCTTTACCTTGCAGTACGAGCTTTCCTACACCAATATCCTTGCTATGCTGGACTTGGCGGGTATCCCGTTCTACTCCAAAGACCGCGATGACCGCTGGCCGCTGATCGTAGCGGGCGGCCCCTGCGCCTGCAACGCGGAGCCCATTGCGGATTTCTTTGACGTCATCCAGCTGGGTGAGGGCGAAAACCAGCTGCCCGCCATCTGCGCCGAGATCGAAAAGGCAAAAAAAGAGGGCATCTCCAAAAAGCAGCTGCTGCTCAACATTGCAAAGATCCCGGGCGTGTACATCCCGGCCTTCTACGATGTCACCTACCACGAGGATGGCCGGGTCAAGGCCATCACCCCCAACGAGCCGGGCATTCCGGCACGCATCACCAAGGCCATCATCAAGGATCTGAACCAGTTCGCCCCGCCCACAAACTTTGTGGTGCCCATGGTGGGTGCCATTCAGGATCGCGCCAGCATCGAGGTGCTGCGCGGCTGTGTGCGCGGCTGCCGGTTCTGTCAGGCGGGCTTCTTGTATCGCCCCATGCGCCAGCGCGATGCCAGCCTGCTGAACAAGGCGGCGCAGGATCTGTGCGCCAACACCGGCTACGAGGAGCTGAGCCTTTCCAGCCTTTCCACCTCTGACCATGGTCAGCTGGAAGAGCTGCTGGATGATCTGAACGAGTGGGCACCCAAGGAGCACGTCAGCCTGTCGCTGCCCTCCCTGCGTGTGGACAACTTCTCCCAGAGCCTCATCGAAAAAACCACCAAGGTGCGCAAGAGCGGCCTGACCTTTGCTGCCGAAGCCGGTACCCAGCGTTTGCGCAACGTCATCAACAAAAACGTCACTTGGGACGAGATCGAAAAGACCTGTACCATCGCCTTCAATGCGGGCTACACCTCGGTCAAGCTCTACTTCATGATGGGTCTGCCCACCGAGACCATGGAGGATATCGAAGGCATTGCCGAAACCGCCCAGAAGGTGGTAGACCTCTACTACAAGAACACGAACCACGCCAAGGGACGCGGCGTGCAGGTGACCATCAGCTGCGCCTGCTTTGTGCCCAAGCCCCACACCCCCTTCCAGTTCGTGCCCATGGATACCGCCGAGACCCTGCAGGCCAAGCAGAAGCACCTGCTGGAAAGCGTGCACAGCCGCAAGATCAAGGTGAACTACCACGACAGCACCACCAGTTTTCTTGAGGGCGTGTTCGCCAAGGGCGACCGCCGCCTTGCCCCGGTCATTGTGGAGGCATATAAGCGCGGCTGCTACTTTGACGGCTGGGAGGAGTGCTTCAAGTACGATACCTGGATGCAGACCTTTGCAGACCTCGGCATCGATCCCGCATTCTACTGCCAGCGCCCCATCGCGCTGGACGAGGTGACCCCGTGGTCGCATATGGACTACGGCATCACCCACGAGTATCTGGTGCGGGAGTACAACAAGGCTCTGGCCGCCCAGACCACCCCGCCCTGCAACCGTGCCTGCAACGCCTGCGGTGCCAACCATCTGTTAGGAGGTCCCTGCTTTGATTACAGTCAGAATCTCGTTTGAAAAGAAAAATGAAGCCTCCTATATCTCCCTGCTGGACTTACAGCGGGTGATGCAGCGGGTGCTCAAGCGCAGCGGCCTGCCGGTGTGGCATACGCTGGGTTTCAACCCCCATATCTACATGACCTTTGCCTGTCCGCTCTCGCTGGGGCAGGAGAGCGAGTGCGAGTGTGTGGACGTCAAGACCGAGGCCGAAACTCCGGACTTTGCCCAGTGGCAGACCGCCCTCAACGCCATCATGCCTGCCGGTATCCATGTTACCCGGGTGGCTCCGGTGGAGATGAAGGCGGACAGCATCGCCTTTGCCTGCTACCGCATCAGCTACCCGGCGGCTGCCGCTGCGGTGCTGGAACAGTACAATGCACTGGAGACAGCCCCTGTGGAAAAGCACAGTAAGCGCGGCAAAAAGATCGTGGATCTCAAGCAGCATATCCCGCAGCTGCGCTATACCGCACTGGGGGACACCGTGCAGCTGGAACTTTGCCTGCCCGCCTCTCAGGAGCTGAACCTGAACCCCTCGCTGCTCACCGGTTTTCTGGAAGAAAAGTTCGGCCTGCCCGCCGCAAGCGCCAACATCCTGCGCACCAAATTTTTAACGGCAGACCGGCAGCTGTTTGTCTAAAGCGGCACAAAAGTCCGTCTACCGGGCAAAACAGAAAAAATTTGCGATATTTTTCGGCAAATCGCTTGCATTCAAGCCGGTTTTGTGCTATCCTATTAGGGCGTTAGTGTCCGCTGAGACCACAGCGGGGTTAATGACAAGTATTTATCATTAAACGGGCGGTCCTCTGACGGCTATGCCGTGCATGAACGTCTAAAAACAAATGGAGGATTCAAAAATGGACGCACTGAAGATTATTTCTGAAGGCAGCATCAAGGCTGAAAAGCCCCAGTTCAACGTTGGCGACACCGTCCGCGTTGATGTTCGTATCAAGGAAGGCGACCGTGAGCGCATTCAGGCCTTTGAGGGCACTGTGATCGCAAAGAAGCACGGCGGCGTTGCTGAGACCTTCACCGTTCGCCGCGTGGCTTACGGTGTCGGCATCGAGCGTGTCTTCCCCATCAACAGCCCCTTCGTTGAGAAGGTCACTGTTGTCCGCAAGGGCAAGGTTCGCCGCGCAAAGCTGTTCTATCTGCGTGGCCGTACGGGCAAGGCTGCCAAGGTCAAGAGCGATATTTGATCATCCCCGATTTGAAACCGGGAGAAAAGGGACAACTTGTTGTCCCTTTTTTCTTTTTCAAAGCCCGGGCGTGTGCATAAAATCAGGAAAGGCTGGTGGCTAAGCTATGGAAAAACAGCAGCAGTCTGCCCCCGCTGTGCGCGGGCAGGGCATACTGGAATGGTACGAAGCGCTCATCTCCGCAGCGCTGGTGCTGGTACTGATCTTTTCGTTTTTCTTCCGCATCATTCAGGTGGATGGGCGCTCCATGGTGCCCACCCTGACTCACGGCGATAAGCTTATCGTCTGGGCGGCAGGCTACACCCCGCAGCGGGGCGATGTGGTCATCGTGGATAGCTACACCGTCTACGGTAAACCGCTGGTCAAGCGGATCATCGCCAAGGGCGGCGACACCATCAGCATTGATTACGATGCCGGTACAGTTACGGTGAACGGTGAGCTTTTGCAGGAGGACTACATTGCAGCCCCCACTTACTTGGGCTACGATGTGCAGTTTCCGTTCACGGTGCCTGAGGGCACCCTGTTTGTGATGGGGGACAACCGCAACGAATCGCTGGACAGCCGCTCCTCCTATGTCGGCTGCATTGACGAGCGTGATATTTTGGGCAAGGTGCTGCTGTGCTTTATGCCCTTTACAGATTTTGGGGTGGTAAAATGAACGAAATGGATACCCGGTTTGCAAACCAGTACAATATTCAGTGGTTCCCGGGCCACATGACCAAGACCCTGCGCATGATGGAGCAGGAGATCCAGCACGTTGATGCCAGCCTTGTGCTGCTGGACGCGCGTATCCCGCTTTCCAGCCTGAACCCGGAGATCGAGCGCATCACCGACCGCAAGCCCAAGCTCTATGCGCTGAACAAGGCCGACCTTGCCGACCCGGCTGTGACCGAGGAGTGGATCCGTTACTTCCACGCCGCAGATGCCGGCTGCGTGGCTATCAGCGCCAAGCAGAAGGGCGGTGCCAACGCTGTGAAGGTGGCCATTGAAAAGGAACTTTCCGGTCTGCTGGAGCGCCGCCAGAACCGCGGCATGGGCGGTGCCAAAACACAGGTGATGCTGTGCGGCATCCCCAACGTGGGCAAATCCACCTTTATCAACACCTTCGCAGGCTCTGCCCGCGCCAAGGCGGCAGACCGCCCCGGTGTGACCAAGGGCAAGCAGTGGGTCAGCACTGAAAAGTTTGACCTGCTGGATATGCCCGGCGTGCTGTGGAAAAAGTTCGATTCCAAGACCATCGCCTCCAACTTGGCCTTCATCGGCTCCATCAAGGACGATATTCTGGATGTGGAAGAGCTGGCGATGAACCTGCTGGACGAGGTGCGCCGCAACTATCCCGACCTCGTGGCACAGCGCTACAAACTGGATGCCGAAACGCTGGCGCTGCCGCCCTATGAACTGCTGGAAGCCATCGGCCGTAAGCGCGGGTTGCTGGTGCGCGGCGGCGAAGTGAACACCGAGCGCTGCGCCATCATGCTGGTGGACGAGTTCCGTGCCTGCAAGTGGGGACGTATCTCTCTGGAGCGTCCGCCGCAGCGGGATGATCTGGCCGACTTTGCCGAGGAGGACGAGGAATGAAGCGCCGCTCGGATGAGGAGATCTCCGCTCCGCTGTACGCCTTTGACGCCGAGGTGCGCAGCCAGTACGGCTGCTTTGCCGGTGTAGATGAGGCCGGGCGCGGCCCGCTGTGCGGTCCTGTGTGCGTAGCAGCCTGTATTCTGGACCCGGAAAACCCGGTGTACGGCATCAACGATTCCAAAAAGCTGACCGAGAAAAAGCGCGAAGCACTGTTTGATGAGATCTGCGAAAAGGCGCTGGCCTACCGCATCGTTTTTGTGGGGCCGGAGGTCATCGACCGGGAAAACATCCTGAACGCCACCATGGGCGGGATGCAGCAGGCGGTGGAGCAGCTGGATATCGTGCCGAATCTTGTGCTGGTGGACGGCAACCGCACCCCCGCAGGCTTGCAGATCCCGGCACAGCCTGTGGTCAAGGGCGATGCCACCAGCGCTAGCATCGGCGCGGCCTCGGTGCTTGCCAAGGTCAGCCGTGACCGCTATATGCTGGAACTGGACAAGCAGTACCCGCAGTATCAGCTGGCAAAGCACAAGGGCTACCCCACAAAGCTGCACTATGAGCTGATCGCGCAGTACGGCATCCAGCCGTTCTACCGCCGCAGCTTCCTTAAAAAGCAGGGCTACTGGCCGGAGAGCGGCAAATGAACCGCGCCGAGACCGGCCGCAGGGGAGAAGCTGCCGCTGCCCGCTGGTACCAGAAGCAGGGCGCACAGCTGCTGGCGCATAACTATCATACCCGCATGGGAGAGCTGGATCTTGTGCTGCGGGAGCCGGACGGCACCATTGTCATCTGCGAGGTAAAGACCCGCAGCCAAGGGATGCTGCAGCGCCCCGCTGCCGCCGTAGACCCGGCCAAACAGCACCGGCTGATCTGCGCTGCACAAGGGTATCTGCAGCAGACCGGCCAAAGCGAAGAACCGGTGCGTTTTGACGTTGCAGAGGTAGTTCCTCTTGACAGCGGGCGCTGGATGGTACATATTATAAAGGGTGCCTTTCTCTGCGAATCTTAGGCAGAAACCGTGGCACCGGTGGGAAGTATGCGGCAAAACGAGGGTTTTGCCGTACAACCGGGAACGTGCCCGGCACGTTCCGTGGCGAAAAGGAGCGATGACCATGCAGTTTTTCAGTACCAGAGATCAGAACCGCAAAGTAACCTCTTCTCAGGCAATTGCACAGGGACTGTCCGATGAGGGCGGTCTGTTTGTGCCGGAAAGTTTTCCGCAGGTGGACGTAAAAGCCCTGTGCGGGCTGGACTACCCCGCGCTGGCAGCCGCCGTTGTGCGGGAGTACCTGACCGATTACGACCCCACTTTCCTGACCGAGGCCACCCGCAGCACCTACGGGGCTGCTTTCGGCGGTAAGGCAGGCTATCTTGCCCCGGTGGAAGAGGATACCTATGCCCTTGAGCTGTGGCACGGCCCTACCTGTGCCTTTAAAGATTACGCCCTGCAGCTGATGCCCAAGCTGCTGGTGGAAGCCAAAAAGAATCTGGGACGCACTGAAAAGACCCTGATCCTTGTGGCTACCAGCGGTGACACCGGCAAGGCTGCGCTGGACGGCTACCATGATATCCCGGGTGTGGAGATTGCTGTGTTCTATCCCACCGGCGGCACCAGCGAGATCCAACGTTTGCAGATGGCAACGCAGGAGGGCGCTAATGTTGCTGTGTACGCCGTGCGCGGCAACTTTGACGATGCCCAGACCGGCGTAAAGAAGGTGTTCGGCGATAAGGCCATCGCTGCCGAACTGGAAAAGCGCAATATCCGTCTTTCCAGTGCAAACTCCATCAACTGGGGTCGTCTTGTGCCGCAGATCGTCTACTACTTTGCCGCCTACGCCCAGCTGCTCAAGGCCGGTAAGATCACCTTCGGCGACGAGGTGGACTTCTGCGTACCCACCGGCAACTTCGGCGATATCCTCGCCGGTTATTACGCAAAGCAGATGGGTCTGCCCGTGGGCAAGCTGGTCTGCGCTTCCAACGAGAACAACGTGCTGACCGATTTCCTCACCACCGGTACTTACACCGCAAAGCGGGAGTTCTTCAAGACCACCTCTCCCAGCATGGACATTCTGGTGTCCTCCAATCTGGAGCGTCTGCTGTACCATGTGACCGGCAGCGATGCCGAGGTGGCGGGCTTTATGCAGCAGCTGGCTGCCACCGGCAGCTACACCGTCCGTCCCGAGACGCTGGCTGCCATTCAGCAGACCTTCTCCTGCGGCTGGAGCAGCGAGGACGAGGTGGCAGGGGAGATCCGTTCCCGCTACGAAAAGGACGGCTACCTGTGCGATACCCACACCGCAGTAGCCTTCCATGTGGCTGCACAGAAAAAGCGGCAGGGCGTGCCCATGGTGGTGCTTTCCACCGCATCGCCCTTCAAGTTCCCCCGCAGCGTGCTGAGCGCACTGGGCAAAGCTGCCCCGGAAAACGATTTTGAAGCCATGCAGCAGCTGGAGACTGCCACCGGTCACGCCGCACCGGCAAGCCTTGCCGCTCTGCGCAGCAAGCCGGAGCGCTTTGATACCGTCATTGCCCCGGCACAGATCGCCGAGGTGGCGCTGGGCTATCAGGCATAAGCTTCTGCGGACAGACAGAACAGGAGTAAACAGACTATGGCACTTTTTGTGCTTGGCGATCCCCATCTCTCTCTGGGCGCATCCAAGCCGATGGATATCTTCCCCGGCTGGAACGATTATGTGGACAGGCTGGAGAAAAACTGGCGCAAGCTCATCACCCCGCAGGACACCATCGTGCTGGCGGGGGATATCAGCTGGGCCATGCGCCTGACCGATACCCGCAAGGACTTTGCCTTTTTGCAGCAGCTGCCCGGGCAGAAGATCATCATGAAGGGCAACCACGATTACTGGTGGTCCACCGCCAACAAGATGAATGCCTACCTCAAAGCCGAGGGCTTCGATACCCTGCATATCCTGCACAACAATTCTTACAGCGTGGAGGGGTACGCCATCTGCGGCACCCGCGGCTGGTTGTTCGATGTGGGGGAGCCCCATGACGAAAAGGTGATGAACCGCGAGATCGGCCGTCTGCGCATGAGTTTGCAGGCTGCGGAGCCCGGGCTGGAAAAGCTGGTGTTCCTGCACTATCCGCCGGTCTACACCGGCACCAGCGCCCCGGAGATCGTAGCCACCTTGAAGGAGTACGGCATCAAGACCTGCTTCTACGGGCATCTGCACGGCAACGCCATCCGGTTTGCCGTGCAGGGCGAGGTGGACGGCATCCGGTACAAGCTGGTAAGTGCCGACGGCCTGCGTTTCTGCCCCTACCGCATCAATTAACGGCGGGATAAAAGGGCAAAAACGACAAAATTTAAAAATTTGGTATGGCAATTGTGTCCAGAGCGTGCTATAATAAGTTTTGACGCGATTGTTGCACCCAATTGAGCGCGCGCGTCCCCGCATTCCGTGTGCATACAGCAAGGACGTGGTGCGCGGTTGCCCCGGGCAAAAACTTCCTGCCCTGAGCAATAGAATATTTGAGTGGAGGATAAACAAATGAATCTCATCAAGTGTGAAAAGCTCGAGAAGAGCATGGCAGAACTGCAGTTCTCCATCGATGCAGAGGCTTTCAAGAAGGCTGTTGCCGATGTTTTCAAAAAAGAGGGCAAGAAGTACCCTGTGCAGGGCTTCCGCAAGGGCAAGGCTCCCAAGGCTCTGATCGAGAAGATGTACGGCGCAGACGTCTTTACCTACGACGCCATCAACGAGCTGTTCCCGGAGGCTTTCGAGGCTGCTGTTAAGGAAGCCGGCGTGGAGCCTGTGGGCCGTCCTGAGGTCACCGTGGATTCTGCCAGCGAGGCAGAGGGCGCTACCCTGACCGTTAAGGTCGCTGTGAAGCCCGAGGTCAAGGTTGGCAGCTACAACGGTCTGACCGTGGAAAAGACTGTCCATACTGTTACCGACGAGGCTGTGGACGCAGAGCTGAAGCGTGTGCAGGAGCGCAACGCCCGTGAGCTGACCCGTGAGGGCGCTGCTCAGGAGGGCGATATCGCTGATATCGACTTCGAGGGCTTTGTGGACGGCGTTGCATTCGAGGGCGGCAAGGCTGAGCACTACAACCTGACTCTGGGCAGCGGCAGCTTCATCCCCGGCTTTGAGGAGCAGGTCGTTGGCCACTCCGCCGGCGAGGAGTTCGACGTGAACGTCACCTTCCCCACCGAGTATCAGGCTGCTGAGCTGGCTGGCAAGGCTGCTGTCTTTAAGATCAAGCTGCACGAGGTCAAGTACAAGGAACTGCCCGCTCTGGATGACGAGCTGGCAAAGGACTGCTCCGAGTACGACACTCTGGACGAGTTCAAGGCTTCCATCCGCAAGAACAACCAGGAGCAGCTGGACAAGCAGGACGATCTGGCTGTCGAGAACGCTCTGGTCGATCAGGTCATCGAGAGCATGGAGGGCGAGATCCCTCAGGCTATGTACGATGTCCGTATGGACGAGATGGTCAACGACTTTGCTTTCCGTGTGGAGCAGCAGGGTCTGCGTCTGGAGGACTACCTGAAGTATATGGGTCAGTCCATGGAGCAGTTCCGCGCCGCTTTCATGCCGCAGGCTGAGAAGCAGGTCAAGATCGGTCTGGCTCTGGAGGCTGTTGCTGCTGCTGAGCACATCGAGGCTTCCGAGGACGAGATCAATGCCGAGATCAAGCGCATTGCTGACCAGTACAAGATGGAAGAGGACAAGGTGCGTGAGCTGATCAACGTTGAGGATCTGAAGCAGGATCTGGCTCGCACCAAGGCCATCGACTTCATCAAGAGCCACGCTAACATCGTGGAGAAGCCCGCAGAGGCTGAGAAGGCTGCTGACGCTGAGTAATCAGTGCCGGGCCCTGTAAAGCGCCGCAGGCGTTTTATCAAAGGTTGTTAAAATTGACCGGTACGGCTGAACTTTACAGGGAACCCGTATCGGTCAATTTTGCCAATAAACTTAAACCATTTCAGGAGGCGAACTTTATGAGTTTTGTTCCTTACGTTGTCGAGCAGTCGGCGCACGGAGAGCGTTCTTACGATATTTTCTCTCGTCTGCTGAACGATCGCATCATCGTGCTGAGCGAGGATGTCAACGATACCACCGCAAGCCTTGTGGTGGCGCAGCTGCTGTATCTGGAAGGGCAGGACCCGGATAAGGACATCAGCCTGTATATCAACAGCCCCGGCGGTTCCATCAGTGCCGGTATGGCCATCCACGACACCATGCAGTATATCAAGTGCGATGTTTCCACCATCTGCATGGGCATGGCTGCCTCTATGGGCGCATTCCTGCTGGCAAGCGGCACCAAGGGCAAGCGTTTTGCGCTGCCCAACGCCGAGATCATGATCCACCAGCCGCTGATCGGCGGTCAGGGCGGCGGCCTTTCCGGCCAGACCACGGATATCAAGATCCATGCCGAGCACATGGTCTATATCCGCGATAAGATGAACCGGATGCTCAGCGAGTACACCGGCCAGCCGCTGGAAAAGATCCAGCAGGACACCGAGCGCGACAACTACCTGACCGCGCAGCAGGCAAAGGAATACGGCCTGATCGATGAGGTCATTGCCCACCGGTAAACCGCTATAATCTATCCAGGATAAGGAAAAACAGCTATGGCAAATAACAATTCCGGCAAAAACGAAAAGGATCTGGTTTGCAGCTTTTGCGGCAAGCATCAGGACGAAGTGGAGCGCATGATCATTGGCCCCGGGGTCAATATCTGCAGCGAGTGCATCGGCCTGTGCCACGATCTGCTCTCTGACAAGCCGGATCAGCCCAAAAGCGCCCGTCCGGGACGCGGCAGCGCAAGCCGCGCCCATGTCCAGCCCGCTGCCGCAGATCTGGATATCAACATCATGACCCCGTCCGAGATCAAGGAAGGTCTGGATCAGTATGTCATCGGTCAGGACGAGGCAAAGCGTGTGCTGTCCGTTTCGGTCTACAACCACTATAAGCGCATCCTCAGCGGCAAGGGCGGCGATGTGGAACTGCAAAAGTCCAACGTGCTGCTGCTGGGTCCCTCCGGCGTTGGCAAGACCCTGTTGGCGCAGACACTGGCCAAGATGCTGGGTGTGCCCTTCGCCATTGCGGATGCCACCACCCTTACCGAGGCCGGTTATGTGGGCGAGGACGTGGAGAACATTCTGCTCAAGCTGATCCAGGCGGCAGATTTTGATGTGCAGAAGGCACAGATCGGCATCATCTACATTGATGAGATCGACAAGATCACCCGCAAGAGCGAAAACCCCTCCATCACCCGCGATGTGGGCGGCGAGGGCGTACAGCAGGCACTGCTGAAGATCTTGGAGGGCACTGTCAGCAACGTGCCGCCGCAGGGTGGCCGCAAGCACCCGCAGCAGGAGTTCATCCAGATCGACACCACCAACATCCTGTTCATCTGCGGCGGTGCTTTTGATGGTCTGGACAAGTATATCCTGCGCCGCACCGATAAGTCCGCGCTGGGCTTCGGCAGTGCGCTGAAGGATAACTCCACCGAGGCCGAGCGTGCACTGCTGCGCAAGGTGGAGCCCCACGATCTGGTCAAGTTCGGCCTGATCCCGGAGCTGATCGGCCGTCTGCCGGTCATCACCGTGCTGGACGATCTGGACGAGGATGCACTGGTGCGTGTGCTCAAGGAGCCCCGCAACAGTCTGGTCAAGCAGTACAAGGAGCTGCTGGGCATGGATAATGTGGAGCTTACCTTCACGGATGAAGCCCTGCACGCCATTGCCCGCAAGACCATCGAGCGCAAGACCGGTGCCCGTGGTCTGCGCAGCGTGATGGAAAGCATTCTGCTGCCCATCATGTACGAGGTGCCCAGCGATGCCACCATCATCCGCGTGACCGTGGACGAGGACACCGTGGAGGGTGGCGAGGCACATCTGGAATACGGCGCTGTGCGCAAACGCTATAAAAATCAGGTCGCTCTCAGCTGACGGCATTGCCGCACAGCAGGGGAGTGTACCCGCCTGAAAGCCCTGTTTCGAAAGCTTTTTGCTTTTGGCAGGGCTTTTTGTTTTCAAATTCTTGTTTCTGACAGGAAAATGTACTATAATAGTAAAGTGTGGATCGTGCGGCGTGTGCTCTCTGGCAGGGGCATACCGCAAAAGACGAGCCATAGTATTGGGTAACAGGAAGAGTACTATAAAGGAGAGTGTATTCAATGGCAAATTATCACGAGATGGATCGCGCTGCGCTGACCGCTGAAAAGGCAGCGCTGGAACAGGCTTATAAGCAGTTTCAGGCAAAGGGTCTGAAGCTCAATATGGCACGCGGCAAGCCCGGCCCCCACCAGATGGATCTGGCAATGGATCTGCTGAAGATGACCGACTACACCACGGATGCCGGCACCGATGCCCGCAACTACGGTGAGCTGGAGGGTCTGAGCGAGGCCCGCGCCCTGTTTGCAGATGTGTTCGGCGTAAAGCCCAACGAGGTGTTCGTGGGCGGCAACTCCAGCCTGCAGCTGATGTATAACCTCATCAATATCGGTTATGTGTTCGGCTTCCCGGAGTCTCCCTGCCCCTGGTCTCAGGTGGAGAAGCGCAAGTTCCTCTGCCCGGTGCCCGGCTATGACCGTCACTTTGCCATCACTGAGGAGTTCGGCTTTGAGCTCATCAGCGTGCCTATGACCCCCAACGGCCCCGATATGGACGTTGTGGAAAAGCTGGTGGCTGAGGATGATACCATCAAGGGTATCTGGTGCGTACCGCAGTACTCCAACCCCGATGGCTACACTTACAGTGATGAGACCATCGAGCGCTTTGCCAAGATGAAGACCGCCGCCCCGGATTTCAAGATCTTCTGGGATGAGGCCTACATCGTCCACCACCTGACCGAGGAGATTATCGAGACCCCCGTTCTGCTGAACGTGAGCAAGAAGTACGGCACGCAGGATCGCGTGTTCATGTTCACTTCTACCAGCAAGATCACCTTCCCGGGTGCCGGTGTTTCTGCCATTGCCTGCAGCGACAACAGCATGAAGTATATGTGCAAGCGCTTTGCCGTGATGATCATCAGCTACGATAAGATGAACCAGCTGCGCCATGTCCGCTTCCTGAAGAACAAGGAAGGTGTTCTGGCACACATGGCAAAGCACCGCCGCCGTCTGGTGCCCTGCTTCGATGCCGTCAAGACCGCCTTTGCCGCCAACCTCACCCCCTGCGGCGATATTGCCCACTGGACCAACCCCAAGGGCGGCTACTTCATCAGCCTGTATGTCATGCCCGGCTGCGCTAAGCGTGTGGCAGACCTGTGCAAGGATGCAGGTCTGGTGCTGACCGGTGCAGGCTCCGCTTACCCGTACCACAAGGACCCGCAGGATTCTCACCTGCGCATCGCCCCCACTTATCCCAGTCTGGACGAGGTGGAGACCGCTTCCGAGCTGCTGTGCGTCTGCGTGCGTCTGGCCGTTGTGGAAAAGCTGCTGGCTGATATGGCATAAAGCTTGAAATAATTTGTATATTCTCCTCTGCGGGGCTCTTTGCAGGGCTGGCAGGGGAGTTTTATCACAGAAAGGTCGGCACGACGGCTGCTCTGTGAGGAGAGGAACCGTCGGCAAAACTTGCGGTTCACAACAAAAACGGCTGCGGCTGCACAGCCGCCGCTTTTGGAGGTTCCCGACTTATGAAAACAAAAGGCAAAGCATGGCAGCTGGTCGTTACCGCGCTGCTGATCGTTGTGTTTGTCTACACCGCCTTTTTTGGCGTGGCGGCAAAATACGGCGATGTGACCACCACCTACATCAAGGGTGCAAAGGATATCCGCTTTGGTGTGGATATCAAGGGCGGCGTCAACGTCACCTTTGTGCCCTCAGATGGCTACGATGCCACGGACGAGCAGCTGGATGCCGCCCGTCTGGTCATCGAGAACCGTCTGGTCGCGTTGAACGTGACCGACTACGAGCTGTATGTGGATAACAACTCCGACAGCCTGATTTTGGAGTTCCCGTGGCAGTCCGGCGAGACGGATTTTGACCCCGAGTCTGCCATTCAGGAGATCGGCACCACCGCCTACCTGACCTTCCGCGAGGGAGCCGGCAAGGACGGCGAGCTGATTCTGGACGGTTCCATGGTCGAAAGCGCTTCGGCACAGTACGGCGCTGTGAGCAACGGCGGTAGTTCTGAATATTACGTCGCCCTCAAGTTCACCACCGAGGGTGCCAAGGCCTTTGGCGATGCCACCACCAAGCTGGCCGCCGATAAGGGCAGCATCAGCATCTGGCTGGACGACGAGAACGTGAGCACCGCCACCGTCAACACCGCCATCACCGACGGACAGGCTATCATCACCAGTTCGGCCTCCAACCCCTTTACGCAGGATGCCGTGGTCAAGATGGCACGCCAGATCAACTCCGGTGCGTTGCCCTTTGCTTTGAGCGTGGACAGCTACTCCACCGTGAGCCCCAGTCTGGGCGAAAACAGCCTTGGTGCCATGGTGCTGGCCGGCCTGATCGCCTTTGCCCTCATCGTGGTGTTCATGACGGTGCTGTACCGTCTGCCGGGCTTTCTGGCCTGCATCGCGCTGGCCGGTCAGGTGGCGGCTACGCTGGCCTTTGTGTCCGGCTACTTCCCGGTATTTGAAAGCTTCACCCTGACCCTGCCCGGTATCGCAGGTATCATTCTGGCCATCGGCATGGGCGTGGATGCCAACGTCATCACCGCCGAGCGCATCAAGGAGGAGCTGAAAAACGGCAAATCTCTGGATGGCGCACTGAAGAGCGGCTTTGCCCGCGGCCTGACCCCCATCATTGACGGCAACGTGACCATCGTCATCGTGGCCATCGTGCTCATGGGTGCCTTCGGCCCCTCGGATGGCCTGTTTGCCAAGGCACTGCACTTTGTGTTCTTCGCTTTCGGTCCCTCTACCGCAGGTACCATCTACGCCTTCGGCTATACGCTGCTTACCGGCGTGCTGCTGAACTTCGTGTTCGGTGTGTTCGCTACCCGTGTGATGATCCGCGGCGCAGCCGCCATCAAGGCACTGCGCAACCCGTGGCTGTACGGTGCTGCAAAGCCCGGGCAGGAAAAGGCAGAAAAGAAGCCGGTGGATTTCGTAGCCCTGCGCAAAAAGTTCCTGACCTTCTCTGCCTGCCTGATGGCCGTTATCCTGCTGTGCGCCGCAGTGTTCGGTGTGCATCTGGATACCGAGTTCACCGGCGGTGCTATGATCACCCTGTCCTACGAGGGCAGTTTTGATCAGTCCGCTGTGCAAAAGACCGTCGCTGCAGCGCTGGAAAACACCGGCCTGACTTTGCAGACCGGCGAGAACGTAGCCACCGGCGACCAGACCCTGAAGATCTCCATGCCCGGCACCGAGACCGTGACCACCGAGCAGGTGGAGAACCTGCTGGATTCCCTGAACGAGAACTACCCGGATAACCAGTTTGCCCAGCTGTCCCTGAGCAACGTCAGCGCAGCCATGGGTACCAAGTTCCTGCAGAAGAGCCTGGTGGCTGTGGTGTTTGCACTGGTGCTCATTCTGCTGTATATTGCCCTGCGCTTCAAGAATATCGGCGGTCTGACCGGCGGTATGATGGCAGTGCTGGCGCTGGTCAACGACCTGATGGTGGTGTTTGGCACCTTTGTGCTACTGCGCACCGCACTGGACGGCAACTTTATTGCCGCCATGCTCACCATCCTCGGCTACTCCATCAACGATACCGTTGTGGTGTACGACCGTATCCGCGAGAACCGCGCCCTCATGGGCAAAAAGGGCAGCTTTGAGGAGCTGGTCAACCAGTCGGTCAACCAGTCTGCCCGCCGCACCCTGATCACCACCATCACCACCGTGATGGCACTGGGCGTGATGTGCATCGTGGCAAAGCTCTACGGTCTGGACAGCATCTTCACCTTTGCATTCCCGCTGATGATGGGTATGATCAGCGGCGTGTACACCTCTCTGTGCGTTTCCACCTCGGCATGGGTGCTGTGGAGCGAGCGCAGCAAAAAGAAAAACTGAGGCGGAGGAACAAGAGATGAAGTGCCCTTATTGCGGTGCGGAGGAATCCAAGGTGATCGACTCCCGCCCCACGGAAGATAACGAGCGCATCCGCCGCCGCCGCGAGTGCCTGAACTGCCACATGCGCTTTACCACCTATGAGGTGGTGGAAACGGTGCCGCTTGTGGTCATCAAAAAGGACAACTCCCGCGAACCCTTTGACCGGCAGAAGCTGTTCAACGCCATGCTGCGTGCCTGTGCCAAGCGTCCTATCAGCTACGAAACGCTGGAGCGCGCCGTTAGCAGCATCGAGCAGTCCCTGTTCAGCTCCTACGACCGCGAGATCCCCAGTGTGCGCATTGGCGAGTTGACCATGGAGGAGCTGAAAAAGATCGACGAGGTGGCCTATATCCGCTTTGCTTCGGTCTACCGCCAGTTTGCGGACGTGGAAAGCTTCCTTGATGAACTGAAAAAGCTTGTGGGCGACCGCAAGGAAAACCAGTAAATTATAACTTGAAAAGGACACTGCACGAAGCACTGTGCAGTGTCCTTTTTTGCTCATCTTACACCAGCCGCCGGGCAAGCCATCCCAGCCGCTCCACCTCTACCTGTGCGCGGCGCAGCTCGCCCAGCGCGTCCTCTGTGGCTTGCTGCTCCAGATAGCCGTCTGCCGCCCGCAGCGCAGCTTCCAGCTCGGTGTAGTCGGCCGTGCGCAGCAGATGGCTCATGGTCTCGCGCATGGTGTCGCACAGCTCTGCGCCCTCGGCAAGCGCCTGCCGCGCAGTGGAAAAATCCTTTTGCCGCACAGCCTCAAGGGCACAGTTCAAGTCGGCTGAGATATCCTGTGCAAAGCCCTGCACCCGTCCGCTGCTGTAAAGGGATACCCCCAGCAGCACGGCTACGATCAGGATACACGCATAGATTCGCTTCATCCTTTTCCTCCCGGCTGACGGCCTTCCTTTTTCAGCAGAAAATAGTCCTCGGTCTCGTTGCCGATAAGCAGCAGAATCTCCTGTGGCAGAACCGTGTTTGCCGTGGCGGTGCGTTCCAGCCACGCACGGTCTTTTCCGCACCAGCGCAGATTATCCTCCAACACCTGCCCGTCCAGCACAAAGGGAATGGTGGCCTGCGTCTGCTGCACCTTCAGCTGCAAATCGGACAGGGTAGCCGCTTCCTGTTCCGGGCGCAGCGCCGCCGACAGCGTGCCGTTTGTTTCAATCACGGCGTATGACACCCTGCGTGGGTCAAAGATGTCCTTGCCGCGCAGCGCCTCCATCAGGTCTGCGGTGGTCAGCCGCAGCATCCGCAAAGCGTTTTGGTCGATCTTCCCGTCCAGAATGACCGTTTTGGGACGCCCGGAGAGAAAATTGAAGAACTTTTGACTGCGGAAGCTCACCACTGAACCCAGCAGCTCCAGTGCCGCAATGAGGAACAGCGGGATGAGACTGGCGGTGATGGGCACGTCCTCGGATTCAATGGAGATGGACGCCAGATTGGAGATCAGGATGGTGGATACCAGCTCCTCCGGCTGCAATTCTCCCAACTGACGTTTGCCCATCAGCCGCATGGCAAACAAAACGCAGAGATACAGGATAATGGTGCGGCAAAGCAGCAATTTCATGCACAAACCCTCCCGGTGCGGTGTGCGCGGCGTATTCCGCTGCGGCAAAGCGGGCATACTGCACACACAAAGGAGTGATGGATGTGCAGCAGCTTTCGCAAAGCCTTGCGGATAATCTATCCGCGCTTGATGCTAGGTTTGGCAAATCGGCAGATTATTATGCGAAGAAGATTGTTTTGTACGGCTGCCCGGGGTGTATCGTGCTGTTTGACGGCATGGCAAGCCTTGATTCGCTCTGGGAACTGTTGCTGGACGCCGCCGGACGACAGTCTGCTTCTGTCCGGCTTACCGGCGCACAGGCCTATGCGCATATCCTGCACGGCTCGGCTTTTCCCGCAGAGAGTGCCCCGGTGCAGGATATGCCGCAGCTCGTTGCGCGGCTGACCGCCGGCATGGCGGTGCTGCTCTTGGATGGGTGCAGCAGCGGCATTGCCTTTTCGGTGCAGGGGCTCAAGTTCCGCTCCGTGGAAGAGCCCTCCGGCGAGGGCAACCTCCGCGGCAGCAGGGAAGGCTTTACCGACCTGCTGCGGGTGAACCTGAGCCTTTTGCGCCGTCTTGTCCGTACCGATACCCTTGTGCAGGAGACAGCACAGGCGCATACTAGCTGCAACACCGAGTACGCCCTTTGCTACTGCAAGGATCGTGCCGACCCCGCTATGGTACAGCGGGTGCGCACCATTTTGCAAAGCGCAAGGCCGGAACTGCTGCTGGATTCCAGCTATTTCGTGCCGTGGCTGCTGCCCGGCAAGGTGCGGCTGTTCACTCCCGTGTACTACACCGAGCGCCCGGCGGTCGCCGCCGCGAAGCTCTGCGAGGGAAAGCTGGTAATTTTGGTCAACGGCAGCCCCTCAGCGCTGGTGCTGCCCGCGCTCTTCAGCGAGCAGTTCGAGTGTCTGGACGACTACGCTTCCACAGCTGCCTTTTCCTCTTTTTTGCGGGTGCTGAAATATTTTTCATTCTACCTTACGGTGTTCTTGCCGGGGGTATTTGTGTGCGTGGCGGTGTATCTGCCGGAACTATTGCCCCCGCAGCTGCTGTATAAGATCGAAGCCGCTGAAAAGGCCACGCCGCTGCCCCTGTTTGCCGAGATGCTGCTGGTCATCCTGATCTTAGAGATCATCCGGGAAGCCGGGCTGCGGATGCCGCAGTCTCTGGGGCACTCGGTCAGTCTGGTGTCGGCGCTCATCATCGGCGACGCTGCTATTGCCACCGGGCTTATGAGCACCCCGGTCATCTTTGTGGCCAGCATCACCGCCATTGCGGTCTTTGTCACCCCGGGCTTATACGAGCCTGCCACCCTGCTGCGCATCGGCACGGTGCTTCTGGCAGGACTTGCCGGGCCGGTGGGGCTGGCAGCGGCATTTTTCGGCTTTCTGCTCAGCATCGTCAGCACCGAAGCACTGGGCGTGCCATACCTTGCGCCGCACCCGTTCCCGCAGCAGCCGCTTTCCGAGGACGGCGTTCTGCGCCGCAACTACCGGCAGCTGTCCCGGCACGGGTTCAATATCTGGCAAAAGCGGGAGAGGGGGAAACGGAAGCCATGAAGCAGCAAGCAGAATATTTTACCCCGGCAGTGCTGACCCTCAGCGTGGTCACGGCAGCAATGGCAGACGGTATCCCGCAGGGCGTCCCGGCGCGCCAGGCACTGTGGCTGGGCGCAGTCAGTACGGTGTGCCTGTGCATTCTTTCGGCACTGGCAGCGGCGGCATTGCGGGGCAAAGTGCCCTCCTTTGCGGTGCGGCTGGCACTGACAACCGGGTTATTTATAGAGCTGGTGCACACCCTCGCGCAGGCGCAAGGACTGTGCGCGGCAGAGTTTTCCTCCATGGCACTGCTGGGCTTTCTGCCGCTGCTGCTCTGGGCGGGGTGGGGCATCCGTCCCGCAAGCTGGAATGCCTCGGCGCGGGTGCTGTGGTGGTTCGCTGCCGTGGGCGGCGTGGTCTGCCTGCTGGGGCTTGCAGGGCAGCTGCACTGGTATCGGTTGTTTGCCCCGGCACAGCCGACTGGAACAAACTGGAACGTACCAGTCTACGCAGAATACTTTGCTGGGGCGCTTCTGTGCGGTGCGCGGTCTGCCCGCCGCACGGTCTGGCTGCCGGTATGGGGTTTTGTGGTGCAGGCAGCGGCTTTGCTGGGCGGGGCTTTGCTGTTTGGCAGCGGTGCATACCCTCGGCTGGAACTGCTGCGGGCGTGGAGCGGCGGCAGCTTTTCCCGCATGGATGCGCTGCTTTTGCTGCTGTGGCTGCTGTGCGCTGTCTACCGGGCAGCCATGCTGTGCGCCGCCATCCGCTTGCTCTGGCAGCAGCCGGAAGCGGAGGTGCAGCCATGAAAAACGCAAAACCTTACAAGCTGCTGCTGTTTTTACTGCTGACAGGGTGGTGCCTTTTATTCCTGCGCTGTGAAAGCACCGAGAAAAGTATGGTGCGGGCGGTGTATCTGGCACAGATCGAACAGGGGTATCAGGCAGGGCTGCTCTATCAGGCACCGCAGGCCGCCGCCGATGCCGCCGAGGCCTCTGGCGCATTGCAGTTTGTGCAGGCGGAGGGGCAAACGATGGAGTGGGCGCTCGCTGCAGCAGAGCGGGCACTGCCCCAAACCGCAAGCTACCGCCTGTGTGATTATCTGCTGCTGCCAAAAGCGGAAGAGCCATTATTAACAGAATACGAGCAGCTGGTGCTGCGGCGCGGCTGCGGACGCACGGCGGCAAGGCTGCTTTGCGCAGAAGGGGAGACAGACTACCTTGCCGCACAAGCCACCCTGCCGGACGCCCTGATGGAACAAATAAAGGCCGCAGCGCCCACCGCACCCAGACTGTATGAGCACACAGAGCCCGGGCTTCTGCCTGTTCTCCGGTGGAGCGCGGAAGAGGTGACCGTACAGGAGGATGGTGTTCTGCACACTGCGGCGGGTAATACGCTCTTTTCTCCGGAGCAGGCCGAGATCTACCGTCTGCTTACCGGGCAGAGCGGCACCCGGCAGCTCTGGCTGGAAGGGGAACGCATGGGCATCCGGCGTTGCACCGTTTCGGTCACCCTGCAAAAGGAGCAGGCGCTTGTGCGGCTGGACTGTCAGCGTGCCGCCCACAGCCCATTGCCCACGCAGGCGCAGCAGCAACAGCTGGCAACGCAGTGTACCGCGCTTTTGCAAAGCTGCTGGCAGCAGGGCGTGGATGTGCTGCACCTGCAAGCCCGGGCAGCACTGCAAAGCGGCAGCGGCGCAAGCTTTGACCCAACAAAAAACGCCCGCCCGCAATGGCGGACAGACGTGCATTTCATGCTGTATTAAGAGGCAGTAGGGAAGGTGACAGTAATAGTGGTGCCAACGTCCACCTGACTATCCAGCTTAATGCGGGCGTTGTGGATACGGGCAATGTGCTTAACGATAGCAAGCCCAAGTCCGGTGCCGCCGGTGGCTTTGCTGCGGCTCTTATCCACCCGGTAGAAGCGCTCGAACACGCTGGATTGTGCTTCCCGCGGGATGCCGATGCCGTTATCCGTTACGGTCAGGGAGCAGTGCCCGTCCCGGCTGCAGGCGGTAATGATCTGCACTTTGCCGCCCGGGCGGTTGTAGCGGATGGCGTTATCGCACAGGTTCTGGCACAGCTCATCCAGCAGCGCACGGCTGCCCAGCACCGGGGCGCTCTCGCCCAGATAGGTCAGGGAGATATACGCACGGCGGGCGTTCAGCTTCTGGCGCTCCACGCACTCCTTGGCAACATCCAAAAGGTCTACCGTTTCCATCACGGGAGCGTCCCCGGTCTCGCTTACGGTATCCAGCTTGGAAAGCTGCAAAATGTCGTTGACCAGCTGGATCATGCGGGTAGCCTCGCTGTGAATCTTGCGACCGAAATCCGGCACATCCTCCGGCTTTGCAATGCCGGTCTCGATCAGCTCTGCATAGCCGGAAATACTGGTCAGCGGGGTCTTGAGCTCGTGGCTGACATTGGCGGTAAACTCCTGCCGCATCTTCTCGTTGTTCTCCCGCAGAATGCGGTCAGAATGGATGCTCTCCGCAAAGGGGATCAGCTCCCGGTAGGGCACATTTTCCTGAATGTGATCCAAGTCCTCGGTCATGTTCAGTACCGGCTGCACCAGTGCTTTGGTCAGCAGGGCGGCCAGCACTGCTGCGGCCAGCATCAGCGCCACACAGCTCAGCACAATGGCCGGGATGGTGGCATCATAGATGGACCACACGGTCTCGGCGTCCTGTGCCACGCGCAGCACATCCCCGCCGGAAAGCCGGAGCGCGTAGTAATAGGTCTCGTAGCCCATGGTCTGGGAGTCGCGGATGTCCCGACCCTCGCCGTTTGCAATGGCATCGCGGATCTCCGGGCGGGTCAGATGGTTCTCCATGGGCTGGTCGGTGGCAGATTCAAACAACACGCTGCCGTCCTGACTGATCAACGTCACACGCAGATCATCGGTCACAAAGGCACTCAGCTGCGCGGGGTCTCCGGTCTGCTCGTACCCGGCGCGCACAAGGTCGGTCTCGCGCTCCAAAGCCGACCATGCCTGCGCCGTAAAGGCTTTATGGAACACAAAAATGCACAGCGCTGCGGTGAATACAAGCCCCAGAAAGCCCATCAGGAACAACCGGTAGCTGATCTTTTCTTCCATGCTGCGCAGCTTCATTCTTCTTCGGCCTCCTCATCGGTCAGCTTGTAGCCTACCTTGCGCACGGTGCAGATGTAACGCCCCGCATCGCCCAGCTTTTTTCGCAGGGTGCGGATGTGCATATCCACGGTACGGCTCTCCACCGAAATATCGGTGCCCCACACTACCTGCAAAATAGTCTCGCGGGTCACCACCAGACTGGTGTTTTCCAGCAGCAGACGCAGCAGGCAGTATTCCTTGTAGGTTAGCTCCACAGGGGTGCTGTTTACCGTAACGCTGTGGCGGGCATTATCCAACTGGATCTCATGGAAAACCAGCACATCCGGCCTTACCTCCGGGGCAGAGCGCCGCAGCGCCACCCGCACCCGGCTGAGAAACTCCATAATGCCAAAGGGCTTTGCAATGTAATCGTCCGCGCCGCAGTCCAGCCCGCGCACGGTGTCCAGCTCGCTGGATTTTGCAGTGACCATAATGATGGGCAGCTTGCGCAGGGAAGGGGTGTTGCGCAGCTTTTTCAGGATGGAAAAGCCATCCTCGCCGGGCAGCATCACATCTAAGATCACCAGCTCCGGTTCGGCAGCGCGCATGGCCAGCCAGAAAGGCTCAGCGCTTTCAAAGCCCTGCACCTCGTAGCCATTGGATTGCAGGGCATATTGCTCCAGCTCCCGGATGGAAGCGTCGTCCTCTACGATATAGATCATAACTCAATTCTCCTCAGCAGTCTGTCCGTCCGGGAAGAGATAACGCTCACGGTAGCGGTCCAGACGGCGGTGGAATTCTTCACTTTCCTTGGTGTCGTTGCCGTGGCGCAGGTCGTTCAGGTAGGCGTGGGTGTCAAAGCTGTCCTGTGCCACCTCGATCTGTGCAACCGCCACATTGCTGCAATGGTCGCACACACGCTCGTAGTTGGTCAGCATATCGTCCAGCACAAAACCGTACTCGATGGAGCAGCTGCCGGCCTGCAAGCGGGCAACGTGCCGTGCCTTGATGGCACGCACCAGTTCGTTGACCACAGCCTCCAGCGGCTCTACCTTGGAAGCAAGGTGCAGATCTCCCTTGCGGAAGGCATCGGTGGTGCGGCTCAGGGTATCCTGCACTGCATCCTCCAGCACCTGCAGTTCCTCCTGTGCATCCTTGGAAAAGTGGATCTCCTTCTGGTGCATCTCCTCGGCGGATTCCAGCAGGTTGACGGAATGGTCGCTGATACGCTCAAAATCACTGATGGTGTGCAGCAGGGTGTTCACGCTCTGGCTGTCGGCATGGTTCAGCTCCCGGCTGGACAGTTTGACCAGATAGGTGCCCAGTGCGTCCTCGTACCGGTCTACCTTTTTTTCCTCGTCCCGTACCTTCTGGGCAAGTTCGTCGTTCCATTCGTGGGTCAGGCTCATGGCCTGCACCACGCCCACCCGGGCAAGCTCAGCCATTTCGGCGGTAGCAGCGCGAGCGCGCTCCACAGCCATAGCGGGGGTGTTCAGCAGACGGTCATCCAGCAGAGCAAACTCCTCTTTTTCCGGGGAATCGGGAATAGTCAGGATGGCCAGCTTTTCCAGCCCGGTGGCAAAGGGCAGCAGAATGACGGTGGCCAGAATGTTGAACACCGAGTGCACGATTGCAATGCCCCAGGCCTCGATGGTGGTATTCACAAAGGCAAAGTGGCATACAGCGTTGAGCCCGTAGAACCCGAGCAGGAAGATGGTCACACCGATGATGTTGAAGTACAGGTGCACCATGGCGGCGCGGCGGGCGTTTTTGTTCGCACCCACCGAGGACAGCAGTGCGGTCACACAGGTGCCGATGTTCTGACCCATGATGATGGGGATGGCACTGCCGTAGGTGATGACGCCGGTGGCGCTCAGTGCCTGCAGGATGCCCACGCTGGCGCTGGAGCTCTGGATGATGCCGGTGACCAGTGCGCCCACCAGAACGCCCAGCAGGGGGTTGGAGAAGCGGGTGAACAGGCTGGTGAACCAAGTCTCGTTCTGCAGCGGCAGCACCGCGTTGGACATGGCGGTCATGCCGGTCATCAGCACGGCAAAGCCGATAAGGATGGTGCCCACACCTTTTTTCTTCTCACTCTTACACATATACAGCAAAATGCCGATAAATGCAAGCACCGGGCTAAAAGAAGTGGGTTTGAGCAGCTGGATGAACAGGCTGTCGCCCTGCAAGCCGGAAAGGCTCAAGATCCAGCTGGTCACGGTGGTGCCCACGTTACTGCCCATGATTACGCCAATGGCCTGATGCAGCTCCATGATGCCGCTGTTGACAAAGCCCACCACCATAACGGTGGTAGCGCTGGAACTCTGGATGACAGCAGTCACGCACAGACCCAGAAAAAAGCCCTTGAGGGGGTTATCGGTCAGTTTGCTGAGAATTTTTTGCAGCTGGCCGCCGGCCTGCTTTTCCAGTGCCTTGCCCATGATGTCCATACCGAACAAAAACAGGGCCAGACCTCCCAGCAGCGAAAAGACATTAAAAATGGTCATAAGTGTTTTCCTCACTTTATCTTGACGTGTTTTTCTCCTGTGCTTCAAGTATAGAAAAACAATGTAAAATTTGAAATCGACGAAATGTAAAACCCATGTAAAGTAAGAAAAATGTAAAAATCCTGTGCACGGGCTGCGATGCAGCGTCGGTTTCCCGCCGCGGGTACAAAAACAGTGCCCCGGGCGTTGTATTTGCCGCCGAATTTTATTATAATAGAGGTATGAGTGCCCGCAGCACAGCGCGGCAAAAGGATACAGGAGGAACCAGGATGGGTACGTTCAATGTTTCGCTTAAAACGCTGACCGACCGTGTCAGCATGGAAGTGGTATACACCCCCCGGGCGCTGGATGAGATCAGCGTGGAGATCGCCGAGGTCAACCGCCCGGGTCTGTTTCTGGCGGGCTACTATGATTACTTTGATAAGCTCCGTTTGCAGATCATGGGTCTGGCAGAGATGAACTTTCTGTCCGGCTTGACGGCAGAAAAGCGCTACGAGGCGCTGGAACAGTTGTTCCGGCAGCAGCCACCGGCGGTCATCGTCTGCCGCAGCGAGGAGCTGACCCCCTTCTCGGAGATGCAGGAGCTGGCGCAGAAGCACGCGGTCGCCCTGCTGCGCTCCAACGAGACTACCTGCACTTTGATGGGCAGCCTGATCAGCGTGCTGAACTTGGAGCTTGCGCCCCGCATCACCCGGCACGGCGTTCTGGTGGAGGTGTATGGCGAGGGCATCCTGATTTTGGGTGACAGCGGCATCGGCAAAAGCGAGCTGGCCATTGAGCTGGTCAAGCGTGGTCACCGTCTGGTGGCAGATGATGCTGTGGAACTGCGCAAGGTGTCCAACCGCCAGATCATGGGCACTGCCCCGGAAAATATCCGCCACTTCATCGAGCTGCGCGGCATTGGCATCGTCAACGTAGCCCGCGTGTACGGCGTGGGTGCCGTCAAGCTGAGCGAAAGCTTGGATCTGGTGGTGCAGCTGGAAGCGTGGGACCCCACCAAGAACTACCAGCGCACCGGTCTGGAAAGCGAATACTACGACATTCTGGGCGTGAGCATTCCCAGCACCAGCATCCCGGTCTCTCCCGGCCGTAATCTGGCTGTGGTGCTGGAGACCGCAGCCATCAATAACCGCCAGAAGAAGATGGGCTATAACGCAGCCAAGGAGCTGCTGATCCGGCTGGGACTGGATGACAAAATGGACTGATCTTCCCGATAAAAAAGGAGCCTGACCCTATGGAACAACTCAAGCATCTGCTGACCGCAGCAGGCATTGCTTATAAAGAAAACGAGCCGTTGGCAGCGCACTGTACCTTTAAGATCGGCGGCCCGGCGCGGCTGTTCGTGCAGCCGGTAGACCATGCACAGCTTTGCCGCGCCGTTGCCCTGTGCAAGGCGCAGGGCGTCCGGTACTATCTGCTGGGCAATGGCAGTAATATCCTGTTTGCCGACGAGGGCTACGATGGTGCAGTGCTGGATATCTCCTCCATGCAGGACGCTGTGGAGGTGCACGGCACACAGCTCACCGCCGGGGCGGGCGTGCGGCTCTCGGCACTGTGCAAAACGGCGCTGGAACACGGCCTGACCGGGCTGGAATTTGCTTACGGCATCCCCGGCACGGTGGGCGGTGCGGTCTACATGAACGCCGGTGCCTACGGCGGCGAGATGAAGGACGTGCTGACCTCGGTACAGTACCTTACCGCTGAGGGCGAAGTGAAAGAGACAGCGGCTGCAGAGCTTGATCTGCGCTACCGCCACAGCATTTTTGAAGAAAACGGCGGCTGTATCCTTTCAGCGCAGTTTGCCCTGACCCCGGGCGAACCGGAAGCTATCCGCGCGAAAATGGACGAACTGATGGGAAAGCGGCTGGATAAACAGCCGCTGGATAAGCCCAGCGCAGGCAGTACCTTCAAGCGTCCGGTGGGCGCTTTTGCTGCGGCTCTCATCGACCAGTGCGGTCTGCGGGGCTACCGGCACGGTGATGCCGCCGTCAGCGAGAAGCACTGCGGCTTTGTGGTGAACCTTGGCGGCGCGACCTGCGCTGATGTGCTGGCACTGTGCGAGGAAGTACGCACCATCGTAAAAGAAAAGACCGGCTATGATCTGGAAAAAGAGATCCGCGTAGTGCGCTGAGCTGCGGGAATAGAGGGAGTGTGGAACACAGATGGAGCTGTTGATCGTCAGTGGGCTTTCCGGCGCGGGAAAGTCTGTGGCTATGAATGCGCTGGAGGATATCGGATATTTCTGCATCGATAATGTCCCGGCGGGGCTGCTGCCCAGCATTACGGCGTTTTCCAAGGCGGGCGACAACCAGCTGGAGCGGGTGGCGCTTTCCATGGATGTGCGCGGCTGCCGCAGCAGGGAACAGATCGAGACTGCCCTGCAGCAGCTGGACGAGCAGAAAACACCCTATAAGATCCTGTTTCTGGATGCACCGGACGATGTGCTGATGCGCCGTTACAGCGAGACCCGCCGCCGCCACCCCATCAGCATTGCAGAGGGCATCTCCACCCGGGATGCCTTTTTGAAGGAGCGGCAGATCCTGCAGCCCTTGAAAGACCGTGCAAACTATACCATCAATACCGGCCTGCTCTCTACCTCCCAGAACAAAGAGCGCATCTGCGATCTGTTTGTGAAAAACGGCGGGGCAAAAAATGCCATGCGTCTCACCATCATGTCCTTCGGGTTCAAGTTTGGTCTACCGCCGGAGGCCGACCTTGTGTTGGATGTGCGCTGCCTGCCCAACCCCTTCTATGTGCCGGAACTGAAGCACAAGACCGGGCTGGATCAGGAGGTGGTGGATTTTGTCATAAGCCACCCCGAAGCACAGGAACTGCTGCACCGGTACGAGAACTTTTTGCAGTACGCCCTGCCGCTGTATGTCAAGGAAGGCAAAAGCCAGCTGACCATCGCGGTGGGCTGCACGGGCGGCAAGCACCGCTCCATCACATTCGCACGCAAACTTGCGGAATACTGCACCGCTCTGGGCTACGAGCCCGGGGTGCAGCACCGGGATGCCGTGCGCTGAAAACAGAGGAAATACTATGAGTTTTGCATCCAGTGCGCGGGAGGAGATCGCGCAGCGCAGCCCCACCAAGGAATGCTGTGTGCGTGCAGCTGCCTATGGCATTGCCTGCTTTGCCAAATACTTTGATGCCCGCGGCCTTGTGCTGCAAACCGAGCAGCCCCATACGGTGCAGCTGGCGCAGCAGCTGTTTGCCCGCTGCGGCATCCGGGGCGAGATATTGGAAAAGCCCCGCGCCAGCGGTGTGCTGTACGAGTTCAATATCCGCGATGCAGAGCAGGTAGCCCGCCTGCACGAGCTGTTCGGTACCACCGGCAGGGAGACCAGCTTGCAGATCGACCCCGGGCTCATCCGCTGCCAGACCTGTGTCAGTGCCTATATCGCCATGGCCTTTCTGTGCAGCGGCACGGTCACCGACCCGCAAAAGGAATATAATCTGGAATTTCTTACCTCCCGGACGAACCTCGCCCGGGATTTTGAAGCGCTGCTGGCTGAGCACGAGTTTGCGCCCCACCGCACCCGCCGCAACGGTGTGAACCTGATCTACGTCAAGACCGGTGCCAACGTGGAGCGCTTGCTCCGCTTTATGGGCGCTGCGGATGCCGCAACGCAAATTAGCGTGCTCAAGGCATTCAAGCAGGTGCGCAACCAGACCAACCGACAGACAAACTGCGATACCGCAAACCTTGGCAAAACCGCGCGGGCAAACGCCCAGACCTTGAAAGCCATCCGCTATTTGCAGGAGCAGCACGCGCTGGAAACTTTGCCGGAAGTATTGCAGCAGGCAGCAGCCAAGCGGCTGCAATACCCGGATCTTTCGCTTACCGCGCTGTGCGGCTGCTTTGACCCGGCGGTGAGCAAATCCGGCTTATCACACCGGATGAAAAAACTGGAGGCACTGGCAGAAAATCTGCGTCAGCGCCAGCAGGAGGGACAGGAGGCAGTACAATGAGTGAACCTACCGCAAATACCCGTCCCTTTGCCCATTTGCATATCCATACGGAATACAGCCTTCTGGACGGTGCCTGCCGCATCGACCAGCTGATGGAGCGGGTGAAGGAGTGCGGACAGACCGCCATTGCCTGCACCGACCACGGCGTAATGTACGGCTGTGTGCAGTTTTATAAAGCCGCCAAAAAGGCGGGCATCAAGCCCATCATCGGCTGTGAGGTCTATGTTGCCACCCGCACCCGCTTTGATAAGGTGAATAAGATAGACGGCAATAACCACCTGATCTTATTGTGCAAAAACGAGACCGGCTATAAGAACCTTATAAAAATGGTCTCTGCCGGTTTTGTGGAGGGCTTTTACTCCAAGCCCCGCGTGGATAAGCAGCTTTTGGAGCAATACCACGAGGGGCTTATCTGCCTTTCGGCCTGTCTGGCGGGCGAGATCCCGCAGGCCATTCTGGCAGGGGACTACGAGCGCGCAAAGGCAACGGCGCTGTGGTACCGGGATCTGTTCGGTGCAGAGAACTACTATATCGAATTGCAGGATCACGGCCTGAAAGAGGATACCACCGTTCTGCCGCAGCTCATCAAGCTTTCCCGAGAGACAGGCATCCCCATGGCAGCCACCAACGACGCCCATTATCTGCGCAAAGAGGACGCCAAGATGCAGAGCATCCTGCTGTGCATCCAGACTGGCAAGACCATTCAGGATGCCGACCGCATGGAGTTCCAGACCGATGAATTCTACGTCAAGACTACCGACGAGATGTACGAGCTGTTCTCCATGGTGCCGGAAGCCTGCGCCAACACGGCAAAAATCGCCGAGCAGTGCAATTTTGACTTTGAATTCGGTCACACCAAGATCCCTTACTACAAAGCCCCGGACGGCATGGACAATCAGGCCTACTTTGAAAAGCTCTGCTGGGACGGCCTGGAACGCCGCTACGGCCCGGACGTGCCGCAGGCCAACATCGACCGTCTGAAATACGAGATCGGTGTGGTCAAGACCATGGGGTATACCAACTACTACCTCATCGTGTGGGACTACATCAATTTTGCAAAAAGTCAGGGCATTCCGGTGGGGCCGGGACGCGGCTCCGGCGCGGGCAGTATTGCTGCCTACTGCGTGGGCATCACGGATATCGACCCTATCCGCTACAACCTGATCTTCGAGCGCTTTTTAAATCCCGAGCGCGTCAGTATGCCGGATTTCGATGTGGACTTCTGCTACGAACGCCGGCAGGAGGTCATCGACTATGTCAACCGCAAATACGGTGCGGACCATGTGGCGCAGATCGTCACCTTTGGTACCATGGCCGCCCGCAACGCCATCCGGGATGTTGGCCGCGTGATGGGTATCCCGTACCAGCAGGTGGATGTGGTGGCAAAGCTTGTGCCCATGGAACTGAAGATGACCCTCAAGCGGGCATTGGAGGTTTCCAGCGAGCTGAAAAAGCTTTATGACACCGACCCGCAGGTGACTGAGCTCATCGACACCGCTTTAAAGGTGGAGGGAATGCCCCGTCACGCCTCCACCCACGCGGCGGGCGTGGTCATCACGCCGGAGCCGACCGATTATTATCTGCCGCTTGCCACCAACGATGGCCTGCCGGTGACTCAGTTCAACATGACCGAGATCGAGGAACTGGGTCTTTTGAAGATGGACTTTCTGGGGCTGCGCACCCTGACTGTCATCCGGGACGCAGAGGTGGCGGTGCAAAAGCAGCACCCGGAGTTCTCCATCCGCGATCTGGATTATGACGACCCGGATACCTATAAAATGCTGGGTCAGGGCGATACCGAGGGCGTGTTCCAGCTGGAATCCTCCGGCATGAAGCAGGTGCTTGTGGGTTTGCAACCCCAGAATCTTGAAGACGTCATCGCTCTGATCAGCCTGTACCGCCCGGGTCCTATGGACTCCATTCCCACCTATCTGCGCAACCGGCACGAGCCGGATAAGATCAGCTACAAGACCCCGCAGCTGGCGCACATTCTGGATGTGACCAACGGCTGCATCGTCTATCAGGAGCAGGTCATGCAGATTTTCCGGGAGCTGGCAGGCTTTTCCTTCGGGCAGGCAGATAACGTCCGCCGCGCCATGAGCAAAAAGAAGCACGCCGTCATGGAAGCAGAGCGGGAGCACTTTGTGCACGGCTGCACCGAGCCCGGTCACGAATGCCCGGGCTGCGTTGCCAACGGCATCCCGGAGCAGGTAGCAAACCAGATCTACGATGAGATGTCCAGCTTTGCGTCCTACGCCTTCAACAAGAGCCATGCGGCCTGCTACGCTTATGTGGCTTTCCAGACCGCTTATCTCAAGTGCCATTACCCCAGCCAGTTTATGGCAGCATTGCTCACCAGCGTGCTGGATAATACGGATAAGGTCATTGAGTATTCCGGCGAGTGCGCCCGTTTGGGCATCAAAGTGCTGCCGCCGGATGTGAACATCTCCAACGGCGGCTTTACTGCAGATGATAACGGTCAGATCCGTTTTGGCCTGAACGCGGTGAAAAACGTAGGCCGCAACCTCATCGAGAACGCAGTCACCGAGCGCAGGGAAAAGCCCTATACCAGCCTTTACGATTTCTGCAAGCGGATGCACGGCAGCGAGCTGAACCGCCGCTCGGTGGAAAGCCTGATCAAAGCCGGTGCCTTTGACTGTTTTGGCTCTAACCGCCACAGCATGGTGGAGGCGGTAGAGGGCATCCTCAAGAGCATCGAAACTGACTCCCGCCGCAATCTGGAAGGGCAGCTGGATCTGTTCTCCGTGATGAGCGGGGAAGTGCAGCAAAGCCCGCAAGCGGATGTCTATGAGATCCGTCCTTTGGCAGAGTACACTCCTGCCGAGCTGCTGCAGCAGGAAAAAGAGGTCAGCGGTCTGTATCTGTCCGGTCATCCGCTGGACGCTTACCGGGAAAAGTCTGCCCGCATCGGCTCCCATACCATCAAAGCCCTCACCGGCGAGGATGCCCATGTGCAGGACGGTGAGAAGGTACGCATTGTATGTGCTGTGGTCAAAAACCGCATGATGACGACCAAATCCAACAGCATGATGGCCTTTACCAGCGTGGAGGATCTGACCGGCACCATGGAAGTGATCGTGTTCCCCAAGGTGCTGGACAGGTTCCGGGATGCCATTCAGGAAAACGCAGTTGTGGTCATCGACGGCCGACTTTCTGTGCGGGAGGACGAAGCCTCCAAACTGCTGGCAGACAGCATCCTGCCCATAGACAGCTACGACCCGACCCGCTTGGATAAAGGCCGCCCGGATCCTATCAAAACAGCTGCCCGGCGGGTGTTCATCCGTCTGCCGTCCCGCAGCTGCCCCCAGTACGATAAAGTGGTGAATCTGCTGGAGATCTTTGATGGCGATATCCCGGTGATCCTGTATCTGGAAGATACCAAGCAGAAGCTGGCCGCGCCGCGTCGGCTTTACACCTCCGGGCATCCGCTCTTCTTCAAAGAGTTGGAGCGGCTGCTGGGCGCAGAGAACGTTGCAACAAAATGACATATTTGTGCACGAATGGCACCGTATGGGGCAATTTTAAATTTGACAAGCAACATGAATTGCAAAAATAACGCGATATATCGCTGTTATATAGCGATGCATAGATTTGCATAAAGTCTCAAAACCCTATTGAAATTTGTCTGGATGGTGTGCTATAATCATTAAAGGCGAATCAAAGCTGTTGCAAAGCAACAAGCCTGTTTCGGGAAGAAGAGGTTACAGGCAAAAGGGTAAATGAAGAACTGAACTGTAAATTGGAGGGAATCTCTCGTATGGAAAAGCAAATCAAAACGATTGGCGTGCTTACAAGCGGTGGTGATGCTCCCGGCATGAACGCTGCTGTGCGCGCTGTGGTACGCACCGGCCTGCACAAGGGCTTCCGTATGATCGGCATTCAGCGCGGCTATAACGGCCTGCTGAACGGCGAGTGCTTTGAAATGAACCTGCGCAGCGTTTCTAACATCATCTCTGCTGGCGGCACCATTCTGTATACGGCACGCTGCTTGGAGTTCAAGACCAAGGAAGGTCAGGACAAGGGTGCTGAAAAGTGCCGCGAGCTGGGCATTGATGCGCTAGTCGTTATCGGCGGCGATGGCTCCTACCGCGGTGCCCGCGCACTGGCACACCGCGGCATTCCCATGATCGGCCTGCCCGGCACCATTGATAACGATATCGCCTGCACCGATTACACCATTGGCTACGATACCGCCATGAACACCGCGCTGGAAATGATCGACAAGCTGCGCGACACCACCCAGAGCCACGACCGCTGCAGTGTGGTCGAGGTCATGGGCCGCAACGCCGGTTACATCGCTCTGAACGTGGCCATCGCCTCCGGCGCTATGGCTGTGCTGCTGCCCGAGAAGGAATTCGATATGCAGCGCGACATTCTGGATAAGATCGCCGAGACCCAAAAGACTGGCAAGCGTCACTTTATCATTATTGTGGCCGAGGGCGTGGGTCATGCACAGGAGATCGCCAACGAGATCCAGGCACGCACCGGTATCGATTCCCGCGCAACCATTCTGGGTCATGTGCAGCGCGGCGGTTCTCCTACCCTGCGCGATCGCGTGAATGCTTCTGCCATGGGCTATCAGGCTGTCTGCCTGCTGGAGCAGGGCAAGTATAACCGCATCGTCGGCATGAAGGGTGAGAAGCTGGTGGACTACCCGGTGGACGAGGCTTTGGAAATGACCAAGAGCCTTGACCCCGTGCTGGTGGACGTGTGCAACACTATTTCCATCTGATCATAACATCAGACGTAAGAGCTATCCGTTCGGTTTTTCTGAGCGGATGGCTCTTTTTTGCTGCCAATTTTTCAGAGATGACGCATTATAAGTAAAATTCAACAACTTTTTGTTTACAAATGCCTCCGAATAAGTTATACTGAGAAAAACGGAGGTGCCGCTATGAAATACAGCTGGATCGACACAGAGCTTTTACAAAAGCCTGGCGTTACCAAAGACTTACAGGCAGAGTGGAACTGGATAAGATATCACATCGGCGGCAAAATGTTTGCAGCCGTCTGTCTGGAGGATGCCACGGGAAAGCCGGTGTATATCACCTGCAAGCTGGACCCCGCCGAGGGTGATTTTCTGCGCCGACAGTATGAGGATATCATTCCGGGCTATTATATGAATAAGGTGCATTGGAACTCCGTAAAAGCGGATGGAAACGTGCCGGATGCACTGCTGCGGGAGATGCTGGAGAAATCTTATCGGTTGGTGCTGGGCGGCTTTAGCAAAAAGAAACAGCGCGCGCTGCTGGAAGGAGAAAAGAAAGATGCCATTTGACTACAAGAAAGAATATAAAGAGTTCTATCTCCCGCCGCAGAAACCGCGGATCATCACCGTCCCTGCGATGAATTTTGTAGCGGTGCAGGGAAAAGGCGACCCCAACGACCCGGCAGGGGAATATAAGGCAGCGCTGGAGCTGCTGTACGGCATTGCATTTACTATCAAAATGAGCTATAAGGGCAGCCACAAAATGGACGGTTATTTTGAATATGTCGTTCCGCCGCTGGAGGGACTGTGGCATCAGCCCGGGACAGAGGGTGTGGATTTTGCCGACAAATCGTCTTTTATCTGGACCTCCATGATTCGTCTGCCGGAATTTGTCACCCGTGCCGAATTTGACTGGGCAGTGCAGGAAGCCACCACCAAAAAGAAAAAGGACTTTTCTAAGGTGGAATTTTTCACCTACGATGAAGGCCTATGCGTACAATGTATGCACATCGGCTCCTATGACACTGAACCGGAGACCCTGCGGCAGCTGGATGCGTTTGCAGCGGAGCAGGGATATTGCCCGGATTTTTCAGACACACGCTTCCATCACGAGATCTATCTGGGCGACCCGCGCCGCACCGCGCCGGAGAAGCTGAAGACCGTACTGCGGCACCCGATCCGCGAAAGAGAATAACAGAAAACTTCACAAAAACTGTCGCTTTTTGTTGTGAGATGTGCTATACTAAAATTATCTGTAGAAACTCACTTAAAAATGGAGGAAAACATCATGCAGCATGAAACTGTCATCGTGCTGGACTTTGGCGGACAGTACAATCAGCTGATTGCCCGCCGCGTCCGAGAAAATAATGTCTACTGCGAGATCTATTCCTATAAAACCGATCTTTCGGTCATCAAGGCCAAGAATCCCAAGGGCATCATCTTCACCGGCGGCCCCAACAGCGTTTATCTGGAGGATTCTCCCACCATCGACCCCGAGATCTTCAGCTGGGGTGTGCCTGTGCTGGGCATCTGCTACGGCAGCCAGCTGATGATGCACCTGCTGGGCGGTCATGTCTGCCGCGCTCCCGAGCGTGAGTACGGCAAGACAGAGGTGTTCGTGAACACCGAGAGCAAGCTGTTCACCGATGTGCAGCCCTCTACCATCTGCTGGATGAGCCACAACGACTACATCGAGCAGGCGGCACCCGGCTTCCAGATCACTGCCCACACCGCAAACTGCCCTGTGGCAGCCGTTGAAAATGCCGAAAAGGGTCTGTACGCCGTACAGTTCCACCCGGAGGTGCTGCACACCGTCGAGGGCAAGAAGATGCTGCGCAACTTCGTGTACAATGTCTGCGGCTGCTCCGGCGACTGGAAGATGGATTCCTTCGTGGAGAACAACGTCAAGGCTCTGCGTGAGCGCATCGGCGAGGGTAAGGTGCTGTGCGCCCTGTCCGGCGGCGTGGATTCCTCCGTGCTGGCCGCTATGCTGGCAAAGGCCATCGGCAAGCAGCTGACCTGCGTGTTCGTGGATCACGGTCTGCTGCGCAAGAACGAAAAGGAAGAAGTCTGCGCTGTCTTTGGCCCGGGCAATGCCAACGGCTTTGACATCAACTTCATCTGTGTGGATGCCCGCGACCGCTACTTCAGCAAGCTGAAGGGCGTCACCGAGCCGGAGCGCAAGCGCAAGATCATCGGCGAGGAGTTCATCCGCGTGTTCGAGGAAGAAGCTAAGAAAATCGGCAAGGTGGACTTCCTTGCACAGGGCACCATTTACCCCGACGTGGTTGAAAGCGGTCTGGGCGGCGAGTCCACCGTCATCAAGAGCCACCACAACGTGGGCGGTCTGCCCGATACCGTTGACTTTAAGGAACTGGTGGAGCCGCTGCGCAACCTGTTCAAGGACGAAGTTCGTCAGGCTGGCCGTGAGCTGGGCCTGCCCGAGTATCTGGTCAGCCGTCAGCCGTTCCCCGGTCCCGGTCTGGGCATCCGCATCATCGGCGAGGTGACACCCGAGAAGGTCACCATCGTGCAGGACGCTGACGCTATCTGGCGCGAGGAGATCGCCAAGGCCGGTCTGGATAAGGAGATCAGCCAGTATTACGCTGCACTGACCAATATGCACAGCGTTGGCGTTATGGGCGACGAGCGTACCTACGATTACGCCGTTGCGCTGCGCGCCGTGACCACCACCGACTTCATGACCGCAGAAAGCTACGATATGCCGTGGAATGTTCTGGGCACTGTCACCAGCCGCATTGTCAACGAGGTCAAGCACGTCAACCGCGTGTTCTACGATTGCACCGGTAAGCCGCCTGCAACGATCGAGCTGGAGTAATCTGCAATAGCACCAACACCCCGGAAAGCTACGTTTTTGCGTAGCCTTCCGGGGTGTTTTTATCTTCCGGCCCAATCATACAAGCCGTAACTTTGAAAGTATCTCCTGCATAAGCGCAAACTCTAAGAATTTTGACCGCAGTATTTTACACAAAAAAGCCCGAAACCCCTTCCTTCTCCGCCCGCAGGGGAGTATAATAGAATCCGTTGTTTGCAAAATAGGAAAGGGGAAGTATCAACTATGGAATCGAAGCAGAGGCTTTTGGAGCCGCAGCTCGTCCAAACGGGAAGGGCGGATCAGTTCAGCCGCAAGGTGTTCTGCGACGGAATGCGGGATGGTGTGCCTATTGCGCTGGGTTATTTTGCGGTATCGTTTTCTCTGGGCATTGCGGCGCGCAAGGCGGGTTTTACGCCGTTTCAGGGGTTTCTTGTCAGCCTGTTGAACAATGCATCCGCAGGAGAATATGCCGCATTTGCGCTAATTATGGCAAATGCCACCTATTTTGAGGTGGCAGTCATTACTCTGATTGCCAATGCGCGATATCTGTTGATGAGCTGCGCACTGGCACAGCGCTTTGCGCCGGAAACGCCCTTCTGGCATCGGCTACTCATCGGCTACGATGTCACGGACGAGTTGTTCGGCATTACCATCGCCCGTCCGGGCAGCCTGAACCCGTACTATACCTATGGCGCTATTCTGCTGGCAGCACCGGCTTGGGCTTCCGGTACGGCGCTGGGCATTATAGCGGGCAACCTGTTGCCGCTGCGGGTGGTCAGTGCCTTGAGTGTGGCGTTGTACGGAATGTTTTTGGCTATCATTATTCCGCCGGCTCGCAAAGACCGGATCGTTGCGGTGCTGGTCGTCATCAGCTTTGCGCTGAGCTTTCTGTGCAGCTATCTGCCGGGCATCTCGGCGCTTTCCGAGGGCACCCGTACCATTCTTTTGACGGTGGCGATCTCCGGCGCAGCAGCGGTGCTATTCCCGGTCAGGCAGGAGGAAAAAGAAAATGACTCATAACAACTATATCTATATTGCGGTCATGGCGCTGGTGTCCTATGCTATCCGCATCCTGCCGCTGACGTTGATCCGCAAACCGATAAAAAATCGCTTTATCCAGTCGTTTTTGTATTATGTGCCCTATGTAACACTGGCTGTGATGACCTTTCCGGCCATCATTCAGGCAACTCAGAGCCCGGCAGCAGGTGCTGTTGCACTGGTAGTCGGCATTGCCGCCGCATGGTTTGGCGCAAGTCTGTTTCAGGTGGCTGCGGGCTGCTGTGCCGTGGTGTTCGTGCTGGAATTTTTCATCTGAAATCTTATAACAGGAGAACAAAATGAAAAAGATCCTTGTAACCGGTGCCGGCGGCTTTGTAGGCTCCCGCGTGATGCAGCAATGGGCGGGGCGTTACGAGCTGTGCGCCTTTCCCAAAGGCTTTCTGGCAACAGCAGGGGAGGATGCCGTGCGGCAGGCTGTTTTGCAGCAGCGCCCGGATGTCATTCTGCACACCGCAGCTATTTCGGATACCGGTTACTGCGCCGACCACCCGGAGCAGGCTTACCGCGCCAATGTGGAACTGCCGGTCTGGGTTGCCCGGGTGGCAGCTGAGACTGGCACAAAATTGGTGGCCTTCAGCTCAGATCAGGTCTATGCAGGTGCAAAGCAGTCCGGCCCGCTGCCGGAAAGCATACCGTTGCAGCCTGCCAATGTGTACGGGCAGGGCAAGCTGGAAATGGAGCAGCGGGTGCAGGCACTCTGTCCGAGCGCTGTATTGCTGCGCGCCACATGGATGTATGACCTGCCGGGGTATCGGCTGCCCATCCGTGGCAACCTGCCGCTGAATCTTTTGCGTGCAGCGCAGCGGGGAGAACCTGTCCGCTTTTCTGTCCGGGATTTCCGGGGCATCACCTATGTCCGGCAGGCTGTGGCGCTGTTGGAGCCTGCCCTGACCCTGCCCGGCGGGGTCTATAACTTCGGCAGTGAAAACGCCGAAAACATGGTGCTGACCGCCCGGCAGTTCGCTGAGACACTGGGGATCACGGTCGATATTCAGGAAGCTGACTGGGCACGGAACCTTGCGATGGATTGCAGCAAGCTGCGGGCGCAGGGCATCGTATTTGACACCACGCAGGCTGGTCTTACGCGCTGTTTGCGGGATTATGGACTGCTCTGACCGCAGAAGCGAAATTTTTCCGTATCGCACAAAAAACAGAGAAAAGCACGAAAAAAGCAGGGGATTCTGTATGCTGCCAGCCTGAACAGGCTGGACAAATCACGCGGAAGCCCTGCTTTTTTGCTTGTCTGCCGGGGAAAAGTTCGCTTATAGGATGCAGCATTTCTTCATATAAAAAGTCATACTTATTTTACATCTTATCTGCATTTTGCTATAATATTTTCGCTTTTTTTGCAAAGCGTCCGAACTGAACAAACCCGTAAAACCTTGAGGAGAGTGGAATTTTTGAAGGAAGTCAAACTTGAAGAAGCGGCTTATCAGTTTGAAGCCAAAATGTCACTGCGACAGGCGATCCCGCTGGGCTTGCAGCACGTCTGCGCCATGTTCGTGGGCAACCTGACCCCGCTGCTGATCATCACCAGCGCCTGCGGCATTGCAGGCGGCGAGTTCGCAGACCTGCAGGTCACCCTGCTGCAAAGCGCCATGTTCGTGGCAGGTATCGTCACACTGGTGCAGCTGTTCACCATCGGACCCGTGGGTGGCGCAGTACCTATTATCATGGGCACCAGCTCCGGCTTTATCGGCGTGTTCAACAGCGTTGTGGGCACGATGGGCGGCGGTGTGCTGGCCTACGGCGCCATTATGGGCGCTTCCATCATCGGCGGTATTTTTGAAAGCGTGCTTGGCTTTTTCCTCAAGCCGCTGCGCAAATTCTTCCCGCCGGTGGTCACCGGCACGGTGGTGCTTTCCATCGGCCTTTCGCTGATCTCGGTAGGCATCAACTCCTTTGGCGGCGGCAACAAGGCCAAGGACTTTGGCTCTGTGGAGAACCTGCTGCTGGCGCTGTTTGTGCTGGTGGTCATCCTGTTCTTCAAGCACTGGACTACCGGTTTCCTCAGCTCTTCCGCCATCCTCATCGGCATTCTGGCCGGTTATGTGGCTGCTTTTATCATGGGTCTGGTGCTGCCCACCACCGGCGTGACTGCTGATGGCGTAGAGTTCACCAAGGCATGGGTGCTCAACTGGAGCAAGGTAGCACAGGCTTCCTGGTTCGCAGTGCCCAAGCTGATGCCGGTCAAGGTGGTATTTGATGCCCGTGCGATCCTGCCGGTGCTGATCATGTTCATCGTTACCGCAGTGGAGACTGTGGGCGATATCTCCGGCGTGATGGAGGGCGGCATGAACCGCGAGCCTTCCGATAAGGAACTGTCCGGCGGCGTCATCTGCGATGGCCTCGGCTCTACCTTTGCCGCACTGTTCGGCGTGCTGCCCAACACCTCTTTCAGCCAGAACGTGGGTCTGGTGGCCATGACCAAGGTGGTCAACCGCATGGCACTGGCTTCCGGCGCTGTGTTCCTGATCCTCTGCGGCCTGATCCCTAAGCTGGGCGCGCTGATCTCCATCATGCCGCAGGCCGTTCTGGGCGGTGCTGCCGTTATGATGTTCTCTTCTATCGTGGTCAGCGGCATCCAGCTGATCACCAAGGAAAAGATGACCCCGCGCCACCTGACCATCGTGTCCGTGGCACTGGGCGTGGGCTACGGCATGGGTGCCAACAGCGGCATTCTGGCACAGGCTCCGCAGGCTCTCCAGCTGATCTGCGGCGAGTCCGGCATCGTTCCGGCTGCCTTCGTGGCGATCCTGCTGAATGTGCTGCTGCCCAAGAACGATATGGCAGAGTAAAACTTAGTTTTTTTGCCGGGCGATGGCTTCCAGCTGCTGCAATGCCTGCGGGGTGTCTGCATCCAGCAGTTCTGCGCTGTCTGCAATGCAGACCGTGCGCACTTGCGCAGGATACTTTTTAAGCAGCACGTTGCCGCCTTTATTTTCCGGCAGGGTGAGCAGTTCTGGAAAGAAACTGCTTCCAAACAGAACGGGACTTCCGACAAGCGGTGTCGGGTCGTTTTCGGCCACGGCACCCAGACGGAAGATCTCCCGTTCTGTTTCTTTTTGCCATTCTGCCGGGGATGACTGCTCACAGCGGAAACGTTCTGTCATGGCTTCTACCGTCTCCCGGCGCAGCAGGGGCTGATCCCCGGGCAGAAACAGACAGCCGCTAAGCTCTGGCAGCTGTTCCAGCAGCGCCGAAAGCCCCAACCGAACGGTATCGTTGCGGCCGGGCAGGCAGTGCAGCAGCACAGGAACGCCCTGCGCTCTACACAACGCCTGTACCTCCTCCGAGCGGGTCACCACGATGCGGGCAGCGATACCGGGTGTGGCAGTAGCCGCAAAAGCCCGGCAGAGCATGGGCTGGCCGCAAAAATCTGCAAGCAACTTGTTTGCACCAAACCGGCGGCCCAGCCCGGAAGCCATGATCACACAGCCGACCGTAATCGACTTCTTCATACAAAAACACTCCTTCAGCAGCATTTTATAATAGTATTATATCGAAAGCTGTGCTAAAATAAAAGAAGAGATATCGCAGCGATAGAAAAGAGAGGTACTGCACATGATGACGATCCGAGAATACAAGCGGGCAGAAAGTCTGGAGGAAGCGTGGCAGCTGAACCAGAAAAAGCCAAACCGCATTTTGGGCGGCATGATCTGGCTGAAGATGGAAACCATCAATGTCGGCACCGCCATCGACCTTTCCGGTCTGGGGCTGGATACCATTGAGGAGACCGAGGATAGCTTTTCCATCGGCGCTATGGTCACCCTGCGCCAGCTGGAACAGCATCCGGGGCTTGCTGCCTACACCAACGGTGCCATGCGTGAGGCTGTGCGCCATATCGTGGGCGTGCAGCTGCGCAATCTGGCGACCGTGGGCGGCAGCATTTACAGCCGGTTCGGCTTTTCGGATGTGCTGACCATGTTCCTAGCCATGGACTGTGATGTAGAGCTGTACAAGGGCGGTATCCTGCCTTTGCAGGAATATGCCCAGCGCCCCTATGACCGGGATGTTCTGGTGCGGCTGATCGTAAAAAAGACACCGATGCAGCTTTATTACCAGTCGGTGCGCAATAGCCAGACCGATATCCCGGTGCTGACCTGTGCCGCGGCCCGGATGGAGACCGGAGATTACCGCATCGTCATCGGCGCACGTCCGTTGCGCGCTGTGCGGTTCGAGCTCCCGGCAGATCCTGCCCTTGCGGCAGAACAGCTTGCCGCACAGTTTGCGGAAAGCGTAAAGGCGCAGATCGTTACCGGCTCCAATATGCGCGGCAGCGCCGAGTACCGCAGGCATCTGGCAGGCGTGCTGACAAAGCGCGCGGTGCTGGAACTGGAACAGCGTAAAATGCAGGAGGAAAAGTAAATGCAGATCACACTTACATTGAACGGTGTCCGGGTATCCGAGGAGATCGCCCCGGATATGCTTTTGATCGATTTTGTCCGTGCACATGGCTGCAAGAGCGTCAAGCGCGGCTGCGAGACCTCCAACTGCGGTCTGTGCACCGTGTTTATGGACGATAAGCCTGTTCTGTCCTGCTCCGTGCTGGCAGCCCGTGCCGATGGGCATAAGATCACTACGCTGGAGGGCTTGCAGGAGGAAGCTGCCGAGTTTGGTGCCTTTATCGCAGATCAGGGCGCAGAGCAGTGCGGCTTCTGCAACCCGGGCTTTATCATGAACGCGCTGGCTCTGTTCCGGGAGCAGCCGTACCCCACCGAAGAGCAGGTGAAGGAATACCTTGCCGGAAACCTGTGCCGCTGCTCCGGCTACGAAGGCCAGCTGCGCGGCATCATGAGCTTTCTGGCATGGAAAAAGCAGAAGGAGGGCGTACAGTGAAAACCGTCAACAAACCGTTCCGCAAAAAAGACGCGATGCAGCTGGTCACCGGCCAGCCTGTCTATATGGATGATATCATCCCGCAGGACTGCCTGATCGTCAAGCTTCTGCGCTCGCCCCATGCAAACGCCATCGTCCGCAGCATCAACACCGCTGTTGCGAAAAAAGTGCCCGGCATCGAAGCCATCTTTACTTGGGAGGATGTACCGCAGGATGCCCGCCGCTACACACAGGCCGGCCAGACCTACCCGGAGGCCAGCCCCTACGACCGTCTTCTCATCGACCGCCATGTTCGCTTCGTGGGAGATGTGGTGGCCATCGTAGCCGGTAAAGATGAAAAGTGCGTGGATAAGGCGCTCAAACTTATTAAAGTGGACTATGATGTGCTGGAAGCTGTGCTGGATTTCCACACTGCAAAGGATAATCCCATTCTTGTTCACCCGGAGGACAACTGGGAAAGTCTTGCCCCCGTGGGTGCCGACAACAAGCGCAACCTCTGCGCTCATGATGAATGCGGCAGCGGCGATATCGACGCCGTGCTTGCCGGGTGCGATGTGGTCATCGACCATGTGTACCACACAAAAGCCTGCCAGCAGGCCATGATGGAGACTTTCCGCACCTATTGCTCCATTGATACTTACGGGCGGCTGAATGTGCTCAGTTCTACCCAGATCGTATTCCACGCGCGCCGCAATATTGCCAATGCACTGCACATTCCCAAATCCATGGTGCGCGTCTCCAAGCCCCGCATCGGCGGCGGCTTTGGTGCAAAGCAGACTGCCGTCAGCGAGGTGTATCCGGCCTTTGTGACTTGGATGACCAAAAAGCCCTCCAAGCTCATCTTCAGCCGGGTAGAAAGCCAGACGGCTTCTTCGCCGCGCCATGAGATGGAGATGCACGTCCGTCTGGGCGCTACCAGGGACGGCATCGTGAAGGGCATCGACCTGTACACCCTGTCTAACACCGGCGCTTACGGCGAGCACGGCCCCACTACCGTGGGTCTGTCCGGGCACAAGTCCATCCCGCTGTACGGCAAGGCCGAAGCCTTCCGCTTTGTCAGCGATGTGGTGTATACCAACCATATGTCTGCCGGTGCATACCGTGGCTACGGCGCTACGCAGGGTCTGTTTGCGGTGGAATCTGCCGTCAACGAGCTGGCGCACAAGCTGAATATGGACCCCATTGCACTGCGCCTGAAGAACACCGTGCAGGAGGGCGATGTGATGCCCGCCTACTACGGTGCGGTAAACACCAGCTGCGCACTGGATCGGTGCGTACTCAAGGTGCGCGAGATGATCGACTGGGAGCACAAGTACCCCGCCCGGGATATGGGCAATGGCAAGATCCGTGCCGTGGGCATGGGTATGGCCATGCAGGGCTCCGGTATTTCCGGCATGGATGTAGGCAGTGCTACCCTCAAGCTGAACGATGACGGTTTCTATACCCTGATGATCGGTGCTGCCGATATGGGCACTGGCTGCGACACCACGCTGGCGCAGATCGCTGCCGAGGTGCTGGACTGCCCGCTGGATAACATTACCGTCTTTGGTGCGGATACGGATTCTTCGCCCTATGATTCCGGCTCCTATGCTTCCAGCACCACCTATGTCACCGGCAAAGCTACCGAGAAGTGCGCCATGAAGCTGCGGGAACAGATCTGCAAGCTGGGCGCGGAGCTGCTGGAATGCCCGGCAGATGCCGTGGAGTTTGACGGCAAGGTCGTGTTTGAAAGCGCCGACCCCACCCGCCAAAAGACCCTGTCCGAGATCGCCTTTGCTTCCCAGTTTGGCCATAAGATCCCGCTGGAATTTACCGAGACCCACACCTCGCCCTTGTCGCCGCCGCCGTATATGGTGGGTGCTGCCGAGGTAGAGGTGGACACCGAGACCGGCGAGGTGAAGGTGTTGGAATTTGACGCCTGCGTGGACTGCGGCACCCCCATCAACCCCAACCTGACCCGCGTGCAGGCCGAGGGCGGCATTCTGCAGGGCATCGGTATGACCCTGACCGAGAACATCACCTACGACAAAAACGGCTACCCGGCAGAGAACTCTCTGTTCCAGTACAAGATCCCTGCCCGCAACGATATCGGCCACATCCATGTGGAGTTTGAGAACAGCTACGAGCCCAACGGCCCCTTTGGCGCAAAGTCCATCGGCGAGGTGGTCATCAATACGCCGCTGCCCGCCATCTCGGACGCCATCTACAACGCCATCGGCACCCGTTTCTACGAGCTGCCCATCACTCCGGAGCAGATCGCCATGGCAGTTGCAGCCAAGCACTAAAGGCAGATGCGGAACGAAAAAGAATTTCCGTTTCTGGCAGAGAAAGGGCATATCGTTTCTCTGGTAGGCGGTGGGGGCAAAACCACCCTGCTATATGCCATGGCAGACCACTGTGCCCGCAAGGGCTGGCGGGTGCTTGTGACCACGACCACGCACATCCGGCGGCCTGCTGCCTGCTACGCACCGGATGACGCAGCGCTTACTACCTTATGGCAAGCGGGTCACTACGCAGTGGTTGGCACTCCGGCAGAAAACGGCAAGCTGACCCTGCCACCACCGCAGCTTTTGCGCCGGATGGCGCAGGCAGATGCGGTATTTATAGAGGCAGACGGGGCAAAGCACCATCCCTGCAAGGTCCCGGCGGCGCACGAGCCGGTGCTGCTGTCCCAAAGCGATATCGTTTTGGCGGTGGCAGGGCTTTCGGCGCTGGATAGGCCCTTGCGGGAGGTCTGCTTCCGCTATGATACCATCCGTCCGCAGTTTTTAGCGGCTGCGCCGGATGCACCTCTTACGCCGCCCATGCTGGCACAGCTGCTTGCAAGTACGCAGGGCGGCCGCAAGGCGGTGGGCGACCGGCAGTTTTACGCTGTGCTCAATCAGGCTGATACGCCGGAATTGCGCCAGCAGGGCATACAAATACAACAGCTTTTGCGTCAGCAGGGCATACCGTGCGTGCTGACGCATTTTAAAGAGGAAGAACGTGCATGAGCAAGGAAGATAAGATCGTATTCTGTACCGGGGGCGGCTGCACCGCAAAGCTGGGTGCCGGGGTGCTGAGCCGTATTCTGGAAAAGCTCCCCCGGGGCGAAAAAGACCCGGATCTTCTGGTCGGCTACGACAGCCGGGATGACGCCGCAGTCTACCGCATTACGGACGACATTGCACTGGTGCAGACTGTGGACTTTTTCCCCCCGATGGTGGACGACCCCTACACCTTTGGGCAGATCGCTGCCACGAACGCTCTGAGCGATGTCTACGCCATGGGCGGTGAGGTAAAGACCGCCCTGAATCTGGTCTGCTTCCCGGAGGATATGGACTTGAATGTGCTGGGTGAAATTTTGCGCGGCGGTGCTGAAAAGGTGGCAGAAGCCGGCGGCAGCCTTGCGGGCGGGCATTCCATCGCAGACAGCGGGGTGAAATACGGCCTTTCCGTGACCGGCCTTGTTGACCCGCACCATATGTACACGAACGACACCGGCGTACCCGGCGACAAGCTGGTATTGACCAAAGCCTTAGGTGTGGGGCTGCTGTGTACGGCAAACCGCGTAGGCGAAGCCGCCCCGGAGGAGATGGAAGCTGCCATCCGCTCCATGACCACCCTGAACAAAACGGCGGCAGAGATCAGCCGCAAATACCGCGTCCATGCCGCCACGGATGTGACCGGCTTCAGCTTTCTCGGCCATCTGCACGAGATGATGGGCGGCAAGCTCTCCTGCATCATCCATGCAGATGCTGTGCCGGTGCTGCCGGGCGCAGAAAAAGCGGCAGATGCGTTTTTGTACACCGCCGCCGGGCAGCGCAACCGCAACCACACCGGGCCGTTCGTCCGGTTCGAGAACGTAAGCTTTGCCATGGAGGAAGTCTTGTTTGACCCGCAGACCTCCGGCGGGCTGCTGCTGGCTGTAGACCCGGCGGATGCAGCGGCACTGGAACAGGAACTGCGCGCCGCAAGGCTGCCCGCAAGCATCGTGGGCGAGATCCTGCCGAAGCAGGAAATTGAAATTACTGTAACAGACAAATGAGAGGAGTAATCAGCATGGCTGAGTTTATTAAAGTAGATGCACTGGGTGATGCCTGCCCGCTGCCTGTTGTCAAGGCAAAAAAGGCGATTTCTGAGCTGCAGGGCGCGGGACAGGTGGAGGTACTGGTGGACAACGAGATCACCGTACAGAACCTGACCAAGATGGCACAGCAGAAGGGCTATCAGTACAGCGCTGAAAAGCTGGAAGAGCGCAAGTACCGTGTGCTGTTCACGCTGGGAGAAGCAGCAGGCGCCCCGGCAGAGGAAACTTCCGTCTGCACACCGGATGCCCGCACCGATACGGTGGTGGCTATTTCCGCTGCCACTATGGGTGATGGCAGCGAGGAGCTGGGCAAGACCCTGCTCAAGGCCTTTGTGTTTGCGCTGACCCAGCAGGACAAGCTGCCCAAGACCATCCTGTTCTATAACGGCGGTGCGACGCTGACCTGTGAAGGCTCTGCCATGCTGGAAGATCTCAAGGCACTGGAAGCACAGGGCGTGGAAATTCTGACCTGCGGCACCTGCCTGAACTTTTACGGCCTTACCGAGAAGCTGGCTGTGGGCAGCGTGACCAATATGTACACCATTGCCGAAAAGCTGACGCAGGCCGGGAACGTGGTAAAACCGTGATCTATCTGGATAACGCAGCCACCACTCTGCATAAACCACCGCAGGTGGAACAGGCTATTCTGGAGGCACTGTACACGGCAGGCAACCCCGGACGCGGCGCACATGAGCCTACCCTTCACGCCGCACGGATCGTGCTGGACACCCGTCTGGCGCTGGCAGAGCTTTTCCATGCGCCGGACCCCTCCTGCATTGTTTTTGCCGCCAATGCGACCATGGCGCTGAACACGGTGCTGAACGGTGTGCTGCATCCGGGCGACCATGTCATCACAACGGTATGCGAGCACAACTCCGTTCTGCGCCCTCTGTACCGTCTGCGGACGCAGGGAGTAGAGGTCTCCTTTACCGGCGTGGATGCTGCCGCACGGCTGTGCTACGACCAGTGGGAAACGCTGCTGCGCCCCACGACCCGGGCACTGGTGGTGACGGGAGCTTCCAATGTGACCGGCAACGGCACAGACCTTTCCTGCGCAGCGGACTTTGCCCACCGGCATGGACTGCTGCTGATCGTGGATGCTGCCCAGACTGCCGGTGCACAGCCCATTGATGTGCAGCAGCTTGGCATAGATGCTTTGTGCTTTACCGGTCACAAGGCGCTGCTGGGGCCGCAGGGCACCGGCGGTGCTTATGTGCGCCCCGGGTTACAAGTTGCGCCGCTCCTTGTGGGCGGCAGCGGTGTGCACAGCTTTGACGAAACACACCCCTTGCAAATGCCCACCGCACTGGAGGCCGGCACACTGAACGTGCACGGCCTTGCGGGACTGTGCGCCGGGGTGCGCTGGCTGCTGGAGCAGGGCGTAGAAAGCCTTGCCGACCGGGAAAATGCTCTTGCCCGCCTGTTTTACGAGCAGGTGCGTACTGCGCCGGGCATAACGGTATACGGTGATATGACCATGCAGCCCCGTGCACCCATTGTAGCACTGAACATCGGACAGGAAGATTCTGCCCGGGTGGCAGATATCTTGTGGGAGGACTACGGCATCTGCGTGCGTGCCGGGGCACACTGCGCTCCGCTGATGCACAAGGCCCTTGGCACGGCCGAGCAGGGCGTGGTACGGTTCAGCTTTTCCCATTTCAATACCGAACAGGAGGTGCAGCAGGCGGCGCAGGCAGTTTGCGCACTTGCCCGGGAGCTTTTATGCGAATAAAACGAAGCTATATCGTGCTTTCCTTCCGTACCACATTAGAAGCTATGGAGTGGGAAAAGCAATGCCATGCCCGACAGGTGCCCGGACGGCTGATCCCGCTGCCGCGGGAGATCTCGGCGGGGTGCGGGCTTGCATGGCGTATGCTGCCGGAGGACTGGCAAAGCTGGCAGGCAGCGCTGGATCAAACACAGTTTGATAAAGTAACGCCGGTGGAGCAATAACAAAGGGAGAGGGACACCAATGATCAGACAAACGCTTGCAGACGTTCTGCAAGGTACAAACCAGACCGGCAGCTATACGCTGGCTACCGTGCTGGAAGGCGAAGAAGCGGGCAGCCAGCTGCTGCTGCGGGACGGAGATGCCGTGTGGCAGACCCGAAACGCCGAACTTTTGCAGCGTCAGCTTGACGTCCTGCAAGCCTGCACCGCCACGGGCTTTCTTACACTGGACGGGCAGCGGGTATTTGCCGAGCGCTTTGGTGCAGTGCCGCAACTGGTAGTCTGCGGCGGCGGTCATGTGGCTGCTGCCCTTGTAAAACAGGCAAAGCTTCTTGGCCTGCCGGTGCTTGCCATAGATGACCGGGAAGAATTTGCCCAGCAGCTGCGCGCCGCTGGAGCGGATACCGTGCTTTGCGCCCCCTTTGCACAGGCGATTCAGGATGTGCCCGGCGGGGCAGAGACCTATTTTGCGGTGCTGACCCGCTCCCACGCCTTTGATCTGGATTGCCTGACCCTGATCCTGCAAAAGCCTGCGGCCTATGTGGGTATGATGGGCAGCCGCGGACGAGCCGCACTGGTGCGCCGTCAGCTGTTGGAGACCGGGCTGGACAGGCAGCGAGTGGAGTCGCTCTGCGCACCCATCGGCCTTGCCATCGGGGCACAGACGGCTGCGGAGATCGCACTTTCCATTCTGGCGCAGATCGTGCAGGTCAAGAACGCCCGCCCTCAGACCGAGGGTTATCCCATCGCCTTGCTGGATGCCATGGTGCAGGCAGAAAAAGCCCATACCCCGGCGGTGCTGGCTACCATCGTTGCGCGGCATGGCTCTACCCCGCGGGATGTGGGTGCAAAAATGCTCATTCTGCCCGATGGCAGTACCGTGGGCAGCGTGGGCGGCGGCATTATGGAGCATTACACGGTACAGGCTGCTCAGAAGCTGTTGGCACAGACCGCTCCCGCCCTGCAATGCTTACAGCTTTCGGCTGACGGCAAAAACGAGGATGCGGCTGTTGCTGCCTGTGGCGGCTCCATGGAGGTGCTGTTGCAGACACTTTGCTCCGGGGAGGAAACAAGATGAAAAAGGACGCTTTGATCATCGTGCGCGGCGGCGGCGACCTTGCCACCGGTACCATCCACCGGTTGTGGAGCGCCGGGCTGTGGGTGCTGGTATTGGAAACTACAAAACCCGCAGCCATCCGCCGTCAGGTAGCCCTGTGTGAAGCAGTGTATGAAGGCGAAGCCACTGTCGAAGGGCTGCGTGCTGTCCGCATTGAAGCGTTGGAGCAGGCGCAGTCCGTCTGGGTGCAGGGCGCTGTTCCGGTGCTCGTTGACCCGGAGGGAGTCTGTATTGCCCGGGCAAAGCCGGAGGTCGTAGTGGACGCCATTCTGGCCAAGCGCAACCTTGGCACCCGCCGGGATATGGCACCGCTTACCATCGCCCTTGGTCCCGGCTTTGTGGCCGGGCAGGACGTAGATGCAGTGGTGGAGACCAAGCGCGGCCACCGGCTGGGCAGGATCATCCGGGAGGGGAGCGCAATCCCCAATACCGGCATCCCCGGCGTCATCGGCGGGTACGGTGCAGAGCGGGTAATCCATGCACAGGCCACCGGTGTTTTTATGAATGTGCGTAAAATCGGTGATCTTGTGGAGAAGGGTGAGACCATTGCCACTATCCGAACTCAGGAGGGGGCGGATATTCCGGTCACCGCACAAATTTCCGGTATCCTGCGCGGACTGCTGCGCAGCGGCTATCCGGTCACACTGGGTTTTAAGATCGCGGATATCGACCCTCGGCGGGAGGAGCTTTCCAACTGCTTTCTGATCTCGGATAAATCCCGCTGTATCGCCGGCAGTGTACTGGAACTTGTTTGTGCGCAGATGTGGCAGTAAAACCTATATAAAAATAGCCCCTGCCGTTTTGCGGAAAGGTCTGCAAAGCGGCAGGGGTTTTATGGTTCTATGTTAGTTGCGGTAGCAGCGATCCTGCCCTACAAGCCAGTTTTCGCACAGGCGCTGGGCTTCCTCAAGACTACGGCTCTCGCAGTCAAAGAAAGCACCGCGCATAGAACAGTAGGAGTAGTGCACCTTAGGAACACCGTTGCCGTCCTTGAAGCGCTCGTACCGTTCTTCACCGGGCATCAGAAAAAGCTGTTCCATGGGTTCCTTCTCCTTTGTTTTCAAGCAGTCCAAACGGCCGCCGGGCGGCGGCACACAACGCTTGCTATTGTATCACGATGGAGATCGGTTTGCTATGGTCTTTTTATCCAAAGATACGCCGCTTTTTTCTCTGCGGTTGTGGCAAAGAAGGGCTTGACAAATCATTCGTGCAAACTGCGTTCCTTTTCCAGCGCTGCTTTCATGCCGTGGATACGCCCCAGTGCATAGGAGAGCATCGCTGCGCACAACAGGTTCAGCCAGCCGTAGCGAGCCTGATTCAGAGAGTTTGTTACGCCCATGATCAGGTTTGCCAGACAGATCAGGGAAAGCATCCGGTCGATGCGGCTCAGGTGCGTCAGGCGGGAGTCGATATCTGAGAGCAGTTCAAAACTGCCAAGCTCCGCTTTCCGCCGGAAGTACACCCAGTTGACACAACCGCCGATATACTCCGCTCTCAGTTCCTTTACAAAAGCACGGTAATCGCTGCTGGGGTTCATCTCCAAACGGATGATATACTCGCCCGGTTCGCAGCGCACAAATGTATAGAAAGAAAACCCGGTGTTGTCCAGCACCCAGCCATCTTGTGCCATCTCGTTCAGCCAGCGCTCTTCTTTTTCAAAATCCCACACAAAGAAAAGCTTGAAAACGGTTTTCTTTTCACTCATAAGGTTTCCTCCTTCAGGATGCTCTCACCATTGGCCACAAGCTGCTGCAAGCGGGCAAGCTCGTGCTTTAAGACTTGTACGCCCTCTGCGGTAAGCTGATATTCCTTTTTGCGGCTGCCGCTCTCGGCGGGCAGGGGACGGATCCAGCCTTTTTCGCACAGAGAGGTCAAGGCACCATACAGTGTCCCGGCGGCAAGATGGACTCTGCCCCCGGAAAGCTGCTCCGTCTGTTGCATGATGCCATAGCCGTGCTGCGGATGGTAAAGAGATAACAGGATATAATAGGTCGATTCGGTCAATGCAAGGTTTTCCATACTGAAATACTCCATGGATTCTATCGAGCGTCTTTATAACGGAAACCGATATATCGTGCTTAAAGTATATCGCCTCACGATATACTTTGTCAAGCGTTTTCAGAAAAAAGCCATCAAAAAGCTTTAAAACACAGTTCGTATGGAAAAACCGATGGAACACGAGAAAATATTTTGTGCACTTTTCATAGTTTTCTTCTGAAGATTTTGGTGGTACAATATAGTCATCAAATTCTGCAATTCGGGAGGAGCTCCATGGCGGAAAAGTGTATTGAACTGGACAGTGTAGAGATCGCAGCGGCTGTTTTTGGCAACTGTGACCGGAATATTCGCTTATTGGAAAAAGAGTTTTCTGTTACCGCTGTCTGCCGCGGCACACAGCTGCGCATTTCCGGCGAGCCTGCCAATGTGGCGGCAGCGAACCGCGCTGTGGAGGGAATGCTTCTTCTGATCGAGAACCGCACGCCGCTGGAAGATCAGACGGTGCACTACTGCATCAGTCTGGCGCACGATGGCGCGGAGAAGCGGGTAAAGGAACTGACCGAAGATTTTGTTACCGTTACGGTCAAGGGTCGTCCGATCCGCCCCAAAACACTGGGACAGAAGGAGTACCTGAGCGCCATCCGCTCCAATGCCATTACCTTCGGTGTCGGCCCGGCGGGTACCGGCAAGACCTATCTGGCCGTTGCCATGGCGGTAAAAGCCTTCAAGGCCAAGGAGGTATCCCGCATCATCCTGACCCGTCCGGCGGTGGAGGCAGGCGAGAAGCTGGGGTTTCTGCCCGGCGACCTGCAGCAGAAGGTAGACCCCTATCTGCGGCCGCTGTACGACGGTCTGTTTGATATGCTGGGCGCAGAGACCTACGAGCGACTAGTGGAAAAGCAGATCATAGAGGTTGCTCCGCTGGCCTATATGCGTGGACGTACACTGGATGATTCCTTTATCATTCTGGACGAGGCGCAGAACACCACCCCGGAGCAGATGAAAATGTTCCTTACCCGTATGGGTGTGGGCTCCAAGGTGGTCGTTACCGGCGATGTGACCCAGATCGATCTGCCGGGCAGCACCCGCAGCGGTCTGGTGGACGCGCTGAAGGTGCTGAAGGATGTAAAAGGCATTGCCCAGTGCTACTTTACCGATAAGGACGTTGTGCGTCACCGGCTGGTGCAGGAGATCGTAAAGGCTTACGAGCGCGCTGCCCATCCGGCTGCCGAAGCGGAAAATAAAGAAAACAAAAAGAATTTTAAATAACCCTTTGAAAGGAGTGGACCGATATGTCCAACAAAGTTTTGATCACCAACTCCCAGAAAGCTGTCAAGGTGCCCTCTGGGCTTCGCATCCTCATCCGCCGCGCCTGCAACGCTGTGTTGGAGTATGAGCATTTTGACCGTCCCGCAGAGATCAGCGTTACCTTTGTGGACAACGCTGCCATTGCCGAGCTGAACAACCAGTACCGCAACAAGCCCATGCCCACCGATGTGCTGAGCTTTCCTCTGGGTGAGGACGGCAAGTATGATATCGACGAGAACAACGGCTGCATGATGCTGGGCGATATCGTCATCAGCATGGAGCGCGCCATGGAGCAGGCCAATCTGTATGGGCATCCGCTGCAGCGGGAGGTGGCTTTTCTGACCGTCCACTCCATGCTGCATCTGCTGGGCTACGACCACGAAAACGGCGGTCTGGAAGCCATGCGTATGCGGGAAAAGGAAGAGGCTGTGCTGCTGCAGCTGGGTCTGCCCCGCACAGTCAGCTACACGGAATGATATCCCTTCACTGCAACAGAACATAAAAACAAGACAGGAGTTCGCTTTGAGTACTACAACACCCGTTCAGGAGCATTACGACACCTCCTCTGTATTCGTTGCTGTCATCGGACGGCCGAACGTGGGCAAATCCAGCCTGACGAACCTCTTGGTCGGCGAGAAGGTGGCAATCGTCACCTCCAAGCCTCAGACCACCCGCACCCGCATTACCGGCGTGATCACCCGTGGTCCGCTGCAATATGTGCTGCTGGACACCCCCGGTGTGCACAAGGCGCACAACAAGCTGGGCAAGCGCATGGATAAGACCGCCAGCGATTCCATTGCGGATGTGGATGTTTCCATGATGCTGTTCGAGCCCTACGGTGCGCTGAACGAATCCGAGATGGTATTGGTGGAGGCTCTGCACCGCAGCGGCCCGGCTATTGCGGTCATCAACAAGACTGATCTTGTGAAAGATCCTGCCGACTTGGAAGCCCGCAAGGCAGAGCTGAAGGCGCTTGGCGTGTTTGACGAGATCTACACCATCAGTGTGCGCAACAAAGAGGGCAGTGAGGAACTGTTCGATGCTCTGAGCCGCTACGCCGTGGAAGGCCCCCATTACTTTGATGACGATGCCTACACCGATATGCCGGAAAAAGAGCTTGTGGCCGAGGTCATCCGCGAAAAGGCGCTGCTCTTTATGCGGGACGAGATCCCGCACGGTATTGCAGTAGTGGTGGAGCGCTTTAAGGAGCGCCCGGGCACAGACCTGATCGACATTGACGTGAACATCTACTGCGAGCGGGAGAGCCACAAGGGCATGGTCATCGGCAAGGGCGGTGCGATGCTCAAAAAGATCGCCAGTGCTGCCCGCACCGACTGCGAGGAGTTTCTGGGCTGCCGGGTCAACCTGCAGTGCTGGGTCAAGGTAAAATCCGACTGGCGGGACAACGAATTTTTGCTGAACAACTTCGGCTTCAAGCAGAATTCCTCCAACCGCTGAGCACTGCCAAAGCAGGACAGTTTTCCCTTGTATGCTGTGCTAGAATCAGGCTGACACTATAACAAAAGCAGCCTGTGCACAGGAAAGGGAAGGAGTGCTGAAGATGGATGCTGCCGCAAGCTGGCAGGCCTTTGCCTGCACGGGGAATATTCTCCGGTATCTCGATTACAAACAACTGGTGCAGCTGCCCGCCGAGCATCCGGCAGGAGAAACGGACGATGGAACCATTTGTGACCATGGGTCTGGTACTGAAGGAGACCCGTTATAGAGAAGCAGATCGTATTCTGACGATCCTCACCCCGAAGCTGGGTGTGATCACGGCAATGGCTGCAAACAGTCTGCGGCTGAAAAGCAAGCTGTTCAGCGCCTGCGGGCTGTTCTGCTATTCAGAGTTTACACTTGTGCCCGGGCGCAATATGTATACTGTGCGGGAAGCTGAGGTACAGAACATCTTCCATGGCGTTTCCTCCTCCATTGAAGGGGTGAGCCTTGCCATGTATCTTACCGAGTTGGCTGCGGCACTTTCGCCTACCGGAGAGGAAGCAGCCCGGGAACTGCGGCTGGTGCTGAACAGTTTGTATATGATCAGCGAGCACCGCACCGACCTGCGGGTGATCAAGGCGGTATTTGAGCTGCGTACCATGAGCGAGTGCGGCTTTATGCCGCAGCTGGTCTGCTGCCGGGACTGCGGCACCTATGATGAAGGGGATGCCTTTTATCTGGACGCACAGGAAGGGCATCTGCTCTGTGCATCCTGTGCGGCAAAGGCAGGCAAGAACTGCAATCTGGACAAAGCTGCGCTGTTTGCACTGCGCCACATCTGCTTGGTAGAGGACAAAAAAATATTTGCATTCAAGATCTCTGTGGGCAGTCTGGCAAAGCTTTCCGCAGTGGCTGAAAACTATGCCCTGACGCATCTGGATAAGCCGCTGAAAAGTTATGCCTTTTTGAAAAGCGTGCTGCCCTGACCAAAAAGGAACAGTATGGAAACAAGCTACTTAAAAACATTAGAACTGGATAAGATCATCGCCCGTGCAGCAGAGGGTTGCGTATGCAAGGAAGCCCGCGCCATGCTGCTGGCCATTGAGCCGCAGTGTGACCCGGACGAGGTGCGCTACGCGCTGGAGCAGACGGATGCCATCAACACCCTGCTGATCAAAAACGGCTCACCGCGCTTTGGTGGGGTAGAGGGGGTCAGCCAGCTTGCTGTCCGTGCCGTAAAGGGCGGCGTGCTTTCTATGGGTGAGCTGCTGATGGTGGCCGGTGCACTGCGCAATTTTCAGCACCTGACCAGCTGGTACGGCTCCTCTGAGCATGACGCGCTGCCGACTGATGATCTGTTTTACGCGCTGGCACCGGAACCGGGCCTTGAGCAGCAGATCTCCAGCGCCATTCTGGCACCGGATGCCATGGCAGATACCGCCTCCCGTACGCTGTCAGAGCTGCGCAAAAAGATACGCGCCACCGAAAACAGCATCCGCGATCGGCTGGAAAGCATGGTGCGCAATATGGATACCTCCAAATACCTGCAGGAGAGCGTGGTTTCCATGCGCAACGGCCGGTATGTTGTGCCGGTCAAGAGCGAGTACCGCGGCGAGGTGAGCGGTATCATCCACGATGTATCCTCTACGGGCGCTACGGTGTTCGTGGAGCCGCAGGCTGTGGTGGAAGCTAACGCCCGCATTCTGCAGTACCGCGCACAGGAAGCGCAGGAGATCGAGCGCATTCTGGTGGCCTTTACCGCACAGGTAGCCGCCATTGAGCCGCAGTTCCAGTACAGCTACAAGGCCATGTTGGAGATCGACATCCTGCTGGCGAAGGCGCGGCTTGCGCTGGAACTGAAGGCCTTCAAACCCGCTGTGCGGACGGATTCTTCCTTTAATCTGATCCGCGCCCGCCACCCGCTGATCGACCCGCAAAAGTGCGTTCCTGTGGATATTGCACTGGGCGGGGAATACGATTCTCTTATCATCACCGGCCCGAACACCGGCGGTAAAACGGTCACGCTGAAAACCGCCGGTCTGCTGTGCGCCATGGCACAGTGCGGCTTTTTGATCCCAGCTGACGAACGCAGCGAGATCTGCGTGTTTGATGAATTTCTGGTAGATATCGGCGACGAACAGAGCATTGAGCAGAGCCTGTCCACCTTCTCCGGCCACATGAAAAAGATCACCGGCATTCTGGAGCTTGCCATGCCGCACACCCTTGTGCTGCTGGACGAGCTGGGCGCCGGCACCGACCCTGCCGAGGGTGCCGCACTGGCTGTTGCCATCATTGAGGAGCTGCGCCGCCGTGGTGTGCTGCTGATGGCGACCACCCACTATGCGGAACTGAAGGTTTTTGCACTGGAGACCAAGGGCGTGGTCAATGCCAGCTGCGAGTTTGATCTGGAGACCCTGCGCCCAACCTATAAGCTGAGTGTGGGCGTACCGGGCAAGTCCAACGCTTTCCTGATCAGCGAAAAGCTTGGCATCCCCAGCCGCGTCATTGAGGCTGCCCAGCAGCATCTGTCTGCCGAGGATAAACGTCTGGATGCGGTTCTGGGGCAGCTGGATGATCTGAAGCTGCAGCTGAAGGAAAGCCAGAACGAGGTGGAGCAGCTGCGCAACGAAGCCTCCCATCAGCTGGAAGCTGCCCGCAAAAAGCGGGATGAGCTGATTCAGCAGGGCGAGAATGAATTGGAAGCTGCCCGTGCCAAGGCGCGCACGCTGGCACAGCAGGTGGAAACGCAGGCCTACGCGCTGACCGATGAGCTGCGCCAGCTGCAAAAGGACGAGCGCATGAGCGCCCAGCAGAAGGCACAGCGCGCCCGCGAGATTGCCAAAAAAGAGACCGAAAAGCTGTTTGCCGGTACGGAGGTGGTGCATAACCCCGTCAAGGAGTTTGTGCCGCTGAAGGAGGTAAAAGTAGGGCAGGAGGTCTGCATTGCAGAGCTGAACCAGCTGGCCACTGTTCTGGCACTGCCGGACAAAAACGGCGATGTGCTGGTGCGTGCCGGTATCATCAAGACCAAGGTGCCCCTCAAAGGCCTGAAGCAGCCGGAAAAGCTGGTGAAAGAACCCACTGCGCCCAAGACCAAGGCACAACAGCGGTATTCCCGCCTGACCGGCGATACCAACCGTCCCAACGGCAGGGTAGAGCGCGTACAGCGCACCGCAAAAATGGAGTGCAACCTGCTGGGGCTTACGGTGGACGAGGCGCTGTCGGAGGTGGATTCCTTTATTGACCGCGCCATCCTGAACGGGCAGACGGTGGTCTATCTGATCCACGGCAACGGTACCGGCGCACTGCGCACTGCCATCCATAAGCATTTGCGCGGCAACCGCATGGTAAAAAGCTTCCGTCTTGGCCGTTACGGCGAAGGCGAAAGCGGCGTGACGGTCGTAGAACTGAAATAAACAGAGCAAAGGCTGCCTTTTGAAAAATTGGCAGTCTTTTTTTGTTGCAGCGCAGGGAAAAGGCGAGTATACTCGTATTATAAATGTAAAACGAATAGGAAGTAAAACTTTATGCTGAACAGTCATCGCAGACCTGCAAATAAACATAGCAAACATAAAACGCGCCATCGCAAAACGCAGAACCGATTTTTGCACGGCATACTGTTTGTTTTTGCGGGGCTGATGCTCTGCTTCGGTCTGCTTTTATGGAAGGCGGCACTGGAACTGAATGCACCCGCAGAGCCTGCAGTCTCAGCATCAGAGGATGACTTTCGTCCTGTGGTGGGCGACCCGCCGTACCGGGTGGCAATAGACGCCGGGCATGGCGGCAGCGACCCGGGCGCAAGGGGAGTGGTTGAAGAAAAACAGATCACCGCAGCCACGGCTGCTGCACTGCTTCAGTGGTTAGAGCAGGACACCAATTACATTCCGTTGCAGACCCGGGAAAACTTTGAAATAACCGCTACGCCTGCCCAGCGTGCAGCCGCTGCCAGCGCTCAAAGCCCGCAGCTGCTGCTGTCCATCCACGGCAACTCCGCAGCCAACGGCTCTACGGCATCCGGCTTTGAGTGTTATCCGGCAGTGCCCGGGCGCACATGGCATCAGGAAAGCTTTTATTTTGCTCGGCTGCTGGCTGGTGGAATGCAAAGCATCGGTGCAAAGCTGCGCGGGCGTGGGGGAGTACGTTACATTTATTATCTGGAAAACGACCAGAAGCAGCTGGTGGAGAACACCTATACGCAGGTGCGGCCTGAGCGTAGCTTTACGCTGCTGGAGGATGTGGATTGTCCGGCAGTGTTGGCAGAGCAGTGCTTTGTAACAAACACCGAGGATGTGGAGCGCTTTGGCAGCGAGGAGGGCTGCAAGACTGTGGCACGCATTTATTATGAAGCCATCTGTGCATACTTTGGCACAGAACCGCTGTCGGCAAAATGAGCATCGTATCACCAAAGCAGAAGAAACGATACTACTCCTATGATGCGAACTTCAACGCACCAGAACGACCATTGCAGGAATAAGTCGAACGTTTGAACATACTGGTAATACGTCCAGCGGCGTAGAAGCGGGCGCATACAAAAAGAACAACATCCACAGAAGCTGCCGGAAATCTGACAGAAAGAGAGAAGGGCAGCTTCTATTTTTTGATTATTGTGGTTTCGTATAATGCACGTTATACGAAACTTAGGGGAGTGAAAAATACCCATTTCCCGGATTTTTGGCGCTTCAGTCCCAGCTGGCTCATTTTTGGGCTTGGTTCAACCGTTCTGCGCATTCTGCACTTTTTATCATGTTTTATTGTTTTCTTTGTCTCACGCTTACAGATTATTTCTGTGTTATGCGCTTTATGCGCTGCTTCATCGGTTCGTTTGCAATTCATTTTATTTCAGTAAGCGTCTACGCGCTTGCTTTATAACATTTCATGTTGCGGCTGTGGTTGTTCAGTACTTTGCGCGTTTCTACCAGATCGTTTCTATGGATGCTCCTGTATGTATGGATGCTGACTGCTTATCTTATAATGTAAATTATAAAGACCCATGACTTTAATCCGGTCAAGCCGGATCGTGTCATAGGCCTTTGCATCGTTTCAAACGCTATTCAAGTCATAAAGATCTTAGTGGTTTAAGTATCGTTCGATGAGTCGTTTGTTTCTTCGGCAGACATTGCCGAGATATCTGCTCGGAAACCATCCTGTGCAGCGCCCTCAAAGGCAGCCATCGGGCCGGACGGCTCAGAAGCATCCTCTCCCGCCTGGGTGCCTTCGGCAGATGTCTCCCCTGCTGTTTCTGTTGTATCCAAGCTTGCTTTTTCAGCTTTTATGGGCAATACCTTGCCCAGCGGATTTTCTTCAATGGCAGAGCGAACCTGAAATTCTTGCAGGTGCGTATAAATTTGTGTTGTTCCAACGCTGCTATGGCCCAGAAGTTGCTTGAGGGTAAGGATATCTACATTACCGGTCTGATACATCAGGGTTGCGGCTGTGTGGCGCAGCTTATGGGTGGAAAAGCCCTTCAGTCCGGCAGCCTTCATTGCGCCGGAGATCAGCTGTTCTACCCTGCGGTTCGAGATACGTTCCTTGCGCATCCGCGTAATGAACACGGCTTTTTCCTTGGGTGAAAGCCCTTCCATAGTATTACGCTTGCGCAGATATAGTTGCAATGCTTCCACGCAGGCATCATTCAGATAGACCATGCGCTCCTTATGGCCTTTGCCGAACAGGCGGATCTGCCGCTGCTCTAAGTCAATATCTCCAAGGTCCATACCTACCAGCTCCGCAAGACGCATACCGCAGTTGAGGAACAGCACTACCATGCAATAATCCCGCTCTGGGAAATCGCTCTGTGTCTGTGTGCTCTCCAACAGCGAGATAGACTGCTCTGCCGTCAGGTACTTGGGCAATACTTTATCCTGTTTGGGCGGACGGATAGCCGCCGTAGGGTCCTCGGATAAGCGGTTGACCTGATTGACCAGATAATCATAAAAACCGTGCAGGCTGGCCAGCCGCCGGGCGGTAGAGGATTTTTTGTTGCCGCATTCCCGGTTCAGAAAATACAGATATTCGTAGATGTCCTCTTTTGTTATGCTGCCCCAGAAAGCTGTATCCAGCCCTTTGGGGTCGATTTCTTTAAACTCTGCATCTGCGGCAACAAGCCCGCGGCGGCGCTTCATAAAACGGCTGAAGGAGCGCAGATCACAGTAATAACTGAACGCCGTATTGGCACTTTTTCCGGCGATCACTTCAAGGTACCGCACATATTCTACAATATCCGGGGCAGCATCCTCAAAGGGGGCGTGCTTGCCGGGGTTTCTTTCGTCCAGATAGATTGACATAGCTTCCTCGTTTCATCACAGGCGGTCATTTTTCAGCGCATTGATAGCATCAGCGATATACGCCGCACCGACCAGCTTCATGCCGGGATAATCTGCGGCATTCAGATGCGCAAGACTGTGCTTAGGGATAACTGCCCGCTCAAAGCCGATACGCTCTGCCTCGTGCAGGCGCTGTTCCAGATTGGGCACACTGCGCACTTCCCCGCCCAGACCCACCTCTCCGATGGCGATAAGCTTATCGCTGACCGGGCGGTCCAGCAGCGAGGAGACCATGCTCAGGCAGACTGCAAGGTCGCAGGCGGTATCCCGCAGTGCAATGCCGCCTACAATGTTGACGTAAACATCCAGATTACCAAAGAAGTACCCTGCCCGCTTTTCCAGCACCGCGATCAAAAGATTCATGCGGTTATAGTCGTATCCGCTGCAGGCGCGGCGGGGTGCCGGGAAATTCGTCTTGGTGGCAAGCGCCTGAATCTCGCTCAGGATGGGACGGCTGCCCTCCATGGTGCAGGCTACACAGTTGCCGGAGACCCCCAGCGGACGTCCTTCCAATAGCATCTGGGAAGGGTTTTCGATCTCGGCAAGCCCTGTGCCGGTCATATCGAACATTCCCAGCTCATTGGTAGAACCGTAGCGGTTTTTGGCTGCCCGCAGAATGCGGTACGGCAGCATCTTGTCACCCTCAAAGTAAAGCACCGTATCCACGATATGCTCCATGACCTTGGGACCTGCGATCGCACCATCCTTGTTTACATGACCCACAATAAACATGGGAATCTCCTGCTTTTTAGCTACCGCCAGCAGCCGCGCAGCGCTCTCCTTCACCTGACTGACCGTACCGGACGAGGACGAGATATCCATGCAGCGCATGGTCTGGATGGAGTCAATGACCACAAGATCCGGCTTTTCCTTTTCGATCAGACCGCAGATCTCATCCACGTCATTTTCCGCCGCCAGAAAGATGTTATCCTGCGGTACCTTCAGCCGCGCTGCACGCAGCTTGACCTGCCGGACAGACTCTTCGCCGGTGATATACAATACGCTGTGCTGGTTGGAGATGGCGCCGCACAGCTGTAACAGCATAGTGGATTTACCCACGCCCGGCTCACCGCTCAAAAGCACCACGCCGCCCAGCACGATGCCGCCGCCCAATACGCGGTCCAGCTCCGAGATGCCGGTCAGGATACGGCTTTTTTCCTCAGTTGTGCTGATCTCTGACAGCCGCCGGGCGGTCAGTGTGGTCACGCCTTCCTGCCGTGTGGCAGCAGCCTGACGGGCGGCAGAAGTCCCCGCCTTGGGTGCTTCGGCTACCACATCCTCGTTCATGGTATTCCAGCTGCCGCAGCTGGGGCAGCGCCCCATCCAGCGGGGGCTTGTCTCTCCGCAATTGGAGCATACATAGACGGATTTTAGTTTCATGTCTGTCCCTCATTTATTATGGTCTTTTGTTATTGTAACACACTGTGCCAAAACCCGCAAGAAAAGGATACCGTTCACAGGCGGCTGCCCAGATACGAAAGCCCTGCCGCCGCACCGCACAGCGGCAGCAGTACCACCATGGTCAGCAGATATTGTCCCAGCAGTGTCTGCACCCCGGGGCGGGCTTGTCCGCTGGGATGCTTACGGAAGGAATAAGCGTGGATCCGGCTGCTGACCTGCAAGGCACAGGCTCCGAAAAAGCACAGACAACCGCTTGCCGCTGCCGCCGGTAAGCCTGTCCATAGCAGTGCCGGAAGTATTGCTTTCCACCCGTCTGCCGTGCAAAGCTGTACCATAAGCAACCCGCTGCCCAAACCGTACAACATCATGCTGCCAAAGATCATCACTGGGCCAAGGGCAGACAGCCCCAATACCAGAAACAGGCTGACCACAAGGCCGAGAGCCAGATATTCCATGCCGAAAAGCTGTACCACCCCCTGCAAACTGCCCGGTGCAAACAGCCCTTGCCACGCTTCCAGATAATACCGCAGCAGTTCTGCCTGTCGGGCATCGCATACGGCCTGCAATGCACCAGCTGCCGTACACCCCAGCAGAAAGGCCGCAGCCAGTAGCCAGCAATCCCGGGTGGCGTGCCGCTTTACCGGCATACCGGGTTCTTTTGATGGCAATTGCTCTGCCAGATCCGGTGCCTGTACCGGTGCAGTCGGCAGAGCAGGTTCTGCTTTCTGCACCGGCAGGTTAGCCGTCTGCGGCAGCAAAGGCAGTTTCTCTTCCGGTTTTTCTTGTTCATAGATCCACATACGCTGTTTTCCCCTCTGATGTATTCGATTTGCCGGATTGATCAACGAAGTGTGTGTCTGCGGCTGCGCAGGGTGACCCCAAGCAGCCCTCCGACACAGCCGCAGAGCAGCACTGCCAGAATGCGGCATACCACAGCAGGCTCGGTGGCTGTGCCGTTCCATACAGCAGAAAGCGCCAGCGGCACCGCCAGAAATGTACTTTGGAGCAGTCCAGTCAGCAGACCGCGCACCTTTTTACGAAACGCTGCCGCCAGTGCGCACAGCAAACTGCCTATGCACACGGCTGTTGTGGCAAGTATCGGTACTACACTGCCAGAGCAGCCCTGCCCGGCCATCAGATGCGCAAAACCAGCCAGCGCCGCCGCTGTTACGGCCACCCCCAGCGCCCCGAAAAACAGAAACGAAAGAAGCTCCGCCGGGAAACCTCGAGACTCAGACATAACAAAACCGCCTCCCTGCACATAGTCTATGCAGGGAGGCGGTTCATGTATGCACGGTTAAATGCTTACTTCTTATCGGCAGGAGCCTTGTCCATGTTCAGCTTTTCGACCGAAGAGATAGCAGACTTGGTGAAACGGATCTTCACGCGGTCAGCGCCGGTCTCCAGAACAAAGGTGTCATCCTTGATGGCGACAACGCGGCCAATGACACCGCCGATGGTCGTGACCTGATCGCCGATCTCCAGACTGCTGCGCATAGCGGCATCCTTCTTTTCCTGCTTCTTCTGGGGACGATAGATCATGAAGTACAGCAGGACCAGCATCAGTGCCAGCGTGAAGAACAGGCTGATATAGCCTTCGGACGTGGTAGTCAGAAATTGCATGGGGCAAAATCTCCTCTCAAAAATTCAGATAATGCTATTATACCCTCTTATCGGCCTTGTTGCAAGGCTAAAGTTTAAATTCGGGTATCCAGAAGCTTCACGTATCTGTCGTGGAAGGCGGTAAAGGTACCGGCATCCAGCTCATCCCGGATGCGTTCCATCAGGTGATTGTAGAACCACAGGTTGTGCATCACGGTCAGTCGCATACCCAGCATTTCGTCTGCCTTGAGCAGATGCCGGATGTAGGCACGGGAGTAATCGCGGCACACCGGGCAGCCGCAGGCAGGGTCGATGGGGCGCTCGTCCCGCTCGTACTTGGCATTTTTGATGTTGATGATGCCGCTCCATGTATTCAGGTGACCGTGGCGGGCATTGCGGCTGGGCATAACGCAGTCAAACAGGTCTACACCGCGGGCAACGGCCTCGATGATGTTGCCGGGGGTGCCGACGCCCATCAGATAGCGGATCTTGTCCTTGGGCATATACGGCTCCACCTGACTGATCATCTCATACATCACTTCCGTGGGCTCACCCACGGCCAGACCACCAATGGCGTAGCCGTCCAGTTCCAGATCAGCGATCTGCTTCATGTGCTCCACACGCAGGTCAGCATAGGTGCAGCCCTGATTGATGCCGAACAGAAGCTGATCCGGGTTGACCGAGATGCCCTCGTGCTTCAGCCTTGCCATTTCAGCCTTGCAGCGCTTCAGCCAGCGGGTAGTGCGCTCGCAGCTGTCCTTGGAGTAATCGTGCTGGGCGGGGTTCTCCACGCACTCATCAAAGGCCATGGCGATGGTAGAGCCCAGATTTGCCTGGATCTGCATACTCTCCTCCGGGCCCATAAAGATGCGGTGACCGTCCAGATGAGAGGCGAAGGTCACGCCCTCCTCGGTGATCTTACGCAGTTTTGCCAGACTGAACACCTGAAATCCGCCGCTGTCGGTCAGGATAGGCCCGTTCCAGCGGGTGAACTTGTGCAGGCCGCCCATATCTGCCACCAGCTTGTCGCCGGGACGCAGGTGCAGGTGGTAGGTGTTGCACAGCATGACCTGCGCGCCGATATCTTTCAGATCCTGCGCCGACAGGCCGCCCTTGATGGCACCGGCGGTGGCAACGTTCTGGAAGGCAGGGGTATGCACCGTGCCGTGCACGGTTTTGAACTCGCCCCGCCGGGCGTTGTGTTCCCGCTTGAGCAAAGTGTAGGTCGTCAAAGAAGGCATGGTCTTTTCCTTTCTGCGCACGGAAAACAGCCGTGCAGCCTCGATGCAGGCAGCAAGCCTGCAAGTTATCAGAATGATCACAGCAACATTATGTTGCAATTACAAAAAATCACAAAATGAGCATCGCATCGCCAAAGGAGAAGAAGCGGTACTTCTCTGCCACAGCCACCTCATAGGCGTGCATGGTCTTTTCATAGCCGTACAGAGCGGACACCAGCATGATCAGGGTGCTCTCCGGCAGATGGAAGTTAGTGATCAGACCGTCGATGCAGTTGAACTTCACCCCCGGATACAGGAAGATGGAGGTGTTGCCGCTGCAAGCTTTGATCTCGCCATACTTGGCAGCAGCAGCCTCCAGCGTGCGGCAGCTGGTAGTGCCCACAGCGATGACCCGGTGGCCTGCGGCCTTGGTCTCGCGGATGCGCCGGGCGGTCTCCTCGCTGATGGAGTACCACTCGCTGTGCATCTTGTGATCGGTGATCTCGTCCTCCTGCACGGGGCGGAAGGTGCCCAGACCAACGTGCAGAGTGACCTCGGCAATGCCGACGCCCATAGCACGGAGAGTGTCCATCAGCTCCGGGGTAAAGTGCAGCCCGGCGGTGGGAGCAGCCGCACTGCCCAGCTCCTTAGCGTAGACGGTCTGGTACTGGCTCTGATCCTCCAGCTGCTTTGTGATGTAGGGCGGCAGCGGCATCTTGCCAAATTCATCCAGCTTTTCATAAAGCGTTTCGGTATCATAATAGAATGTAACATACTTGTTGCCGTCCTCCATGGTCTCGTCCACCACGGCGGTCAGACTGCCGTCGCCAAAGCTTACCTTCGTGCCGGGCTGCATCCGCTTGCCGGGCTTTGCCAGGCACTCCCACTGGTCGCCCTTCACCTGCCGCAGCAGCAGCAGCTCACACACGGCACCGGTAGGCTGCTTGACGCCCACGATGCGGGCGGGCAGCACCTTGGAATTGTTCACCACCAAAAGATCTCCCGGCTCCAGAAATTCCGGCAGGTCGCGGAACACCTTGTGCCGGATGCTGTCGTCCTTTTGGCTCAGAACCATCAGCCGCGCAGCGTCCCGCGGGGCTGCGGGCTCCTGTGCAATGAGCTCTTTGGGTAAATCATACCAAAAATCTTTTTTTAACATAGTGTGCATTTGCCTTTCCGATGATTGACACGGACAACGTATCAATGATATCATAGAATCTGTATAAACAGTATCTATTATATTGCATCGCTGTCCGGTTTGCAAGCCGTGTTCTTCGCAATGCTAAGATTTGCTGTTTGTTTTTTTGAAAGGAAAGGTGCTGGAAATGGAAAGACAGTATAAAGTGGGTATCGTAGGTGCAACTGGCATGGTGGGTCAGCGTTTTGTGACTCTGCTGGAGAATCATCCCTGGTTCAGGCTGACCGTACTGGCCGCATCCGGCCGCAGTGCGGGCAAGAGCTATGAGGATGCAGTAGGCTCCCGCTGGGCCATGACCACTCCCATGCCGGAGAGCGTGAAGAAGATGACCGTTCTGGACGCTTCCAAGGTAGAGGAAGTTGCTTCGCAGGTGGATTTTGTTTTCTGCGCTGTCAATATGCCTAAAGACGAGATCAAAGCACTGGAGGAAGCATACGCCAAGGCTGAGTGCCCGGTGGTCTCCAACAACAGTGCCCATCGTTTCACCCCGGATGTTCCCATGGTGGTGCCCGAGATCAACGCCGACCATATTGAGATCATCCCCGCCCAGCGCAAGCGTCTGGGCACCAAGCGCGGTTTCATTGCGGTTAAGTCCAATTGCAGCCTGCAGAGCTATGTGCCTGCCCTGCATCCCCTGATGAAGGACTTTGGCGTGAGCAAGGCACTGGTGTGCACCTATCAGGCTATTTCCGGTGCAGGCAAGACCTTTGACCGGATGCCTGAGATCGTGGACAACGTGATCCCCTACATCGGCGGTGAGGAGGAAAAGAGCGAGCGCGAGCCGCTGAAGCTGTGGGGCCACATTGAGGGTGACCAGATCGTCAACGCCGAGAAGCCGGTCATCACCGCACAGTGCTTCCGTGTGCCTGTCTCGGACGGCCACACCGCAGCCGTGTTCGTAAGCTTTGACAAAAAGCCCACCAAGGAGCAGATGCTGGAAGCATGGGCGAACTTCCGCGGCCCCGCACAGGAGCTTGGCCTGCCCAGCGCACCCAAGCAGTTCCTGCACTACTTTACCGAGCCGGATCGTCCGCAGCCCAAGCTGGACCGCAACACCGAGAACGGCATGGCCGTGTGCATCGGCCGTCTGCGGGAGGACACCCTGTTTGACTACAAGTTTGCCTGCATGAGCCACAACACCCTGCGCGGTGCTGCCGGCGGTGCTGTGCTGCTGGCGGAGCTGCTGGCAGCAAAGGGCTATATGGACTAATGCCTGAATTTTTGCGCGATACACGCAGCAAAGGAGTTTTTTACTATGAAGAAGCCTGTCTTTACCGGTGCGGGTGTTGCCATCATCACCCCGATGTACGAGGACGGAAGCATCAACTTTGACGAGCTGGGCCGCATTATCGAGGATCAGATCGCCCGCCACACCGATGCCATCATCATCTGCGGCACCACCGGCGAGTGCTCTACCATGACTGATGAGGAGCAGCTGGCCGCCATCAAGTTCACCGTGGATACGGTCGATCACCGCGTACCGGTCATTGCCGGTGCCGGTTCGAACGATACCGACCACGGCTGCGCACTGGCAGCAAAGTCTGCTGCCTGCGGTGCCGATGCCCTGCTGATGGTCACCCCCTACTACAACAAGACCTCGCAGGCCGGTCTGGTGGCGCACTTTACCGCCATGGCTGAGGCCGGCGGCATCCCGGTCATTCTGTACAATGTGCCCTCCCGCACGGGTCTGAACATTGCGCCTGAAACTGCACTGGAACTGAGCAAACACCCGCTCATCAACGGCATCAAGGAGGCCTCTGGCAACATCTCTCAGGTGGCCAAGGTAGCTGCACTGTGCGGTGATGCGCTGAACATCTACTCCGGTAACGACGATCAGGTGGTTCCCCTGCTGGCACTGGGCGGCAAGGGCGTTATCAGCGTGGTGTCCAATGTTGCGCCGGAGCTGGTGCATAACTGCTGTCAGGCTTTCTTTGACGGCGACACCGCCAAGGCTTGCGCTTTGCAGCTGGAAATGCTGCCGCTGGAGGAGGCTCTGTTCTGCGAGGTGAACCCCATTCCGGTCAAGTACGCCATGAATGTGCTGGGCTGGAATGCAGGTGAATGCCGTCTGCCGCTGGTTGAGCCCAGCGATGCCCACAAGGCAAAGATCGAGCAGGCTTTGCAGGCTGCCGGTCTGATCAAGGAATAAAAAGCGTACAGAATGCCCGGGACTCTTCAGCTTCCGGGCATTCTGCCATATTATTATAGAAACGAGGAAACAACAATGACAGAGATCGTGATTCAGGGCATTGGCGGCCGCATGGGCCATGTGCTGTGTGATATGATCGCACAGCGGGAGGATTGCTGCGTGGTGGCCGGTATCGATATGAAGGATGGCGAGCAGAACGGCATCCCGGTCTACGACAGTCTGGAAAAGCTGAACGGCAAGGGCGATGTGATCATCGACTTCAGTTCCCCTGCTGCGGTGGAAAAGGCACTGCCCTACTGCCAGAGCCACAAGCTGCCCATCGTGGTGTGCACCACCGGTCTTTCGGAAGAACTGCAGCTGAAGGTCGTGCAGCTGTCCCGCAGCGTTCCGGTGTTCAAGAGTGCCAATATGTCCATGGGCATCAACGTGCTGGCCGAGCTGTGCAAGCGCGCCTCTGCCGTGCTGGGTATCAACTATGATATCGAGATCGTGGAGCAGCATCACCACAACAAGCTGGATGCACCCAGCGGAACGGCGCTGATGCTGGCTGATGCTATCAATGAGCAGAATGACGGTGCGTACCATTATGTGTACGACCGCTCCTCCGTGCGCCAGAAGCGCGACCCGAAGGAGATCGGCATCAGTGCTGTGCGCGGCGGCAGCATCGTAGGCGACCATGAAGTACTGTTCTGCGGGCCGGATGAGGTGATCACCCTGCGGCACACCGCCTACTCCCGCAGCATCTTTGCCAACGGTGCCGTGAATGCTGCGGTCTATCTGGCAAAGAAGGAGCCGGGTCTGTACGATATGGGCGATCTGATCGCCGCGCTCTGAAAAACGAACTGCCCCGGCATACGCCGGGAGAAGAGGTGAACGATGAAGCAGGAGCCTTTAAAGCGGCGGCGTCCGGCTGCCCGTAAGCGCGGCCGAAAGCAAACGCTCCGGGCGGTGGTGCTGTCGGTTCTGACTGTGAGCGTGATCGCATTGTGTCTGGGGATCTGGACAAAGCTGCCGGGAGAAGATGTACCGGTGGGCGGCATTGCGCCGCCGGAGGAGACGCTACCCCCTGCTTCATCCGTTGCGACCCCGGAGCCGGAGCCTGAACCGCAGCCCGTGGTGGAAACCATCCGTTTTTCTGCAACAGGAGATAACCTGATCCATGCCCCTATTTATAAACAGGCCGCCCGCCGGGCAGGCGAAGATGGAACGTACAGCTTTGATTACTGTTATGAGCACATCGCGCCTTTTTATGCCGAGCAGGATGTGAACTGGATCAATCAGGAGACTCTTTGCAGCGACACCCTTGCACCCTCTACCTACCCCAGCTTTTCCACCCCCGGCGACTGTGCGCGGGCGCTGTACCGCGCCGGGGTGCGGGTATTCAGCCTGTCCAACAACCACACCTACGATAAGGGTGCCTCTGGCATTGCGGCCACGCTGCAATTCTGGGAGTCCATGCCGGAAGATGTGGTCACCACCGGTCTGTGGCGCGGCGAAGAGGACTACGACCGCATCCCGCTGCAAACCGTCAACGGTGTGACCATCGCCTATCTCTCCTACACCGAGCACACCAACGGCATCCGCCAGAACAAGAATATGACGGCTAATATCATCTACACCAGCCAGACTGATGTGATCGAGCGGCAGGTACGCTTGGCGCGTCAGCAGGCAGATTTTGTGGTGGTTGGGGTTCACTGGGGCGTAGAGGACAGCCACGCCATCGTGGACAGCCAGCGCACACTGGCGCAGAATCTGGCAGACTGGGGCGCGGATGTCATTGTGGGCACCCACCCTCATGTATTGCAGGACGCCCAGTGGCTGACCGCAGCGGACGGACGGCGGAGCTTTGTCGCCTTCTCGCTGGGTAACTTCCTCAGCACCCAGAGCCGACCGGATCAGCTGGTGGGGGCTATCCTGACCTTGCAGCTGCAAAAGACCATCCAGCCGAACGGCTCGGTGCAGTGCGAAGTGCTTGAACCGCAGCTGCACCCCACCGTGACCCATTACGATGCCGGAAAATCTAACGTGCGCACCTATTTTTTGAGCGATTACACGCAGGAATTGGCAGCAGCGCATGGTGTGCGGGCAAATAATTCTGATTTCAGCCTTGACAGGATACAAAAAATCGCGCAAAATAATATCAGCGCATCCTTTTTATCGCAAGACAAAAATTAGCGCAACGTGAAAACAGCATATTTGCGATATGCAATTCAACGCTGTTGCTGTTGCATTAAAAAGTTGAATTGCGATAGCACTTACATAAAAATGTGAAATGATTGAGCGTTGTCCGGGAACCCGGGCAGAACGGAGGACTTTTTATGTACGGAGTATCGAAGATCAATATCGAGACTGACCTGATGATGATCAGCGTGCAGGACGTGGAGTTCCGGGGCAACAGTCTGTCCCGGTATCTGGATATCTTTGCAGAGACCGGCGTGGTGGTGGATATGATCAGCCAGAGCGCTCCCCACGGCACCACCATTGATTTCAGCTTTACCGCATCCAGCAGCGATCTGCCGCTGGTGATGAAAGCGATCTCGGCGGCAAATCTGGATAAGGACGCCAAGGCGTCTCCCTTGATCAGCGTGGGCTATTCCAAGCTGAATCTGTTCGGCGAGGATATGGTCACCAGCTGCGGCGTGGCTGCGCGGGCGCTGAATGCACTGGCTATGGCCGGTATTGAGGTACTGCTGATCACCACCAGCGATCTGGATATCTCGCTGCTCGTCCACGCGGAAAACGAGGACGCCGCCTACGAGGCACTGAAAAAGGCATACGAGCTGTAACAGCAATCAACAGGGGCCGGAGGGGCAGTTTCCCTTTCGGCCCTGTTTTTGCGGAATGCGCAGCAACAGGCAAAATCCCCTGCTGAAAGAAGGAACCCGGAATGAAAGTATCAGCAACTCTCGTACACAGCATCCGGCAGCGGCTGCGGGCACATTTTGAGAAAAATGCGCCGCTTGCTTCGGAGAATCCGGCAGCGGGAACCACTCCTACGGAGAGTGGGCAGCTGCTTTATGCGCCGGTCACAGGACGCATCCGCGCACTGACCCGGATCAAGGATCCGGTATTCTCCAGCGAGGTGCTGGGCAAGGGCTGCGCCATCGAGCCCAGCTGCGGCGAGGTGGTAGCGCCCGCAGACGGCATCGTGAAAAAGATTGCCAAGACCCATCATGCCGTCAGTCTGCTGTGCGATAACGGGTTGGAGGTGCTCATCCATGTTGGCATGGACACCGTGGAGCTGAAGGGCAAAGGCTATGAGCTGTTTGTACAGGCTGGTGACCATGTGCAGAAGGGGCAGCTGCTTTTCCGGTTCGATCTGCAAGCCATTGCAGCAGCAGGCTACACACTGACCACCCCTGTGATCGTGACCAACAGCAGCCGGTTTGCACGGATAGAGCCTTTGCTCTCCGGCCAGGTAACTGCTGGGCAGCAGCTTTTACGCGCCAAAATGTAAAAAATGGGTCAGAAACGCCTGCGGACGTTTCTGACCCATAAATTTTATAATGCTTTTTACAGCGTTACCTTGTGGTAGATCTTTTTGCCCTTCTTGATGACGATACCCTTGGCAAGCTGCTCTGCGGTAAAGCTGACGGTGGGAGCAGCGACCTTTTCGCCGTCTGCCAGCACACCGCCCTGCACCACCAGACGGCGAGCCTCGCCGTTGGAAGCAGCCAAGCCGGCCTTGACCATCAGGGTCAGGATGCCGATAGCGCCGTCCGTCAGGTCAGCCTCGGTCAGCTGGGTGCTGGGCATGTGCTCGGTATCCATTGCGTTGCCGCTGAACAGTGCACGGGCAGCGTTCTGAGCCTTTTCGGCCTCTTCCTTGCCATGCACCATGCTGGTCATCTCGTAGGCAAGGATCTCCTTGGCCTCGTTCAGGCGCTGATCCTGCCAAGTGCTCATCTCGTCAATCTGCTCCAGCGGCAGGAAGGTGAGCATACGGATGCACTTCATCACATCGGCATCGCCCACGTTGCGCCAGTACTGGTAGAACTCGAAGGGACTGGTCTTGTTGGGGTCCAGCCAGACAGCGTTGCCGGCGGTCTTGCCCATCTTCTTGCCCTGAGAGTCGGTCAGCAGGGTCACGGTCATAGCGTAGGCATCCTTACCCAGCTTGCGGCGGATCAGCTCGGTGCCGCCCAGCATATTGCTCCACTGGTCGTCGCCGCCGAACTGCATATTGCAGCCGTAGTGCTGGAACATGTAGTAGAAGTCGTAACTCTGCATGATCATGTAGTTGAATTCCAGGAAGGACAGACCCTTCTCCATGCGCTGCTTGTAGCATTCGGCACGCAGCATATTGTTCACAGAGAAGCAGGCGCCTACCTCACGCAGCAGCTCAACGTAGTTCAGGTCCAGCAGCCAGTCGGCGTTGTTCAACATCAGAGCCTTGCCCTCGGAGAAATCAATGAACTTCTCCATCTGCTTTTTAAAGCAGGCAGCGTTGTGGGCGATATCGTCCTTGGTCAGCATCTTGCGCATATCGGTGCGGCCGGAGGGGTCGCCGATCATGGTAGTGCCGCCGCCAATCAGAGCGATGGGCTTGTTGCCTGCCAGCTGCAGGCGCTTCATCAGGGTCAGCGCCAGAAAATGGCCGGCAGTCAGGCTGTCGGCGGTGCAGTCAAAGCCGATGTAAAAAGTAGCCTTACCGTTGTTGATCAAGTCAATGATCTCCTCATCGGTGATCTGGGCTACCAGACCACGGGCCTTCAGTTCTTCGTACAGCGTCATGGGAAAAACCTCCTGTTTTTGGGGCAGAGGAAACAAAAACGCCCTCTGCCAAAATGAATTTGGCAGAGGGCGAGATAACTTCGCGGTACCACCTCTGTTTGCCGTTTCCTCACAGAAGCGGCCTTACGAGTGCACACCCCAGAGTAGAGTGACACTCCTGCGTCTTTAACGCTCGCACGCGGCACAGCCTACTAGCTTTGCGCATTCAGCCTGCAGCTCCGGGAGGTATTTCCCCTGCCGTTCTGTGATCCCTTGCACCAACCGGGACTTCTCTGGACAGAACGCTTCAGGGTACTTGTTCCCTTCATCGCCATTAACATTGTCTACTCTATCACAAGACTGCCGCTTTGTCAAGAGTTGGCCTTTCTGCAAAATCAGCCGCCGTGCTTGCGCTCCTGCAGCATCTCCCGTGCATTGGCGCGGGAAAGCTCGGTAACGTGGTCGCCGGAGATGAGACGCGCCAAGGCCTCTACGCGGCCGTTTTCGTCCAATGGATGGATCTCGGTATAGGTACGCTCATTGGACACGTTTTTCTGGATAAGCAGATGGCAATCGGCCAGTGCTGCGATCTGCGCTGTGTGGGTGATGCACAGGATCTGATGCCCCTGTGCGCTCTGGCGCAACACCTCGCCGATGCGTCCGGCGGCCTTGCCGGACACACCGCTGTCGATCTCATCGTAGACCACGGTAGGCACAGCATCCTTATCGGCCATGGCGTTCTTGATGGCAAGGGTGATACGGCTCAGCTCGCCGCCGGATGCAATTTTTGCCAGGGGCTTGGGCGCTTCACCGGGGTTTGTTGAGATGTAAAACTCAATGCTGTCCTGCCCATGGCTGGCCAAAGGGCCACGAGTGTGGCGCAAAGTCATGCGCACACCCGGCATATTCAAAAAATCCAGTGTACCGGAAATGCGGGTGTTCAGTTCCTTAAAAGCTTTCAGCCTGGTCTGGGTCAGCACCTCTGCCTTTTCCCGCGCTTTTGCGTAAAGACGCAGCTTTTCGGTCTGTAATGCATCGTGGCGCTGCTGAGAATGCTGGATGTTATCCAGTTCCTCCCGAGCCTTCTGCCCGAAAGCAATCACATCTTCCACCGTGCTGCCGTACTTGCGCTTCAGCCGGTACAAAAGATCCAGCCGCTGCTCCACCTCGTCCAGCTCTGCATCATTGGTGTCGTAGGCGTCCAGCCGCCCGATCAGGTCTGCGGCCACATCCTTGGCGTTATAGTATAGATCCAGCAGCTGCCCGGCGGCGACTGCAAGCGCAGGGTCTAACTGCGCGGCGGCATCTACCGCATTGGAGGCTTCCCCCAGAAGATCCACCGCACCTGCGGCGTCATCACTGCCGGATAGCAGCGCATAGCTTTGTGCCAGACGGTCCCGGATGGCAGACGCATTGGACAGCACCTTCCGGCGGTTTTCCAGCGTCTGCTCTTCACCGGCAGTCAGCCCGGCGTCCTCGATCTCCTGCACCTGATACTGCAACAGGTCGATCTTGCGCTGCTTTTCAGCCTCGTCGGTGATCAGGGCATCCAGTTCCCGCTTGACCCGCACCAGCTCCCGGTACAGGGAATAGTACTCCTGAAAAACTGTACGGTTCTGCGCGTAATCGTCCAAAATGCCCAGATGGTGCGCCGGGTTAAGCAGACCTACGGAATCGTGCTGACCGTTGATGTTGATCAGCCCGCCGCACAGCTCCCGCAGAACGGCTGCCGTGGCCGGCATCCCGTTGATGCGGCAGCTGCTTTTACCCTCGGCGGTGATCTCGCGGCTGAGCAGCAGCGCCTCCGAGCGCTCGTAGCCGGACTGCTCCAGCTTATCCAGCACAGCAGGCGGCACCTGCTCAAAGGCGGCGCGGATCACCGCCTTTGCAGCCCCGGTGCGCACCAAGTCCTTAGAGGTGCGGTTGCCAAGGATCGCATTGATGGAATCGATCAGGATGGATTTGCCCGCACCGGTCTCGCCGGTCAGTACATTCAGCCCCGGCTCAAAGTGCACCTCCGCCTTCTGGATCACGGCAACATTTTCAATTTGCAGGCTGCTCAGCATGGCTTCGTTCTCCTACCGTCATCTCTGCCCCACATAACGGGTCAGCTCCGAACAAATGGTCTTGGCATCGCGCTCCGAGCGCGCAACAATTAAAAAGGTATCATCACCGGAAAGTGTGCCGACGACGTTTTTCCACTGCAAGGCGTCAAAAACCTCACAGGCAGCATTTGCCATGCCGGAATAGCATTTTACCAGCACAACATGCCCGGCGTAATCCACCCCCAAAACGGACTCATGGAAGATAGTCTCAAAGCGCCCCTGGGTCTTGGGATTGAAGCTTTCGTTCCGGCTGGAAACATAGCGGTAGCCCTCTGTAGTAGCTGCCTTTACAAGGCACAGCTCCCGGATATCGCGGGAAACGGTGGCCTGCGTTACCTCAAAGCCTTCGTTCCGCAAGTGCTCCAGCAGCACCTCCTGTCGGCTGATGGGATGCTCCTGCACAAGACGCAGGATCGTCTGCAAGCGTTCCGCTTTTGTTTTTGTATCTTCTTTGCGGCTGCGTGCCATCTTAAAAATCGCCTCCCGTGTTATTGTCTCTTACGTAGTTTCTGGTCAATGGCCTGAAACTGATCTGCCCGCCCAAAGGTGATAAGCTTGACGTTCTGATCGGACAGACGGATCTCTGCGGTGGCACCCGCCTTGAGGGGGTAGCCCACACCACCGTCACAGCTGATAAACACTTCATCATCTGCCACCTGTCCCACGCAGACATTCAGCTTGCGCTCCTGCGCAAACACCATGGCCGGGCTGGCCAGACTGTGGGGGCAGATAGGGGTCACCACGACGCCCTTGGTCTGCGAGTCCAGAATCGGGCCTCCGGCTGCCAGCGAGTAGGCCGTAGAGCCGGTGGGAGTCGCCACAATAACGCCATCGCCCCGGTAGTGCTCTACCAGAATATCATCGCAGTAAATGCTGAAGTCGATGGCCTGTTGCAGGCGTCCCTTGGTCACGACCACATCATTGAGGGCATGCCCCTCCCAGCCGTCCTGACCAAGTACCCGGGCATATAAAAGCATCCGGTTGTCCAGCTGGAAATCGCCACGTGCCACGGCGGCCAGCTTTGTTTCCATTTCGCCGATCTCGCAGGTGGCCAGAAAGCCGCAACGTCCCAGATTGATGCCGAGGATGGGCTTTGCGTACCGGAGCGAAAGATTCGCTTCGTGCAAGATGGTGCCGTCTCCGCCGATGGTCAGAATCACGTCTGCGCGCTCCAGACACTGCTCCAGCGGCAGATAAACGACCCCTGCCATGCTGTTTTCTCGCAGAGCATCGCTCATCAGTACAGCTGCGCCGTGGGTCAGCAGGATCTGCGCCGCACGCAGCGCGATCTCACTGGCAGAGGTCTTGCCCGGGTTGGGCGAAATGTAGATCGTCATACCGGCTTCTCCTTTGCTGACGGCTGGGTCTTAACGATCCAGCGTGGTGTGGCTTGCTGCCACCACCTGTGCGGCGGCTTCATCGTCCAGCACGGCGGGCTGGTCACTCTTCTGCACAAACATCAGGTACTCGATATTACCTTCCGGACCCTTGACCGGGCTGTAATCTAGCCCGCGCACCACAAAGCCGTTTTCCGCAGCATAAGACATGGCGTTGTGCAGCACCTCGCGGTGCACGGCGGGGTCTCGTACCACGCCATTTTTTCCAACCTTCTCGCGGCCTGCCTCGAACTGCGGCTTTACCAGACAGACGCCCATGGCGTCCGGGGTGGTGATGCGCTGCGCCACCGGGAAGATGTGATGCAGAGAAATAAAGGAAACATCCACACTGAAAAACTCGATAGGTTCTGCCAGATCCTCCGGCGTGACATAACGAATATTCGTGCGTTCCATGTTCACCACGCGCTCATCCGTCCGCAGGCTCCATGCCAGCTGACCGTAGCCAACGTCTACGGCGTACACCTTCACTGCGCCATTTTGCAGCATACAATCGGTAAAGCCGCCGGTGGACGCACCGATATCCATGCAGACCTTGCCGTCAGGGGTAAGCGGGAAGCACTTCATGGCCTTTTCCAGCTTTAAACCACCACGGCTGACGTAACCGATATCGTGGCCGCGAACCTCGACCACAGCATCCTCCTTGATCATCTCGCCGGCCTTGTCCACCTTTTGCTGGTTGACAAAAACAACGCCGGCCATGATCAGAGCTTTGGCGCGCTCCCGGCTCTGCACAAGGCCGTTCTGCACAAGATATTGATCCAACCGAATTTTCACAGCTCGTTTTCTCCTTTCATAAGGGCAGCCTGGACTGCCTGCACAATATCCGCAGCATCCAGACCGGTGCACTGCTTGATCTGCGAAATAGTTGCGTGCGGCAGACAGGCCGCGTGAACAGCGCAGTGCAAAAAGCGGCCGCTCCAGCCCTTTTGCTGCAAAGCATATGCCAGATGTTCACCAATGCCACCGGCCGCAACACATTCCTCTGCAAACAGTACGATTTTATATTTTGACACAGCATCGATAAGCTTATCTGTAAAGGGATATAGCTTTACAAGCTTCAAAACATCTGTATTCTGCGATGCAGCGTTCAATTGGTCGGCAGCGTCCAGCAAGTCCTCCAGCTCATCCGCATAGCTGGCCAGAAGGATCTCTGCCCCGGGTTTCTGCTGCAAAAAGTCGTATTCCTGCTTTGTACAGGGATACTGCGCCAGCTTTGCACTCTCGCCGCCGCGGGGGTAGCGGATGGCACGTGGGCCGGAGAGCGTATCCTGCAGCAGATAGTGCAGCCAGTATTGCAGCTCCTCGTAGTTAGAGGGCGCATAGAGCGGGATGCCCATCTGGCTGAGGAAAGCAGCATCATAGATGCCCTGATGGGTCTCGCCGTCTGCGGGAACAAAGCCTGCGCGGTCGATGGCAAAGACCACGTTTTCCTTTAAAAGGTTGACATCATGGATGATCTGGTCGTAGGAGCGCTGCAGGAAGGTGGAGTAGATGCACACCACCGGCAGCATTCCCTGACTGGCAAGACCTGCCGCAAAGGTAACAGCGTGCTGCTCTGCCATGCCCACATCAAAGAAGCGCTGCGGGTGACGGTGGGCAAAGAATTGCAGTCCGGTGCCGTACTTCATGGCTGCGGTGATCGCGCAGAGCTTCGGGTTTTGTGTTCCCTCCTGCACCAGCAGCTTGCCGAAAACAGTGGAGAAGGACTCCTTCGGTGCAACCTCCGGGTCCGGCATTCCATCCGGGTCAAAGGCAGATACACCGTGATAGTTGCCTGGGTTCATCTCTGCCGGCTGATAGCCTTTGCCCTTTTTGGTCACAACATGCAAAAAGTGCGGGCCGGGCCGCTGGTAGATCGAGCGCAGGGTGCGTTCCAGCTCCTCCACATTGTGGCCGTCCACCGGGCCGATGTACTCAAAGCCCATATCCTCGAACATAGTGGAATGGTACATGGCACGGCGCACCAGCGTTTTTGCGCTCATCAGCGACTTTTTCATCGGCGTACCGATCAATGGCACGCCGTCCAGAAAGCTGCGCACGTTATCCTTGGCATCATAATAGGCCGTAGTCGTGCGCAGATGGGTCAGATACCGCGCCAGCGCACCGACATTCTTAGAGATGGACATCTTGTTATCGTTCAGGATCACAAGCAGATTGTCCAGCCCGCCGATATTGTTCATGCCCTCGTATACCATGCCGCCGGTAAAAGCACCATCGCCGATCACCGCCACCACAAGCCCGGGCTCTCGCTTGATCTTTTTTGCCCAAGCCATGCCAATGGCCAGTGAAAGCGCCGTATTGCCATGTCCGGCAATAAAGGCATCATGCACACTTTCGTGGGGGTTCGGGAAGCCGGAAATACCATCCAGCTGCCGCAAATGGTCAAACTGCTTCCGGCGTCCGGTGAGCAGCTTGTGAGTATAGCACTGATGCCCCACATCGAAGACAATCTTATCCTTAGGCGTTTCCAACACACGGTGCAGTGCCACGGTCAGTTCTACGGTACCAAGATTAGAGGCCAGATGCCCGCCCGTCTTGGAGATGTTTTCCAGCATAAAATGCCGTATCTCCGCGCAAAGCTTTTCCACCTGCTGTGTATTCAACTTTTTAAGATCGCTGGGCTGATCGATCTTGTCCAGCAACAACGATTCCATATTCACACGTCCTTTATGCGTTTGTACTTTGGGCGTTTCTGCCGTTTTTTACACGACAGGGAACAAAAAGCCCACCAGCGAACCGAGCAGCACCCCCGCTACGACCTGCAGCGGCGTGTGACCGACCATTTCCTTCAGGTGCATATTCTGCAAAAAGGGAGCGTTTTTCTCGCTTACATCGATCCATTGGGCGATCATCTGGTTCAGCACCTTTGCCTGCTCGCCGGTCTCGTGCCGGACGCCCATAGCATCGTGCATGGTGATGATAGCAACCACACAGGCCACCGCGAAAATGGGCGAGGAAACGCCAGCGCTGCGCCCGGTAACAATGGCCATGGCACAGACTGTTGCGCTGTGTGCGCTGGGCATACCGCCATCACCCCACATCCGCTCTAACTGGAACTTGCCCAGCAGAATGAAGTTGATGATGGTCTTTAGCACCTGCGCAATGAACCAGCTGAGGAGCGATGCGGTCAAGATCTGGTTGACTGACAAAAGATTTTGAATATACTGCATATCTGTGTTCCTTTTTATTTAGTTTTTGCGCACCAGAAGCTGTTGTGCCAACTGTTGCAGGAAAGCTGCCTTTTCACCAAAATGCTGTTGCAGATCATCGCAGATCTGCTCATTCAGCTTTTGCGCCAACGCCATGGCACCGTCTGCCCCGTACAGGGTGACGAAGGTGGTCTTGCCGTTTTCGCTGTCGCTGCCGATGGGCTTGCCCAGCTGCTCCGGGGTGCTGGTAACATCCAGCACATCGTCCACGATCTGGAACACCAGTCCCAGCCCGTATGCGTAGGAAGCCAGTATCTCGCACTGCTGCGGTGTTGCACCGGCTGCGGCAGCGCCCATCTGGACGGCAGCGTTGATCAGTGCACCGGTCTTGTTGCGGTGGATAAGGCGCAGCTGCTCCTCGGTGGCCGCCAGTGCTTCATATTTCAGATCCAGCTCCTGTCCGTAGACCATGCCGCGGCTGCCTGCACCTGCGCCCAGCGCACGGGCGGCTGCTACACAAACCTGCGGCGCGGCGGGTGCGTTGGCAATCACCTCAAAAGCCTCGGTCAGCAGCACGTCACCGGCCAGCATCGCCGTGGACTCGCTGAAAGCCTTGTGGCAGGAGGGACGACCCCGGCGCAGATCATCATTGTCCATGCAAGGCAGATCATCGTGGATCAGCGAGTAGCAATGCAGCATCTCCACCGCTGCTGCAAACTGCGACGCAGCCTGCATCTCGCCGCCCAGCATATCGCAGACGCTGAGCGTCAGAATTGCGCGGATGCGCTTTCCGCCGCCCAGCAGGCTGTAACGGGCGGCTCTGCACACCTCCGATTCCTCGGGCAGAAAACGGGCGCTGGCAGCATCCAGCGCAGCCGTGGCTTGCAGCAGATATTCCTGATATTGCGCCTTGTATTCCATTATTCTTCCTCCTGCTCCTGCGGGGCTTCTACGGTCTCGGCGATTTTTGCACTGATCTCCTCGATTTGCAACGAGGTTTTTTCCAGCGTTGCATGGCAGTACTGCATCAGGGAGGCAGCTTCTGCATACAGCTTGACGGAATCCGCCAGTGAGGTGTCCTCCTGCTGCATCTGTGCAAGGATCGCGTTCAGCCGATCCATTCCTTCTTCAAAGCTTTTGGGTGCTCTCATTGATCTCCTCCACCGTTTCCACACGGCATCGTGCCTGATATTGCCGGCTGCGCACGCAGATGGTCTGCTCCGGCTGCAGCTGCTCCACGGTGCAGACCTTCCCTTTTGTATTGGTCACAAGGGCATAGCCACGGGCCAGCACGCGGTATGGATCCAGCGATGCCGCCAGTGCAGCGGCGTGTTGAAGCTGCATGTTTTTGTCATTCATACGCGCTTTTTGCTGCGCCTGAATGGCCTGCTGCATCTGTTGCAGACGGCCTGAATACTGCTGTAAGATTTTGCTCGGCGCGTTCTGCTCCAACAAAAAGTTGTATTGTTCCAGACCATTATAGCACAACGCGAGCCGTTTTTGTATATTTTTGTGAATATTTTCTTCAATATTTTCAAAAATGCGTTGCTGCTCCTCCCGATCCGGCACCGCAAGCTCTGCGGCAGCGGACGGTGTGGGTGCACGCTGGTCGGCTACAAAGTCCAGAAGTGTGTAGTCGATCTCGTGTCCGATGGCACTGATCAGCGGCGTTTTGCAGCGAAATGCTGCCCGGGCGATCTCCTCGGCGTTGAATACCCACAGGTCTTCCCTGCTGCCGCCGCCCCGGGCCACGATGATCTCGTCCACCCGCCCGCTCTGATCCAGCGTGCGGATTGCGGCGGCGATCTGCCGGGCGGCTTCAAAGCCCTGCACCGTTACCGGGCACAGCAGCAGCCGGACGGACGGCCAGCGGCGGCTGATCACGTTGCGGATATCCTGCAATGCTGCCCCGGTTTTGCTGGTAACGACACCAATACATTTGGGGTATGCTGGCAGCGGCTTTTTATATGCAGTGTCGAACAGTCCTTCCTTTTCCAGCCGAGCCTTCAGCTGCTCCAGTGCAAGCTGTGCCGCGCCCAGACCATCCGGGAACATTTCATTCACATAGATCTGAAACGCGCCGTCCCGCTCGTAAAGGGTGGCACGGCAGCGCACCATCACCCGCATTCCCTCCTCCGGGCGAAATGCCAGACGGCGGGCATCAGTGCGGAACATGACTGCCTTTACACTGCAAGCCTCGTCCCGCAGAGAAAAGTAGCAGTGTCCGCTGCGGGCGTTCTGCACAAAGTTTGCAATCTCGCCCCGCAGCGCCAGATCAAACAGACCATCGTTGACGTCCAGCAGCGTTTTGACATAATGGTTCAGCTCTGAGACCGAGATCACATCAGCCATAGCCCGGCCTCCCGTGCAGCAAGAATGGACACGCCGATGGCGTTATCACTGGAATACTGTCCGGGTACAAAATAGACCTGCGGCAGACGCTGCTGCACCCATGTGCGGATGATATCACTGCTCATTACGCCGCCGGCGCAGACCACCGGCAAACCGGGGTATTCCTTTTGCGCAGCTTTTGTCATGCGGACAACGGTATCTGCCACGCAGAGCAGGCAGTACTTGCAGACGTACTCCGGTGCTTTTCCGGCGGCAAGCAGAGCGTTGCACTGGTTTTCCAGCCCGGAAAGGCTGCATTGCAGCCCCTTTACGCTGGACTTAGGCCGAATCTCCTCGGCGCACTGCGCGGCAAGGCGCGAGACCTCGGCGCCTGCGGGGAAGCCAAAGCCCAGCCGCACGCCTACGCGGTCCACCGCCTGACCGGCGTACAAATCGGTACTGGTGCCAAGAGTGGTGATGGTATGCACCTGATCGCACAGCAAAAGATCCGTGGTGCCGCCGGAGATGTGGAACAAAAGCACCTTCTGGGAGAACAGTGTTTCTCCCTTTGCGGCATACAGCGCCGCCGCAGCGTGTCCCTGCTGATGGGTGGTGTAGATCAGCGGAATGCCCCGCGCCGCTGCAAAGGCAGTTGCGGCGCTGACACCAGCCAGAAAACAGGGCATGTAGCTGCCCTCTACCGGGCACGGCTTTTGCGAAACGCCTACTGCATCTATTTTGGTCAGGTCGAATTCCTGCGCCAGCTCCTGCAGCATCTCCGGCAGAGCCGCCGTATGATGGAACAGTGCATCGCTCTGCCGCAGGCCAAGCTGCCCGGCTTTTACCGGCAAAAAGCGCTTTTTTGCACAAACAACCTCCCCGGCTGTATCAAAAACTGCCAGAGAGGTTGCATAGTTGCTTGTATCGACCCCGAGCGTATAACGGCTCACTGTTCAGCCGACTCCGCGACGGCTTCATCACTCAGGCCGTGGTCGCGTGCCACAGCACCCAGCAGGCCATTCACAAACTGGTAGTCCTCGCCCGCGCCGTACTTCTTGGTCAGTTCCACAGCCTCATTGATGGCAACGCCGGGTTTGTTCTCGCCGCCGAACAGCATCTCGGCCACAGCCAGACGCAGCACGGTCAGGCTGACGCGGGGCAGACGCTCCATCGTCCAGTTGCGCAGATGGGCACGGATCTCGTCATCCACCTCTGCGGAATGATCGTAGTAGGCGTTCAGCAGCAAACGGCTGAAGGCATCCACAGGATGCTCTTCATCGTTCTCAGCGTGGTTGGACAGTGCCTCGGCCAGAGGAATGTCACCAAAGGTCTGCGAAAATGCCAGCAAAAAGGCGTTTTCACGGGCTTCTCTACGGGGCAGAATATTTTCCATAATGTTCCTTTCGCAATACAAACCCTCCCCGCCGGGCGTGCCGGGAGGAGGATCGTTTTCTGATATGATTTTTTGCTGAATTTGTTACTGTGCCTCGGCAAGGCCTGCAATAACCAGATCCACACGGCTGACCGTCACATTGGTCATGTTCTGCACGGCAGATTTGACATTCTCCTGTACCTTTTCAGCCACAGAGGGGATCCGTGCGCCGAACTGCATCATCAGGTGCAGGGTGATACTGGCTGTGCCGTCCCGCATCTCCACCACCACAGGCGGCTGGATGCTGGCAGATTCCAGCAGGCTTTTCAGCTTCTTGTTCTGCACGCCGCAGGATACCTCGGCAACGCCGTCCACTTCCAGTGCGGCGCAGCGGGCGATCTTGCCCACGACCTCGGTCGAAATCTGAAGGCTGCCGCCCTGAAGATCCATGTTCTGTAAATCCATTGTGCTGTCCTCCATCCAAAGGCTGCTCCGGCAGCGGTCTCAAAGTGTTGGAACCGGCCGCCGTACTTGCCTTTTGCGTTCAAACGCACCCTTGTGCGGTGCATAAAGGTGCGCAGCATTCATTTTTGATAGAGTTATTATACCATCAATGCGGGGGCAATTTCAATACTTGTTTGGAAAAGAAAGATGGAAATCAGCACAGAATGGCATCCCGGCAGCGCATACAGCTTTCTGCCTGCAAGAAAAGCTGCGCCTGCGCCGCCGGGTGTCCGCATAAATAAAGAGCGCTTACTTTACCTCCACCACCGTGATATTCTGGGCGGTCACACTGCTTTTGTTCATCACCACATCCCGAATCTGCGCCACCTGAGCCGCCGTGAGCGGCTCACCTGCCGTCATCACGGTCAGGTCTGCCCGCCCTGCCTGTAAAAAGCACAGACAGTCCGCGAAGCCCTTGGCACGCACCAGCGTCTCGATCTCATTTTCCGCATTCAGATCCTCCAGCCCTGCCGCCATTTGTGCGGTGTACTCCTTTTTCTCCTCGGCTGTCAGAGAGGAGGATTTCAGGCTTTTTTGCAGTGTGTCCATGGCTTCATCATGTGCCTTTTCCCGCTTGAGGCGAGCCTGTTCAAAAAAGCGAGTGCCGCTATCGTTTGCTACGCTGACAAGTTGTGCTTCGCCATAGTTTTTGCTAGCACCGGAGGCGGCTTCCGCTTCTGTGGGCAGTGCATCCGTGATGGCGGTCTCCTCTGCTGCTTCCACCGGCTCTGCCGAGACCATGAGGGTAGCGTCCTCCGTCTGCGGGGTAATGTCTGCGCGGGCATACTGCCAGTTTAAGTAGACGGCAATGACCAGCGCTGCCGCCAGTGTCAGGGCGGTGACCCTGCGGGTGTTTCTGGAAAGTGCTCTCATAAAACATTTCCTCCTTTGGCTTTTCGGCAAACTGTTTCGATACTTGATAAAAACAACGATTCAGCGCTTGCGCTGCTCCACACAGATGCGGTTTGTGGGCAGATCCAGCAGCGAATGCAGCAGCTCGGTGATGCGGGCTGCTACCCGGACATCTCCCCCTCCCTCACACAGCACGGCGACCCCGCAGACCTGCGGCAGATAGGTTGTTTCGGCCAGCGCAGAGCCATCCTGCAAAAGGACATGAGTCTCCTGCTGCTGCATATCACCGGTTTGGGTGTCCACCGCATAAATAGTCTCCTCCCCGGTGGTCAAAGTGACCATGACCGTGGCGCGTCCCGCCCCTTGCAGCTGGCTGATCAGCCCTTCTAGTTGCTGCTCCAATTGGGTCTGGTACTGGCTGACAGCAGTTGTTTGGGCGGTGGATGCCACCGCTTTCTGTGTGTTCCCGCTGGGTAAAAGCTCCGACAGCAAAAGCAGCAGCATTGCCAGCACACCGACCGCCACTGCCAGCGAGGTTCGGTTTTTGTTGCTTTGCAAAGAGCGTAAAGCGGAAAGAAATTCGTTCTTTTTCATGGTGTGCTCTCCTCCGCAGCCGTGGAAGCACCCAGCGTCTGCTGCAAAAAGCTGAGCATAGCCTGCTTTTGGGCGGTGGTGCAGCCCGTCGGGAAGGCAGCGACGGCTTTTTTTACCACGACCTGCTGTCCGGCTTTTTCCAACGTGACCGACACGCGAATGTCCATCCCGAATTGCTGTCGGCACTGTGCGGTGCAATACTCCTCCAGCCGGGCTTTGGTCTCGGTCAGGATCTCTGTTTCCAGTGCATCCGGCTTTGCCTCAGACAGAGCCGCCGGGGCTGCATTGTCTGAAAAAGCGGTCGCGACCTTACCCGGCAGGTGCGGCAGCTGCGCAAGAAGGACTGCTAAAATATATAGCCCGGCTACGGCTTTTATGCACCGGCCAGCCCAGCCTTGTCCTCCAAAAAGGCCGACCAGCTCCGCCCCAATGCACGCCATGCAGAACACTGCCGCTGCCCGCTGAAATGCCTGCATCTAACCACCCCCTGTCAGCATCAGCAGTACGATGCCTACCACAAACAACATGAAAAACAAAGCTGTAACTGCCGCCATGCAGCGCACGGCCTCGGCAAAGCATTGCAGTAGCTTATGGCAATGCTCCAACCCGCCGATTCCGGCAAGCCAGCCGCAGCAGGACAGAAAAAACAGATGTACCAGCAGCCCAAGATACAAGGGCACAAACTCTGCCCCGATGCTAAGCAATGCAGCAATGCCAAGGGTGCTTTTGAGCAGCTGCATCCCTGCCAGCACTGCATCTGCCGCGCTGCTCAGCGCTTGCCCCACAATGGGCACGCTGCCGGTCAGCAGCTGTCCCAGACGGGAGGTGGAACGATCCAGCTGCACCGTTACCACGCGCTGAAGGCTCATCAAAGCAGCGAACGCCTTGCCCGCCCAGCCGATAGCCTGTCGCAGCAGCCGCCCGGTGAGGGTGCAGCCCTCGGACAGGCTTTTGCGGGAACTGATGCCGCAAGCCATGCTGATGGCAAGGTAGCTGCGCAGCAGCGGCTGCAGCCAGAGGGTGACCGCCTGTGCAATAAAGCACAGCACCGTGAGCAGAAAGCCGTTTGCAGCCGCTCCGGCATTCCACTCGCCGCCAGCCGCCAGTACGCCGCTGTACACCGGCAAAAAGCCCAGTAGATAGCTTTTCCACCCGGCCATCCGGGTGCACAGGGCGGCGGCAAGCTTGTCCAGTTCCTGCCACAATAAAACGCCGCAGCCGCCGGCAGCCGCCAGTTCCAGCAGGGCTCTGTCGGCAGTGTCCTGCAAGAGAAATGCAAGCCCGGCAGCCAGCGATAAAAACAACAGAACATCAGCATATTGTTGCAGCGTATCCCGCAGTAATTGCACTGGCTCGGCGGCAAATAAATGCAGCAAGGTGCCAAGCGGGTCTGCCGCAAATTGCTCGGCCTGTACAGGTGCTTTGTCAAGATAGGTCTGCCACGGTGTAGCTTCTGCTGCCGCAGCTTTCAGGGTGGTTTTGCTGCACAGAAAGCCCAGAGTCACCCCGCGAATGATGAGGCTACGTTTTTTCATCCCGCCAACCCCCAGATCGTCTGGAATATCTGTTCCAGCAACGGCCATACCGCCGCCAATACGAGGCACCGCCCCGCCAGCCCGGCGCACCAAGCAAGGGCATCCGCTCCGGCTTCCTCGCAGAGGGTGCGGACGTAATCTGCCAGCAAAAGGATGCCCGCGCTGCGCAAAAGGCAGGAAAAGGCCTGTGCATTGGTGCGCTGTCCCAGCTGCACCATTGCTTGCAGTGCACCGCGCAGCGGCTGCGCCAGACGGAGCAGCAGCCACACCGCAGCGCCCAGTGAAAGCAGCAGCGCGAACGCCGGAGAATACCGCTGTAATAGAATGCCCGCAAAGGCCGCCAGCAGCAGCGCCGTCAGCACCGGAACTGCCGCGTTCATAGCGCAAACAGAGACCGGATGGTGGCAAACAGGGCGCTGATCTGCTTGACCAGAATGGAGAGCACCACCACAAGCCCGGCCAGTGTGGTCATCATGGCCTGATCCTCCCGCCCGGAGCGGATGAGCAGCTGATTGAGTACTGCTACGATGATGCCGATGGCCGCAATTTTGAACACAAGTTCGATATCCATCCGTTTCTCCTTTGTTCCGTACAGCTTTTACCAAAAGAGCAGCGCCAGCATCATACCGCCCGCCAGCCCCAGACGGTGCGGCAGACCGGTCTGCCGCTGCGCTGTGCGGCGTGCCTGCTGCAAATAATCCTCAAACCGCGCCGTATAGTAACTAAGCCGTTCGCATTCCTGTGCGGCCTCTGCGCGGCCGATGCCGCTAAAGCACTCTGCAAAGCAGGCACGTTCCGCTGCTGAAAGCTGCCATGGCGCAGCCAGCTGCTGCAATGTACCGCCGGGAGCTTGCGGCAAAAGTCCTTCGCAGCAAAGCTGGCGGTAGAGACTTTGCAGGTCTGCCCGGCGGTACTGAATCTCCTGCCGGATGCGCTGTAATAACGCGATGGTGCGCTGCAAGGCAGCAAGGTGCAGGGCGGTTTTAGCTTGTACTGCATCCCCCGCCAGCCAGCCGCACAATGGGAGCAAAAGCAGGCCAAGCCCGCGCAGAAGGCCGCTCATACGGCGCGCACTTCCCGGATGCAGCCCGGTGTCTCCCGCCCAGCAAGGATGACCAGCTGCCGCAACATTCCGCGTTGCAGCAAAGCCTGCACCTGCGGGCGGCACTGCGCCTGTGCGGCATCCGGCGCGTGGATACTGGCAATAAAATCCACCCCGCTGAAAAAGCCCTGCTCCAGCGCCATCGTTTCCTCCAGACTGCCCAGTTCGTCCAGCAAGATCACCTGCGGTGCCAGCGTACGCAGTGCCATCTGGACGGCGCGGGCTTTATCCACCCCGCCAATGCGCTCCAGCGGCGGCAGGGGCTGCTCCGGCGGGAAAAGTTCGCCCCGCTCGTCTATCACTGCCACCAGACGCTGCCGCTCGGCCAGCGTCCGGGCGATGGTGCGCAGCAGGGTGGTCTTGCCGCTGCCGGGCTCTCCCACCACCAGCAGCCCGGTAAAATGCTGTTCCAGCAGCTTGTCCAGCGCAGGCGGCAGACAGATGGTGCAGCTGCGCGCGATACGCAAATTGAGCGAGGTGACCCGTTGCAGGGTAATGGTCTGCCCTTCCCGCCGCACGAACTGCCCCGCCACGCCCACGCGGTTACCGGCAGCAGTGGTCAGGTAGCCCTCGGCAAGTTCCCTTTCGTGGGTGTGCACCGAGCCGTTGCAAAGGGTGTGAAAGATCTCTTCTATTTGCAGCGCATCCAGCCGCATTGCAGCCAGCCTTGGAGGGCAGCCCTGCAGTGCCGAAGCAGGGCATTGCCGACCCTGTACGGTAAATGTGACCGCACAGCCAGTGCGCAGCCGCAGTTCCTGTATGCGCGTTGCCGTTTGTACTGGCAACTGTGCCAGCGGCGCTGCCAGCCAAGTGGGAAGGGCTCTGACGGCCCGGTAATACTCGTCCACTTTGGTTTCTCCTTCCACGAAAGCTTTGTGCTAGCATTGTATGCGCTTTGTGCGTTATTAGAACCGGGAACAGGTAAACAAAAAAGCCCCTGCAACAGCGTTGCAGAAGCCTTTGAAATTACTTGTATTTCGGCATTTAAAAGGGCGCTTTAAGTCGTTTCCTGTTCTAGCGGAGCATCCTGCAGCATTGCAAGAAATTCCTGCTCGGTCAGCACCGGCACGCCCAGCGCCTGCGCCTTGGTCAGCTTGGAGCCCGCCGCCGCACCGGCCACCACATAGGCCGTTTTTTTGGAGACCGATCCGCTGGCTTTGCCGCCGTTTTTCACGATCAGTGCCTCAGCCTCGTTGCGGGAGAGGGTCTCCAGCGTACCGGTGACCACCAGCGTTTTGCCCGCCAGCTTGTCCCCCTTCGGCTCACCCTTCCACTGCATATTGACCCCGGCATCTGCAAGGCGGTGCACAAGGTCGGTGGTGCCTTCCTTGGCAAAGAACTCCACCACGCTCTGCGCCATCACGCCACCAAAGCCATCGATCTGGCTGATCTGCTCTGCGGTGGCTTCCCGGATCGCCTGCAGCGTACCGAAATGCTCTGCCAGCAGCGCGGCTGCCTTATCGCCGATGTTGCGGATGCCAAAGCCAAACAGAAGCTTATCCAGATTGTTCTGCTTGGAGGCGGTAATGGCCTGTAACAAATTATCTGCGCTTCTCTCCTTGAATTTGTCCAGTTCCAGCAGCTGTTCCCGGGTCAGCGTGTAGATATCTGCTGCGGAATGCACCAGTTCCTTTTCCACCAACTGGGTGGCCACGGCCTCGCCCAGACCTTCGATATCCATGGCATCCCGGGAGGCAAAATGGATGATGTTGCGCAGCGCCTGTGCCGGGCACTCCGGGTTCACACAGCGCAAGGCCGCCTCGTCCTCCAAATGCACCACCGGCGCGCCGCAGGAGGGGCAGACCGTGGGCATGGTGTAGGGTTCAGCATTCTCCGCATGATGGGTGACCCCGATGACCTCCGGGATGATATCGCCCGCCTTGCGCACCTGAATGGTATCCCCGATGCACAGCCCAAACTGCCGGATAAAGTCCTCGTTGTGGAGGGTGGCGCGGGCTACCGTAGTACCTGCCAGAAACACCGGGTCAAAGCAGGCAGTGGGGGTAAGCACGCCGGTGCGCCCCACAGCAACCTCGATGCTGCGCAGGGTGGTCTCCTTGACCTCCGGCGGGTACTTAAAGGCAATGGCCCAGCGCGGGAATTTGTTGGTGGAGCCCATCAAATCCCGCTGGGCAAAATCGTTCACCTTGATAACGGCACCGTCCATGTCAAAATCCAGCTTGGCACGGTTCTGGCCAATGTTCTCGATCTCGGCAATGGCATCCTCGATATCATGCACCACATGGTAGCGCGGTGATACCGGCAGGCCAAGGCTCTTGAGATAATCCAGGCTTTCGGAGTGCTTCGTCAAGGTCTTACCCCGGATCTGCTGCACATTGAACACAAAGATGGAAAGCCCACGGCTGCCGGTGATGCGGGCATCCTTCTGCCGCAGAGAACCGGCTGCTGCGTTGCGGGGGTTTTTGAAGGGTGCAGCGCCCTGCAATTCCTGCTCAGCGCACAGGTGCTGAAAAGCCTCGTGGGGCATATACACCTCGCCGCGCACCTCCAGAAACTCCGGTGCGTCTTTAAGGGTCTTGGGGATGCTGCGGATGGCACGCACGTTTGCAGTAACATCCTCGCCCACCATGCCGTCACCACGGGTAGAGGCACGGACAAGCTGCCCATTCTCATACTCCAAGCTGCAGGAAAGACCATCGATCTTGATCTCCACAACGTACTCCGGCTCTACTCCGGCCTCGCGGACGCGGCGGTCAAAGTCCCGCAACTCGTCGAAGGAAAACGCATCCAGCAGACTTTCCATCTTGACGGCATGGGTCACCTTGGGCAGTTTGCTGCTGGCGGTGCCGCCCACCTTCTGGGTGGGCGATGCTGCTGTGATCAGCTGGGGAAACTGCGCTTCCAGTTCCTTCAGTTCCCGCGTCAGGGCATCGTATTCAAAATCTTCCAGTTCCGGTGCATCCTGATCGTAGTAAAGCCGGTTGTTTTTCTCAATCATTGCGCGCAGTTCTTCCACACGCTTTTTTGCCTGTTCCAGTTTCAAATACTCCACTCTCCCGCGATATGATTTTGTCTTCTGCCTGCTGTGCCCAATGCGATTTACAGAACACAAGTCGACCCGGGCAGAAAACATTCTGATTCTATAAACTGTACTTCAGTATACCACATCCATGGATGGTCTGCAAAGTGTAAAATACGAATCGTATTCCCAAGACACTATTTAGGATTGAAATCGATATCAGTACAGCCCGAACGTTGATTTACAATCACCGTAGAAAGATACTCGACGTATACTTATCAAGCATTGTAACGATAATACGCCTTATTTTATTCGTTTTCTTTTCTATCTTTTTAGTAACTCTTTACACTGTATTTTCTGCGCAGTACGAGCAAAAAACGCTCTCTTCCCGGCGCGGCAACTCGTACCGTCCGGGAAAGGAGCGCGTTTTCCGATTATTTACAGCCTTACGCTCAGGTGACCGGGATCAGCAGCCGCTGTGCCTGCGGCAGACTGGAAAGTTCCTCTTCCAGCTGGTTCGCCGCAAGGATCTGTGCCGGGGCTACATGGAACCGCCGGGCAACCGCGAACACTTCCTCCCCTGCCTGTGCGTAGTAGATGCGCAGCGCGATCTCGGGGTCTGTATCGGGCAGCGGGTCTCCAAGGGTGATGCTGCCGATAACCGGGCTTGTAGTACAGCCTAAAATCGCGCCCTCTGCCCGCACGGTGATGGTAGCCTCCAGCGTACCGCCCGCACAGGTGCATTGCACGTTCTCGGTGCTCAGCCAGCATTCCGGCACAAGCACAGTTCCCTCCGGCGGCGTAATAGGCAGAGGGATTTGGACCTCCAAGGTTTTCTCGTAGCTTTCCAGCTCGCCGAGGGTATTCTCTGCAAGGGCCGTCACCACCGCTTTGGCGGCAAGCACCCAACCCTCCCCTTTTTGGATGGTCTGCTGGGGGCCGTAGTGCACAAAACAGGCCCGCAACTGCGCCCCTGCATCCGGCAGCGGGCCGGAGCCTGTGGCGGTGGCGGTATCGTTCAGGGTGCAGAGCAACTGCTCTGTGACGAGCGGCTGCGGTGTGAGTTCTGTTTCAAACCGGGTGGAAAAAGCATCCACTGCCACCTGCAGCTGATAGCTGCGCCATGCCCGCAGATGCAGCATGACGTTTGCTGTCAGCTGGGCGGCAGCGCTTTCTGCCTGCGACAGGGTAAAGCCCACCGGCTCTGCCACGCACAGGCAGCGGCAGTCCTCGGTGATGCCCTCTAAATCTATCACCTGCTGGAAGGGCAGTGCTGCCGCCTGACTTTGCAGGGCAGTATCCCCTTCTGCCCGCCATGCGCACTGCACCCGCAGTTCCCCCTTGACCACAGCTTTACCGGCAAGCAGCTTTACCTCCCCCACACAGGCGTTGCCGGTAATATCCAGTACAGCCGCCGGGGGCTTTGCAAAGACCAGTTCGCCCTCCAAGGTCACAAGCTTATCCAGCACAGCCACACTGCGCACTCCCTGCAATGTACGCAGCTGCTGCTCGATGCCGCCATCCGCCAGTGCCGTGATGACCTCGGTCTTGCACTGTGTGTGTACCGTGACCACCAGCCCGTAGGCGCCCCGCACCTCGATGCGGCGCGGGTCTGCCGCGCGGGTGTTAAGGTACTCTGTCTGCCCTTCCACCACGGCGGTCCACGCTGTAAAGGCAAGTTCCGGCAGTTCCAGCTGCCGGGTGAAGGGCAGCTTTTGTTCGGTCTGGCACAGGCCTTTTTCTGCTTCGCTCTGGTAAAACACTGTGCAACGCAGATAGCCCTCTAAGGTAAGCCTGCCCGGCTGCAGCTGCCGTTGCAGCACTACCGGGCGAACAAAGCACTTTACCAGCTTACCCACCGGCGGCAAATCGTCCGAAATGCGGATCTCGGTTTCCAGCGGAATCTCCGCTTTTACGGTACAGCCCGCCCCGCCCTGCGGCAGCGTGTCCCGGAATATCTTCAGTTCCATGTGCAGTGCGCTCCTTTCCCTGTCCGTTTCCGTAAGAGTGTATGCGGCAGCAGGCGGCGGTATGCCGACAGCAAAAGGCCGGTGTGCAGCAGCTTTGCCACACACCGGCCTTTTATGGATTCAGTTCTCTTTGCGGATGCCAAACAGCTTGCGCAGAATGCCGCACAGCGCTTTCGGGCTGCGAATGACCACTACCTGCATCTCCACCCCGCCTTTCGCTCATATTTACCCCATTATAGCGTCTGACGGGCAAAAATGTTCCGGGAGTGGTTCAATCCGCGATGGTCTCCACCACCACAAGCGCACCCTGCCGGGTGCTGACGGTGATGCAGCTTGAGCCTTCGGCGTACTCGTTGCTCACACCCAGCGGGTAGCCTGCTGTGAGCACGGCATCCTCCAGTTCATAGAAGGAGCCTTTTTCATACACACCCTCGGCGCGCCCCTCCATGGGGAAGGCCGAGAAGTAGAAGAACTCTTCCTTGGGATAGCGGCGGCTTTCGCCCGGCAGCACAAAGGTGATGCGGGAGCGCTTGTCCTGCAGGGCGGCGCGGATGCCGCGCTGCTCCAGCCCAAGGCCGGTGCACAGGTTTGCAAGGGTGTGCTCTACCCGTTTGCCGCCCAGTGCGCCCAGCAAAAGCACCTCGTCAAAGCCCTTTTGTGCAGCAAGCTTTGCGGCATACTCGGTATCGGTGTCGTCCTTGACGTGGGGCAAGACGACAATATCGTCTGTATCCTGCTGCGGACAGGGAGCGGAATCAAAATCGCCTACAATGATATCCGGCTTACAGCCCAACCGTTCGCAGTTACGGTAGCCCGCATCGCAGGCAATGATAAAATCATCGCTGCGCAGCAGGCGCTTGAGTTCCGGCTGCACCGGGCAGGCGGAAAGGATCACACAACGGGACATCTTATTCTTCCTTCCGTATTACACTTTCGGGCGCTGCCAGTCCTTGACATCCTTTACCTCGTCGTACATGGCGCAGTAGCTGTCGTACCGGGTCTGGGAAAGCTTGCCCTCTGCCAGCGCTGCCCGCACAGCGCAGCCTTTTTCGCTGCGGTGAGAGCAGCCGGTAAACTGGCACTGTCCCAGATAAGGCCCGAACTCCGGGAAAGCGTGTTCCAGATTCTCTTTGGGGATGAACCCGGCACGGTTGGCCTCTAAGCTGGCAAAACCCGGGGTGTCGGCGATGCGTCCGCCGTAGGCTTCAAAGATGGTCACCTCGCGGGTGGTGTGGCGGCCGCGCCCCAGCTTCTGGCTGATGGCGCTGGTCTCGCGGGCAGCGTCCGGCAGAAGCGCGTTCAGCAGGGTGGATTTCCCCACGCCGGAGTTGCCGCAGAAAGCGCACAGCCTGCCGTTGATCCACTGTTTTACTTCGTCCAGCCCGGCACTGCTTTCGTAGTCGATGCGGATAAACGGCAGAGTGGATTTTGCATAGGCGTTTGCCAGAAAATCTGCTTCGGCAAGGTCGCTTTTGGTGCACACCACCACCGGTTGTACGCCCTTATCCACCGCAATGGCGGAAAGCTTATCCAGCACCAGCGTGCTGGGGGTGGGCTGGGTGGTGCTTGCCACAAGGAACAGCACATCCAGATTTGCAACCGGCGGACGCACAAAAACATTTTTGCGGGGTACGATCTGCGCAATGACCGCTGCGCCGTTTTCGGTCTCCAACGTTACCTCATCCCCTGCCACGGGGGTGATCTTCTGCTTGCGGAAGATGCCGCGGGGCTTGCACTCCACGATGCCATCCGGCGTTTTTACATAGTAAAAGCCGCCAATGCCTTTTACGATATAACCGTTCATGCACATCCTCCGTCAGCCCAGCAGCGAGGACCACCAGTCCAGAATACCGCCGCCGGTGGAGCTGCTGGAACTCGGCTCGCCGCTGCCGCTGGTGCTCTCGCCGCCGGTAGAGCCTTCACCAGTAGTGCCGGAAGTGCCGTCACTGCCCGGCTGCTCCGGCTCCTGCGCCGGTGCAGCGCCCGCGCTGACCACAACGTTTACGCGGCTGTTCAGCTTCGCGGTGGTACCTGCTGCAGGGTTCTGGCTGAGCACCGTGCCTGCGGGCTGGTCGCTGTATTCTTCGCTTTGACTGCCAAGACCCAGATGGTTCTGTACCAGCAGGGTACGGGCATCATCCACGCTCATGCCGGTAAGCGAGGGTACCTTGGTGGTGGTGGACACCTGCGGACGGCTGATATAGAGGATGACCGTAGAACCTGCCGCTACCTGCGTACCGGCGGCAGGGTCGGTGCGGATGACCGCACCGGAGGCCACGGTGGTATCCACAGCCTGCGTGACCAGCACCGAAACGCCCAGTGCCTTGAGCTGCTGCTCGGCATCGGTCTGCACATAGTTGGTCAGATCCGGCACCGTGACATACTGGGTGCCCAGACTGACGGTCAGCGTTACGCTCTGACCCTCGCGGACGGTGCGGCCGGACACCGGCGACTGCTTATAGATATAACCGGCAGCATAGTTGCTGTTATACTCTTCTTCCCACTCCGGGGAGATCTGGCCGGATGCGATTTGATCCGTGGCCATGGCCTGATCCTTGGTCATGCCGATATAATCTCCAAGGGTAACATCGGCCTTGTTGTTCATCAGGTTGGAGGAATCGTTCAGGATCATCCAGCACAGTGCCATGCAGGCCAGTGCAAAGGCAATAGTGATGCCGAACAAGGCAGGCAAAAAGACGGTACGGCGTTTTTTGCCCGGCTTGCTTTTGCCGTTTTTGCGGGGGGCGGGCTGCTCATTCTGACGGATCGCGCGGTTCTGGTTCATGGTACGTTTCACCACCTTTTCGGGTGCTTCTTCTGTAATATACTGATATTCAAACAGCACGGAAGGATTCTGCACATAGGTGTCCAGTGCTTCCAGCATCGCCCGTGCCGAGGGGTAACGGTTCTGAGGGAGCTTTGCCATAGCCTTTTCGGTGATTTCCACCAGCGCATAGGGTACCTCCGGTGCCAACTCGTGCAGTGAGCGGGGCTCGTCCGAGATCTGCTTGATGGCAACCTCCACCACGTCGTCTGCATCAAAAGGCAGATGACCGGAGAGCATCTCGTACATCATGACGCCTACCGAGTAGATATCGCTGGTGCGGTCGGTCTCGTCCCCTTTTGCCTGCTCCGGGCTGATATAATGCACACTGCCCATCGCCTTGCCTGCCAGCATCTGGTTATCCGCCCGGGAAATGCGGGCGATGCCGAAGTCCATCATGCGCAGCTGGCCGTTGTCCAGCAGCATAATGTTCTGGGGCTTGATATCCCGGTGTACGATGCCGTTGGCGTGGGCGTGCTCCAGCGCCTTGAGGATCTGGGAGATGAAGTGCACAGTCTCCCGGCTGGAAAGCTTGCCGCCCCGCTCGTTAAGGTACTCCCGCAGGGTCATGCCGTCCACATACTCCATGACGATATATTGCAGATGGTCGTTGACCGAAACATCGTACACCTTGACGATGTTGGGGTGGTTCAGCAGCGAGATGGCCTTGGATTCGTTTTTAAAGCGGCGCACAAGATCCGGGTCGTGCATATACTCCTGCCGCAGCACCTTAACGGCTACCACAGTCCCGGCGGGCACGGGGCCGTTCTGCCCCCGCATGACCGCCTTATACACATTGGCCATGCCGCCGGAGCCGATCAGTTCCTGCACCTCGTACAAGCCGTCCAGTCTTTTACCGATCAGGTTATCCATGGCGCACCTCCATCGGCTCTACCCCCACCAGCAGGGCGGTGATGTTGTCCGGGCCGCCGTTTTCGTTGGCGGTGCGGATCAGAACATCCGGCAGATCGTAAAAGGATCCGCTGCGCAGCAGCTGTTCCAGCTGCTCTGTGGGCACGGCATTGGTCAGGCCGTCCGTGCACAGCAGCAGAACATCCCCTGCCTGCAGCGCCACAGTGGTGAACTCCGGCTCCAGCCGGTAATCCACGCCCAGTGCCCGGGTGATGATGTTTTTCTGCGGGTGATGCTCTGCCTGCTCCTGCGTGATGGTGCCGCAGTCCACAAGCTCCTGCACATAGGAGTGGTCGTGGGTCAGCTGCGCCAACTTACCGTCCCGGTAGAGGTAGGCGCGGGAATCCCCCGCATGGCTCAGATAGGCCTTTCCGCCGCGCACCAGAGCGCAGACGGCGGTGGTGCCCATACCAGCCAGAGACTCCTCCCGCAGTGCCTTCTGGAACACATAGCGGTTAGCGCTGAGCAGCGCCTTTTTTAAAAAGGTCTCCTCTTCGCCGGGGATGCACTGGCTGTACTGCTCCTGAAAGCAGCGCTCGATGACACTGCACGCACACTGCGAAGCTTCCCGCCCGCCGCGTGCGCCGCCCATGCCATCGCATACCAGCGCCCATGCTGCATCGCCGGGCAGTTCCCCGGCACGGTAATCATCCTGATTGTCCTGCCGGACGCGTCCCACGTCCGTTTTTCCTGCAAGTTTCATAGGTTTCTCCCTCTGTTTATGCCTTACCGTTCATTTCGTCACGGCGCAGCTGGCCGCAGGCGGCACTGATCTCGCTGCCAAGGCGGCGGCGCACCGTAGCGTTTACACCAAGGCTTTCAAGCTTTTGCTGGAACCGGCGCACATTGGCTGCATCCGTAGCAGAATACGGACTGCCGTCCACCGGGTTGATGGGGATCAGGTTTACATGAGCGCCCATACCCCGGATCAGGTCTGCCAGCTGCTTTGCGCAGACATCAGAATCATTGACACCGCGCACCATGGAATATTCAAAGCTGACCCGGCGGCCAGTGGTCTCCTGATACCGGCGCACGGTCTGGATCAGCTGCTCCACCGGGTAGGCATCGTTGACCGGCATCATGCTGCTGCGGATCTGGTTGGTAGGTGCGTGCAGCGAGATGGAAAGGGTGAGCTGCAGCTTTTTCTCCGCCAGCTGGTCGATCTTGGGTACAAGACCGCAGGTGGAAAGGCTGATATTGCGCATCCCGATATTGACGCCCTCGGGCGAGGTGATATTCTCCAAAAATCGCATCACTTCGTCAAAGTTATCCAGCGGCTCGCCAATACCCATGAGCACGATATGCGAGATACGCTCGCCGATATCCTTCTGGGCGGTGTAGATCTCGGAGCAGATCTCGCCTGCTTCCAGGTTACGCACCCGCCCCGCCTGTGTGGAGGCGCAGAACCGGCAGCCCATGCGGCAGCCCACCTGCGTGGACACGCACACGGTATTGCCGTAGTGGTAACGCATGACAACGGTCTCGATGCAGTTGCCGTCGGCCATGCGCAGCAGATACTTCACAGTACCGTCCTTGGCTTCCTGACGGCGCTCGATCTGCGGTGCAGCGATATAAAAGGCTTCTTCCAGCTTTGCCAGCAGGGTCTTGGGCTGGTCGGTCATGGCAGAAAACTCGGTGACCAGCTTCTGGTGCACCCAGTGAAAGATCTGCTTTGCCCGGAAACCCGGCTGTCCCAGCGCTTTCAGTTCAGCAGTCAATTCTGCCAACGTCAGGGAAGAAATACAGCGTTTTTGTTCCATTCTGTTCTCCTATAAGAGGATACGACCCACAAAGGTCGTGCTTATTGCGTTGCGGCGGCTTTTTGCAGCACGCACAGGAAAAAACCGTCCATGCCGGTACGGGTGGGCACCGAAAGGCAGCCGTGCTCCCCTGCCGTCATTCCGGCGGGCAGCGGCACATCCGGTGCGCAGACCGTGAATTCCGGGTGACGCTGCAAAAAGGCTGCGATCTGCTGCTGATTTTCTGCCGGATCGATGGTGCAGGTGGAGTAGACCAGCCGCCCGCCCGCCTTGAGCAGCGCCGCAGCGGTATCCAGAATTGCCGCCTGCGTGGCAAGCAGTTCTGCCTGCCGGGCAGCTTCCAGCTTTTTATAGCGCAGATCTGGCTTTTTTGCCAGAATGCCCAAGCCACTGCAGGGCACATCCGTCAGGATACGGTCTGCCATGGGCAGTGCAGGGTTCGGCTTGGTGGCATCGTTGCACAGGGTATGCACCCCGGCAAAGCCCATGCGATCCACAGCGGTGCGGATCAGCCCCACACGGTTCTCTGCCGCATCACAGCTGTACAGTGTTCCTTTGCCCTGCATCTGCTCGGCCAGCAAAATGGTCTTGCCGCCGGGGGCTGCGCACAGGTCCAGCACCGTCTCACCGGGGGCTGCGCCCACGCAAAGGGCTGCCAGCTGGCTGGCCTGTCCCTCCACATGGTAGTAGCCCTGCCGGAACAGCTCGTTGTCTGCCGGGCTGCCCGCGAACCGTGCCAGCACACTGCCAGGCACGATGCCCTGCCGCACCTCTGCTGCACCCTGCTCTGTAAGCATCGCACACAGCTGTGCAGCGCTGGCCTTGAGGGGGTTAGCACGCAGACTGGTCAAACCTCCATCGGCCTGATAGGTCAGGATGCCCAGTGCTTCGTCCGGGTAGTTTTTGTGGAGAAATTCCGCCACATCCCGCCCGGCAGAGCCCAGCACCATCAGGCGCTGGATCTCGTCTGTAAAGACGGCAGCATCTAAATCGTAGCCGCAGGCCTTGCGCAGCACGGCATTGACAAGGCCGGAGGCGCTGGATTTTTTAAAGGTGCGGGTCAGCTTGACTGCCTCGTTCACCGCTGCGGAGACAGGCACCTGCATATAGCGTGCCTGCGCCAGTGCGGCGCGCAAGATCTCCCGCACGGGTGCATCCAGCTTTACCAGACCCTTGGGCAGAAATTGCTCCAGAATATAGTCCAGCGTGCCGCGGTGCTCCAGCACCGTGTAGAAGATGGCACTTGCAAAGGCCTTATCCCGGCCTTCCAGCTTCTGGCGCTTGAGCTCTGCGTCCAGCACCAGATTGGAAAAGCCGTCCTGCTCCTGCCGCACCAGTGCAGCGACTGCCGCCGCACGCGGATTTGCGGCCATCAGAGGCTATCCCCCGTTTTCAGGCGCAGACCCGCTGCAAAGGCGGTACCGTCCATGGGCTTTTTGCCCTCCGGCACGACTTCCAGCAGCTGGATAGCGCCCTCGCCGCAGGCTACGGTCAGGGGCTTTGTGGCCAGCACTGTGCCGGGCGCTTCGCCGTTGGCGGCAGCCACGCGGCAGGACATCACCTTAAGCTTTTTGCCGCCGGAGGTGATGAACCACGCACCCGGCCAAGGGTTCATGCCACGCACCCAGTTATGGATATGGGCAGCAGAGTCGGTCAGGCGGAACTCTGCCATCTCCTTGTTCAGCATGGGGGCAAGGGTAGCGTTCTCGTGCTCCTGCGGCACAGCCGTCAGGGTGCCTGCTGCGATTTGAGGAATGGTCTCACACAGAGCTGCAGCACCCACAGCGGTAACGCGGTCGAACAGTTCGCCGCTGGTCTCCTCGGGGTCGATGGTGATCTTTTTGCAGTACAGCACATCACCGGTATCCAGCCCCTCGTCCATCTGCATGATGGAAACGCCGGTCTCGGCGTCACCGTTCAGCACCGACCACTGCACCGGGGCGCTGCCGCGATACTTCGGCAGCAGCGAAACGTGCAGGTTGATGCAGCCGTAGCGGGGCAGTTCCAGCACGGACTTTGGCAGGATGCAGCCATAGGCCACCACCACGATCAGCTCCGGGGCGAGGGCGCGGATGTTTTCATCCTCGCTGCCGTCCCGCAGGGTGCGGGGCTGGAACACGGGCGTGCCGTGCGCCAGCGCAACCTCCTTGACCGGCGGTGCGGTGAGCATCTGCTTGCGGCCGACCGGCTTATCCCGCCGGGTGTACACGGCACAGATATCATGCCCGGCGGCATACAGGGCTTTCAGGCACTCGGCAGCAATATCCGGCGTGCCCATGAACAAAATGCGCATCAGTTGTTTCCTTTCGCTTCGCGGGCGGCCTTTTTGCCTTCCTCGGTATCCTCATAGAAATACTCGCTGGACTCCATGATGGTGATGCCGTCCAGATGGTCGTTCTCGTGCTGGATGCAGCGGCCCAGTAGACCGTCAGCTTCCAGCTCGAACCATTCGCCGTTGCGGTCCTGCGCACGCACCTTGACGGCAACCGGGCGGGTCACAGCGCCGTTGTGCCCCGGGAAGGACAGGCAGCCCTCGTAGGCAGTCTCTTCTTCCTCAGAAACGGCGAGGATCTCGGGGTTGACGAAATCGATGAACTTGTACTCGTAATCCTCGGGGATCTCCTCCGGGGCGTCGGTGGTATCCCACACCACGAACAGGCGGCGCATCATGCCCACCTGCGGGCCGGCCAGACCCACGCCATCGGCGGCGATCATGGTCTCGCGCATATCGTCCAGCAGGGTAGCCAGACGGTCGTCAAAATTGGTCACGGGGCGGCAGACCTTGTTCAGGATGGGGTCGCCTTCTTTAACAATGTTACGGATAGCCATAATGGTACCTCCAAATCAAACTTTTAATTCTTATTGTATCCAAACTCTCTTGTCCGAAGTGTTTCTTTCCACCAGGACTCACGTCTCAAAATGTATTCGTCATCCATCCTTGCATTATAATTTTCAAGGATAGAATACTGGAAATTTTCTTTTACATAATCGAAGCCCTGCTTTTTTACGAGTTCTTTCAATGCTTCGTTTCCACCATGGCCATCAGCAATATAATTTGACCATCGTTGGAGAAGCATTCCCGTTTGCGATGTGGCAGAGCCAACATATAATTTACCGGTCTTGTTATCCGTAATCAGATAGACCGCTTTCTGGTTTTGCAGCGCTGCGATCCACCCCGGAAGGTGCCGGTCAATCACATTTTTTAATTGCCGATAACTCAACCGTACATTTTCATAACCCGGAAAATCCTCGCCAGTGAACTGATCGTTCAAAATCTCAAGAACTTCCAGCTCGTCCATTACTGACGCATAGGTGCGCCCCATTGTACGGCAGGGATTATGATAACGCAGAACAAGCCGCCCGAAATATTTCCCGTAACGGGCATCATCCTGCGCCTCGTAACCAACACCGCCATTTGTTTCATCAACTTTTTTCTCTCCGGTTATCGTCTTGATACACGTCATGAGCCATGTATCATTTCCGATTTTTAAAAAGCAGATCGCCGTTTGTCCTACACTAAAATAGCGGCGGCGGTCACGCCACAGAAACCAGTCGATATTTACTTCATCCGGGTCGGTTTTATAAAGTTCCAACGGATCATCGTAACCATTGTAAATATTGAATTTCACGCGAACATTTGGTATTTCTTCTTTACTAAAGTTCAGAATATCATTAATGCGTATTTTATCCATTTTACAATCCACCGTTCAGATGTCTCCGTCCGAGTGCAGGTCTACCACGACCGATGCCTTGGACGGCAGTTTTTCTTTTTCATACAGTGCCAGCGCCGCCCGCACAAGGTCGCGGAAGCGGCGGTCGTTGCGGCACTTGACAGTAAGCTTATAGCGGTAGGTGTCGTTGATCTTTTCAATGCTGCCGGGCGTGGGGCCCAGAATGCGCAGGGGCAGATCCGGCTGCTTGGCCGCCTGCTGCCCTAAAAGCACCGAGAACCGGGCAGCGGCACGCGCCACCTCGTTCTCCTTTGCACCGGCAAAGCCGATGACGCACAGCCCGCAGAAGGGCGGGTACAAACCAAGCTTGCGGTAGGCGATCTCCTGCTCGTAGAAAGCATCGTAATCCTGCGCGGCGGCAAGGGTGAGCACCGGGTTGTCCGGGTCGGTGGTCTGGATGATGGCAAAGCCGGGCTCTTTTGCACGGCCGCTGCGTCCCACCACCTGCGTGATCAGGCTGAACACGTTCTCGTATGCCCGGAAGCCCTGCGCGAACAGCAGCGAATCAATGCCCAGCACGCCCACAAGGGTCACGTCCTCGAAATCCAGACCCTTCGCCACCATCTGGGTGCCCACCATGATGTCATATTCATGCGCTGCAAATTTGGCAAGCAGCTTTTCGTGGGCATCCTTGGCGGCGGTAGAGTCCTGATCCATGCGCAGCACCCGCGCCTCCGGGAAGAGTTTTGCCAACTCCTCCTCGGCCTTCTGAGTGCCGAATCCACGGTATTGCAGCTTGCCGCCGCAGGCCGGGCAAAGAGTGGGCGGCGGCTCCTGCTGGGAGCCGCAGTAATGGCACAGCACCTTATGCGCTGATTTGTGGTACACCATGGGTACGCTGCACTTGGGGCACTTGAGCACCTCGCGGCAGTCCTCACACTGGGCAATGGTCTGGTAGCCCCGGCGGTTGAGCAGAAGGATGGTCTGCTTTTCTGCGTCCAGATTGCGGCGGATGGCATCTTCCAGCGCAAGGCTGATCTCGCGGGGATTGCCCGCTGCCAGCTCTGCCCGCATATCTACGATCTGTACGCTGGGCAGCGGGTTGCCGCCGTAACGCTTGGTCAGCCGCACCAGCTGGGTGCGACCGTTCTGCGCCGCGTAAAAGCTCTCGGTGCTGGGGGTGGCGCTTGCCAGAAGCAGCAGTGCACCGTTTTCAGCGGCACGCTGCCGGGCGACCTCGTGGGCAGAATAGCGCGGTGCGGATTCCGACCGGTAGGTGTGCTCCTGCTCCTCATCAATGATGATAAGGCCGATATTTTCCAGCGGCGAAAACACTGCGCTGCGGGTGCCCACCACGATATCTGCGCCGCCGTCCTGGATCATCTGCCATTGCAGCAGACGCTCGGTGTGGTTGAGCGCGGAGTGCTGCACTGCCACGCGGCGGCCGAACTGCCCCTTTAACCGCAGGATCATCTGCGGGGTCAGGCTGATCTCCGGCACCAGTACCAGCGCCTTGCGGCCAAGTTCCAGACAGCGGGAGATCAGCTTTAAAAACACCAGCGTCTTGCCGCTGCCGGTCACGCCGTACAGCAGCGCCGAATGGGGTGCGGTATCTTCTAACTTGGGCAGCAGGGTGTCGTAAGCAGCCTGCTGCTGTTCGGTAAGGGTGATGGGGTCGTTGCGCAGCGGAATGGAGGCGTACAGGTCGATGGACTTATTCACCTTGCTGCATTCCAGCACGCCCTTGGTGCACAGGTTGTCCAGCACCGCGCGGCTGATGCCCTTATCCTCCAGCTCGTTCAGGGTGCGAGGGCCGCCGCTCAGCAATGCCACTGCCGCCAGCTGCTTTGCCGTCGGCTTTGGCTTTTGCGGCAGCGTGCCCACCAGCTTATAGGCGTTTTCGGTGTGGCGGGTAAGCTGCTTTTGCAGCACCGGGGTCACACCGTCTGCCGCCACGGCAGGCTTGTACTGCGCACCATACGGAATGACCGCCTTGACAGCTTCATAGTAGGTGCAGAAGGTGCGCTCCTTTAAAAAATGCACCAGCCGCAGCAGCTCCGGGGTCAGGCAGGCCGATGCCGGGGCTACATCGAACAGATATTTCAGCTTGGAGTGCTCCGGCTCGGCATCGCAGGCCAGCACCACGCCCATGCGGGCGCGGCTGCCCTTGCCAAAGGGCACCAGCACCATGCTGCCCAGACGCACCGCATTCTGGTGCTCCGGCAGAACGGCGTAGGTATACAGCTTATCAAAATGGAAGGTCGCATTGCTGACGGCAACGCCTACCGTTTTGGGCATTCGTCCAACTCCTTCAACGCTTGATTTTTCAGCCCTGCAGCCCGGCGCGCCGGCAGATGACCTGATACAGCTCTGCGGCGCAAGGCTCGATCTGATTATTGACCAGCTTTACGGTAAACTTGTCCTGCTCGGCAAGCTCCTGCCGGGCAGTAGCGAGACGTTCTTGAATGCTTTCCTCGGTCTCGGTGCCGCGGCCGCGCAGACGGTGCTCCAGCTCCTCCACAGAGGGCGGCAGCAGGAACACAGTGGTAGCACCCGGGAACATCCGGCGGATATTGGCAGCGCCGTGCACATCAATGACCAGCACGACCACCTTGCCGGCTTCCAGCCGCTTTTCCACCTCAGACTTCAGGGTGCCGTAGTAGTTACCGTTATAGAAGTTGTGCTCCACCACCTGATCGTTTTCCAGCAGCTGCTGGAACTGCTCACGGGTGCGGTAGTAGTAGTCCACACCCTCCTGCTCACCGGGGCGCGGGGTGCGGGTGGTGGCAGAGACGGTCTTTTCGATCTCGGGGTGTGCCTCGCGCAGTGCCTTGACCACGCTGTCCTTGCCGGTACCGGCTGCGCCGGAAACTACAAACAGAAATTTATCATTCGCCATGAGATGCTTCTTCCTCCATTGATGCTCTGCCCTCCTGCCCTGCGGCGCGGCTTGCCACCGTTTCGGGCTGAAGGGCGGACAGCACGACATGATCGGAGTCCATGATGAGCACCGCACGGGTGCTGCGGCCGTAAGAGGCATCGATCAGCATCCCGCGCTCGCGCGCTTCCTTCACCAGACGCTTGACCGGTGCAGAGTCCGGGCTGACGACTGCCACCACGCGCCCCGCACTGACCATATTGCCAAAGCCGATGTTGATGAGTTTCATAGGCTCCTCCACAACATATTATTCCAGATTCTGGATCTGTTCGCGGATCTTTTCAATCTCCGCTTTCATATCCACCACAATGCGGGTGATGTCCAGATCCTGACACTTGGAACCGATGGTATTGGTCTCGCGGTTCAGCTCCTGCGTCAGGAAATCCAGCTTGCGGCCCACGGGCTCGTCCAGCTGCAGAATATCGCGGTACTGCGCAATATGGCTGCGCAGACGGACAGTCTCCTCATCCACGGCGGTCTTATCGCCAAAGATGGCAGCTTCGGTCAGCACACGGGCGTCATCAATGTCCCGATCCTGCAGGATGACCTTGAGCTTTTCGTACAGGCGGTTAGTGTAGTTTTCTACACGGCCCGCACTCAAAGCTTCCACCTTGCCGACGCACTGTTCCAGAAACGCAAGACGGCTTTCCACGTCTGCCTTCATCTTGGCACCCTCGGCGGCGCGCATCTCCACAAAACGATCCAACGCCTGCGCGGTGACGGCAGAAACATCCTGCCACAGCTGCTCCTCGTCCACATCGGCGTGGCGGGTGGTCAGCACATCCGGGAAGCGGGTCAGAACGGCGGTGGACACATCATTTTTGACCCCCAGCTGCTCAGACAAGGCCCGCATCGCCTGCTGATAGCTGCGGGCAAGCTCCATATTGACGGCGACCACGGTATCCGCTGCGTCCACGTTCTGCACGGTCATGCTAAGCTCCACCTTGCCGCGGGAGATCCGCTGGTTGAGCTGTTTTTTCAGGCGGCTGTCCAGAGAACTGCAGGTGCGCGGGATGCGGGAGGAATACTCGAAATAGCGGGAGTTCACGCTGCGCAGCTCCACAGTGATCTCGCGGCCATTGAGTACGGCAGTCCCCCTGCCGAAACCGGTCATGCTTAAGATCATACTAGCTCCTATTCTTTTGCGGTTTAACTTCGGTTTTTCTGTATAGGTATCCGCTTTGGGCACATAAACCCATGTTACGATACATATAGCATCATTTTACTATTCTTTTCTGAAAAATTCAAGGTGCAGACTGCATCCGCGCAAAAAACACAATTCCCATTTTTTACTGCTGCGCAGTCAAAATAACAGGACTGCGGCAGTTATCACCTTTTAGCAGCTTTTCCCTGTAAAAATTATAACCCCACGTTTTCACGCAGGGTTATAACATCAATTCGTCTTATAAACACAGGTCACACTGGTTTGCAGGATATCCGCGTTAAGCAGTGTGCGCTCTACCCAATGGATGTTGTCGGCAATGGTATCCAGAGACACCTCATATTCCTTGGCAATGCTTTCCATCGTGCGGTATTCGTAGCGATAGATCAAGGTTAGGATGAGTTTATCCATCATGGAGATCTTGGTAAAGCGGGTCTTGCGCTTGTGTTCCTGATGGTAAGCCTCATGCAGAGCCTGGAGCATCCGGTCAAATTCCAGCTTCGAAATGCCAAAATACAGTTGATAATCCTGCTCCTGAAACTCAGCAATGCGCTGCTCCGGGATGCTTCGCATAGCATTTTCCTCCACATCATTTGTTGTATTGTACGGGTATATCAACTATTATAAAAGGTATTGGGCGGCAAGTCAATGTGTAAGCAGAAGTTTTTCCGGTATTGCCCGACAGAGTGCGCCCTGCACCTTTGTCGGATGCACAAAAAAGGGCTGCTGCACAGCATTTTGTGCAGCAGCCCTGAAAGAAACCTATTTATCAGACAGGATGAGACTGGTTGGTGTAGTCCACATGATCGCCGTCCACGCCCTGCTTTTTAGCATTGCGCTTATCGAAGAACTTGGGAGCGACCTGCGGGAACATGGCGTAGGTCAGCACGTCCTCTTCCTGCGTTGCCCACTTGGCAGCTTCGGCCTTCAGCTTGTCCATCTCGGGAGCCAGCGTGTCAGCAAAGCGGCAGGTAATGGGCTGCTCGTCGCCAAGGATCTTCTTGGTGAACTCGGGCTTGATGGGAGCGGGAGTCTTGCCGTAGTCGCCGTGGACCAGACCCTTGAACTCCTTGGTGACCATCTTGTAGCGCTCGCCCATGATTACGTTGAACACGGCCTGCGTGCCAACGATCTGGCTGGTGGGGGTGACCAGCGGAGGATAGCCTGCATCCTCACGGACGCGGGGGATCTCGGCCAGCACTTCGTCCAGCTTATCTTCCTTACCGGCATCCTTCAGCTGCTTGAGCATATTGGAGAACATGCCGCCCGGCACCTGATACAGCAGAGTGTTGGCATCCACGCCAAGGCTCTTGGGGCTGATCTGACCGTTGGCAATGTACTTCTCACGCAGCTTTGCAAAGTAAGCGCGCACGACATTCAGCTGCTTCAGATCCAGACCGGTGTCGTAGTCGGTGCCCTGCAGGGCAGCCACCAGACTCTCAGTGGGCATGTGGCTGGTGCCAAGACTCAGGGGGCTCATGGCGGTATCGACGATGTCGGCACCTGCTTCGATGCCCTTGAGGATGGACATGGAAGCCAGACCTGCAGTGTAGTGGCTGTGGATATCCACAGGGATGCTGACGGTCTCCTTCAGCTTCTTGACCAGATCATAGCAGGTATAGGGAGTGAGCAGACCGGCCATATCCTTGATGCAGATGGAGTTTGCACCCATCTCCTCCAAAGTCTTGGCGTAGGATGCAAAGTACTCGTTGTTGTGCACGGGGCTCAGGGTGTAGCTGATGCAGCCCTGCACATGAGCGCCCTCCTTGTTGGCAGACTTGATGGCAGTCTGCAGGTTGCGGGGGTCGTTCAGAGCGTCGAAGATGCGGATGACGTCGATGCCGTTGGCAACAGACTTCTGTACAAAGTACTCCACAGCGTCATCTGCGTAGGGACGGTAGCCCAGCATATTCTGGCCGCGGAACAGCATCTGCAGCTTCTGGTGCGGCAGCTCCTTGCGCAGGATGCGCAGACGCTCCCAGGGATCCTCGTCCAGGAAGCGGATGCAGCTGTCGAACGTAGCGCCGCCCCAGCACTCCACGGAGAAGTAGTTGATCTTGTCCATTTCGGGCAGGATGGGGCGCATCTCGTCCATGGTCATACGGGTAGCCAGCAAAGACTGGTGCGCATCACGCAGGACGACCTCGGTCACCTTGATCGGCTTTTTTGCCATGGTTGTCACCTCTTCCTTAGTTCATGGAAACCAGAACGTCACCGGAGTTGACGGTATCGCCCTTGTTCACGTTGATGGAAGCCACGGTGCCATCCTGCGGAGCAACGATCTCGTTCTCCATCTTCATGGCCTCGAGGATGACCAGCACGTCGCCGGCCTTGACAGAAGCACCGGCAGCGACCTTGACATCCAGAATGTTGCCGGGCATAGGAGCCTTGACGGTAACCGCACCGGCTGCACCGGCGGCTGCCTTGGGAGCAGCTGCGGGAGCGGGAGCGGCCTTGGGTGCGGCGGATGCTGCAACGGGAGCAGCAGCAACAGGAGCAGCGCCTGCGGCAGTTTCCTCAACGGAAACGCTGTAAGCAACACCATTGACAGTAATATTGTAGTACTTCATGGAAGGATCCTCCAATTCAAAATCGAACTCAATTAACTTACATTCGGACGCTTACAGGGCCATATTGCCATGCTTCTTGGGCAGGCGGGCGGCGCGCTTGGTGCTCAGCAGCTCCAGTGCAGCCACAACGCTGGCGCGCACATTGGCGGCATCGCAGCTCATATCGGCAGCACCTGCAGCCACTGCGCTGGCAGCGCTGCACACCTCTGCGGCGTAGGCAGCAGCCTTGGCCTTGGTGGCGGCAATGATGTTGTCGGAAGCATCAATCTCGTCCTTGTACAGCACGCTGACAGCGGCGCTGGGCTCCAGTGCGCTGACGGTGCAGCCGGTCACAGCGATGCGCAGGTCGGCAGCAGCCAGAGCGGTGTACACAGGGCCCACAGCCTTGCCGACCAGCACTGCCACCTTTGCGGTGGTAGCATCGGCATAGGTAGCGGCCAGACGGGCAGCTTCACGGATGCCGCCGGCCACATCATCGGTAACGCTGGGCACAAAGCCCTCGGTGTCCACGATGGTGACCACAGGCACGCTGAAGGCATCGCACAGGCGCACAAAGCGGGAAGCCTTGGCTACGCAGTTGTGGCACAGCTGCTTGCCGGTTGCCACAACGCCCACGGCGTTGCCGCCGATGGTTGCAAATGCGGTGTAGACAGACTTGCCAAAGCCTGCGTACAGCTCCACAGCGCTGTCCTTATCGATCACAGCGGCAGCAGCCTTTGCGGGCTCGGCACCGGCAGCCAGAACAGCGGTGGGCTGCTCGAACTCGAAGATCGCCGGGCCGGTCAGGTTGTTGGCGGGCAGCAGACCCACGATGTGAGCGGCCTTTTCAGCAGCCTCTGCGGCGTCGGCAGCCACGATAGATGCCACACCTGCCTTGGCGGCAGCGGCGGCGCTGCCTGCATCGGCAACCTTATCGCCCTTGGCAGCAGAGGTGAACGGAGCAGTGAAGAACAACTCTGCGCCCTCGGCCATGATGCAAACATCTGCGTTGGCAGCGCTCAAAGCGCTGGTGCCGCCGCAGACCCCCAGAACAACGGCCACCTGCGGAACAACGCCGGAGACCTTTGCGATCTGCGCATTCAGCTTTGCGCTGGCGGTCAGCACGTCCAGACCCTCGGCCAGCTTTGCGCCTACCGAGTTATAGAAGGTGACCACCGGGCAGCCGGTCTGTGCAGCCATTTCCAGAACCTTGATGTTCTTTTCAACATCCTTTACGGTGACAGCTTCGCCGTTCTGATAAACAGCGTAAGCCTGCTGACCTGCAGCATAGCCGCAGGCAGCGCTCACTGCACCATCAGCAAACAGCGCAGTGTATTCCCCGTCATCGAAGAACTTGGCGAGGATTTCTCCCTTATTGATCTTTGAAGCCATAATTAGACCTCCTGGTTGTCTGTGTGAGCTTTCAAAATTATATTTATTATACAGAAGCTGGCAAAAAAATGCAAGGGATTCTATAAAAATCCATGTGATTCAACATCCATCGCTTATGGAAAGCCAAATTTTTAACGATTCATCGTTTTGTGCGTTTTATCCGGGTAAATCATCATTTTGCGGATGTAGAAATTTTCCTGGTTTTTTTGGCGAAACTGCACCCGCCTGCCGCGTTTTCTTTCCTGTCTGTTTATGTTACACTATGGTTACAAAACATAGATTGCCGGGCAATCTGCCAAACTGTACTTATACAGCGCATGAGAACTGCCCGGTAAAAATGAAAAAGAGGTTGAAGCTATCTTGAAGCGATTCTCTGCCAAGCTCCGGCAGCAGGAGCAGATCTACCGTTCCCTGCACGATGCCGCCCGTTCCCTGCTTTCCCCAAAGGGGCGGGTATTTCTGTTTTTTCTGCTGTTTTATAAGGTATTGACAAACTTCTTGTTCGTACCGGCGTTGCAGCTGATCTGGGCGCTGACACTGCGGTTCGCGCCCATCCGCTACCTTAATAACAAGACCGCATCCCGCATCTTTGCCTCCCCTGCCATCATCGGGTGTATCGCCGTGCTGGCGGTACTGGCAGCCTTCTGGAGCCTGTATGAAATCTCCACGATGCTGCATCTGCTGACACAGATACGGCGCGGGGAACCGCTGCGGGCAGGGGCGGTGTTCCGGGATGCCTTTTGCAGTCTTGTGCGGGTGTTTCTGCCGCAGAACCTCCCGTTGCTGCTGTATGGCGTTGCCCTGATTCCGTTGACGAACTTTTTTCTGGCAGCAAACCATCTGACCCAGTTTGCCGTGCCGGAATACCTCTGGGGGCTGCTGAAAGCGCGCGCTGCCAATCGCTTTCTATTTGCTCTGGCAGTGCTTTGTGTGCTGGCGCTGCTGCTGGACGGACTTGTAGTGCTGCCAAAATTCCTGCTGGAACGCAAAAGCTTTGGCTGTGCGTTTGCAGAGAGCCTCCACATTTTGCGCAGCCGCGCCGGGCAGCTGCTTGCACTGGCACTGCGCTGGATGCTGACTGCTGCCGTTCGTACCGGTCTGATGCTGTTGTGCGGCGCAGCGCTGTTCTATTGCGTCATCCTTGGTGTCGGCTTTGCCAGCACCGCCGCCCTGCTGGCGCTTTCCCGCGCGGCGCTGCTGATCGAGCTGCCGTTTCTTTGCTTGCTCATGGACTGCGCCATGACGGCGGCGCAGAGCACCCTTACAGAGGTACTGTACGAAGCGACCCGACAGTCCGATGCAGCACAACCGACTGTTTCCGGCACATCCCATTTCCCGCACCGTGAACAAACGGTACTGGCCGGGATGATGGCCTGCGCCGCACTGGTCACCTGCGGCGTGGCAGCGGTATATCTGATGTTCCCGCAAACACAGCCGCTGCAAAGCGTGCTGGGTCTCGCCGACCCGGTGATCACCTACCACAGGGGCTATTCTTCCCGTGCGCCGGAAAATACCATGGCAGCTTTCGAGACGGCACTGGAGCATGGCAGCCCCCGCATTGAACTGGACGTACAAATGACTGCTGACGGCGTAGCCGTGGTGACCCACGACACCAGCCTGCGCCGGTGTACCGGCTGCAACGCCAACATCTACGACCTGCCCTATGCGCAGGTGCAGCAGCTGGATGCCGGGCGCTGGTTCCATCGGCAGTTCACAGGCTCTTATATTCCAACACTGGAGGAAGTTCTGGCACTGTGCAAGGGCAAGGCAGAGTTGAATATTGAGATCAAGCCCAGCAGCTTTACGCCGACATTGGAAGCCGAAACGGTGCGGCTGATCCACGCATACGACTACGGCGCAGACTGCGTAGTCACCTCCCAGAGTTACGAGACGCTATGCAAAGTGAAGGAACTGGACCCGGACATTACCACAGGGTATATTCTTGCGCTGGGCGTGGGCACCTACTACGATCTGCCTGCCGCAGACTTTTTCAGTGTGGAGTCCACCTTTATCACCGCCGGTATGGTGCAGCAGATCCATCTGCGCGGCAAGACCATCTCCGCATGGACCGTCAACCGCCAGCAGGACGCCGAAAAGCTGCTGCAGCTGGGCGTGGACGACCTAATCACCGACAAGCCTGAGATCATTGCGCCGCTGCTGGCACGGGACAAGGCACTGGATAACCGTCTGCTCTGGCTGCGGGATCAGATCCAGGAACTGTTTGCCGCCCCGGACGCTGAAGAAGCGATGGATGTAGAGGAGACCATCGAGGACGCCATTGAGGATCCCGAAGAGGTTTTGGACGAAGCATAAACCAAATGCTTCTTGCAGCAAATACCGGGCAGTCTGCGGGCTGCCCGGTATTTGTATTTTCACAAATGCAAAAAGGAGCCGCAGCACCCTGTTACAGGTACTGCGACTCCCATTTTGTCTTTGGAAGTTTAGATTACTTCACCATGCTTGCAACTTCAGATGCGAAGTCGTCAGCACGCTTCTCCAGACCCTCGCCCTTGACAAAGCGGACGAACTTGACGATCTTGATCTCGCCGCCCAGATTCTTAGCGACCTTAGCGGTGTACTGAGCAACGGTCAGGTCGCCGTCCTTGACGAACTCCTGATCGACCAGGCAGTTCTCCTTGAAGAACTTCTTGATCTTGCCCTCGAT
>CAKSZE010000002.1 GCA_934525325.1 uncultured Faecalibacterium sp.
TGAAAGTCACAAACTTATCATAGTTCCATAGAAAGCCTTTGTAAAGTACGCACTTTGGCGTAAGATACTTACCTCAAGGTAATAAACGAACAGGTATTATGTTTAAGTATACAATGCCGGTTTTCTCGATTTCCACATTGGTCACACCCCGGTTCTGCCGAATCAGGCGCTTCATGCTCTGTTTTCCCTGCGAAGCATTCTTGTCGTACTGCCGCAGCAGAAACTGCGCACCTTTCAGGAAAGTCCGGGCCGTCAGCTTTGTGGTTGAAATGGCAAAGTTGACTGTCTTGTGTTCAATTTCTTCCTGCATTTATACCACCCCCTCTGCAGGAATACCGGTTCATCGCTCATGCGCCGCCGGGGGCTTTGCTTTTGCCGTTTCCGGCCTCACATTTTCGTCCGGAACAGGCAGCACCAGCATTTGACGGCCCAGGCGCATAAAAGTTTCCGGCTGATGAAAGAGCTCCTCGTATTTCTGCGTCAGCTCCGGGGAGAGGGATGCAAAATCCTCCTCGCCCAGACCCACCACCAGAAATGTTCCGGCAACCACATCATAGGCCTCGCCGCTTTCATCCCGCAGAGCGCGGTTCAGCGGCAGCCCCATGAGCTTGCCGTCATCGTTATAAACGATGGCCACCGGGTCTTCAAAGGGATAGCTTGCACCAATCGAGCCGCCGACCGCCTGCTGCAGCGCTTTCAGGTCATTGTCAATCTCAGTCGGCTTCGGGTGCTGCCCCGGTGCGATTTGCAGCACCGAAAGGGTATTCTTTTCCTGTTCCATCCGTATCCTCCTTTACCGTAATCACAATTTCTCCGGTTCGTGCCGCCTGCATCAGGGAAGCGGCAAAAAAACCGCAGAAAACGCCCAGTTCAAAGAAAGCAAAGCCCACAAAAAAGCTCATCATTGCGGCCTCCTCAGTCCAGGCAGATGCAGTTCAGGTTCTTGCCATCGGCCATAAGCGCCGCGCTGTGCTGTTCCAGATGGCCTCATCGTCCAGCACCTTGAACGGATGCTCCTTGAAGGGAAACAGCTCCTCGATGGGAATCTGCCGCACCTGCTCCCGCTTTTGCTCCTGCCGGGATTCCTCGGTGGAAAACATCTCATCGAGACCTTTCAGCGCCAAGTTTGCGTTGCTTTTCGGCATCGGCCAGCACCTCCCTCGTCAAAGATTGATAGGCCGCTGCCACCTTGCCTTTGGGGTCATGGGCAAAGATGCTCCTGCCCTCTGCGCTGATTTCCGCCGCACGGACAGAGTGCGTAACAGGCAGTTCATCGGGCTGCTGCCAGCCCATGCTGATGGCAATGTCTGCGCAGCGGACAACTATGAATCCGCATGCAGTGCGCACAACTGGCCATAGGAGCGAAGCGACTATGGTAAGCGACCCCTGCGGGTCGGCATCCACCAGCAGCACCTTTTTGCCTTCCCGTGCAAGCCCCACGCCCAGATTTTCGCAGGTCGTGGTTTTGCCGGTTCCGCCTTTCTGATTGACGATGGCAATCGTGGTTGCTTTTTTTGACATTTTCATCACCCCCTGTTCGATAAATCATGATTGGTTTGGTTCTGGTAATAAAGCTGCATGGTCGTGGGTGCATTGTAGAGTGCAGCCAGCAGATACTGCTTCATGTTCCGGACCGGTGCGGTACTTTCCGCAAGACACTTCAGCACAAAGCGGATATGGTCTGCATTCAGCTTCATGAATCGGCTGCGCACGACCTCCGCAGGCTTGTCATCCCCTGCCACCCGCAGCATTCTGCGTTTCGAAGAGCAGGTATCCACCAGAAGATTCACGATTTGATCGATGGTGTCCTCCTCATCCGGGCAGATCCGGAGCAGCAAGTCCACCTCCAACGACTGCATAAAATACGCTTCCAGCCGTGTGCGCTCATCCGGTTCGCTCTCCGCGTCGGAAGAGAAAGGATCAGGTTCACTCCCCTCGGTTTTATTCCACTCAGTCTTATTTCCTCGTGATTTTGCCGTTTCCTGCTGCGCTGAATCCGCGGCACCGGAACCGTTCTTTTCACGATTCCGGAAACGCGGGTCTGCAAAGTTTTTGACGTAAATCAGATTGGGTTTTCCCAGCCCGCGCCGTTTGCGCTCAATCAGTCCAAACTTTTCCAATTCCCGGAACAGTTTGGTTGCCTTGTTGTCTGCGCAGCCCAGTGCATCCATCACTTCCTGCACAGGAAAAATGATATACACCCTTCCCTGCTCATCCAGCCATCCGTTTTTCACCGACAGCCCCATGCGGTCCAGCAGGATGCCGTACAGCGTTTTGGCATCAGTGGACAGTCAGCTAGAGCGGGAAATCATTGGTCTCTTTGCATCCCATTGAAAAATGCACATATTTAAAAGCATATTGTGCTACCCAAAGCAATGGGCAAGGATGAGATATGTTTCCGTTTTGCTTGGCATTTTTGCCTTTTTTCAGATTTCAGCGTATAAAAAAGCGGGCAACCGTTTTGGGGTTGTCCGCAGAAGGATGTATTGTTTTCGTCACTCGATAAATGGGAAGTTGTCAATTACTCTTTGCCTCAGCGTAACGTTCCTTTCCCCACCAATTCGGCATAAGTTCTTTTAATGTTACAGTTTCTCGTTTTTCATAATCAACCATGATTTCCATATCTTCGTTTGCTTCATTTAATTGATAAAAGAATTCCTGACAAGCACCACATGGCATGCCGCTCCCGCCTCCGTTTGGCGCACTGTCGCGGAATGCTATAAATCTTTTTATTTTTGTCTGACCACTGTTAGCATACATATTCAGGGCGGCAAGTCTATCGGCACAAATATTCATCACTCCGCTGCAACTTTCAATGCAGAAGCCTGTATAGATATCTCCGTTTTCAGCTTCTATCGCGCAAACTACATTGTGCGCATATATAAAAGGAGATACTTCTTCTGGATGATATTGTTCTTTCGCCTTCTCATACATTCTTTCCCAAATATCCATTTGATTTTCCCCCGCAAATTCTTAGTTCTCCCCCTCAGTATACCACGCTTTTCCCCTGCGGAAAAGCTTCTGCGCATAAAAGGTTTCTCCGGCAACTATCTGCGCCCCGGCTCATACAATCTAACAACTATGTACCGGGAGGGATATCGTGTGCTGCTGACCTTACTGCAATTTTTCGCCACAAAATTTCTGTTTCTGGCGCTCCATCTGGAAAGCGGCTGCTTTCCGCGTCCGCTCACAGCCCGGGAGGAAGCTGCCGCTTTCAGCGCCCTGCGCGCCGGGGATGCCGCCGCCCGGGAAAAGCTGATCCGCCACAATCTGCGGCTGGTGGCGCACATCGTAAAAAAATATTACGCCCTGCCGGGCGATCAGGAGGATCTTGTTTCCATCGGCACCATCGGGCTGATGAAAGCGGTAGATACCTTTGATGCCACACGCAAGGCGCGGTTTTCCACTTATGCCAGCCGCTGCATTGAAAACGAGATCCGTATGCAGTTCCGGCGGGAGCGCAAGAGCGGGCAGACCGTCTCTCTGCAAGAATCCTTGGAGGCAGACGGGGACTCAGCGCTGACCTTAGCGGACGTGATACAGGACGGCTTTTGCATGGAGGACAGCTGTGAGCGGCAGGAGGATGTCCGGCGGCTGCGGCAGCTGCTGGACACTCTGCCCGCCCGGGAGCGGCAGATCCTGCTGCTGCGGTACGGGCTGGCTGGACAGCCGCCCCTGACCCAGCTGGAGACCGCCGGGCTGCTGGGCATCAGCCGCAGCTACGTTTCCCGGCTTGAGACCCACGCACTGGAACTGCTGCGGCAGGCGTGGGGCAAGAACAGCTAGGTTTTCACTCCTGCAAAATTTTCAACTGCAATTCGTCCAGTTGTTCAAAAGTGTACAGCCGGTTGAAAGCTTCCACCAGTTCCTTTTTGGAAAGGCGCGGCGGCAGCCCCAGCGCATTCAAGAGTCTAGCCTTGCGCTCGGCGCTGCCGGGCTTGCCGGAAAGCCCCCACTCGTACAGGTCGGTGTAGGTGATCTGCCGCCCCGCCGGGCGCACCGGCGCGGCTCCGGCTTCTGCGCCCAAGGCGTCCAGCAGAGCCTGCCGCACAAGGGCATCGTCCACGCCCTCTACCCCCAGCAAGCCCTCCTTGCCGGGCTGCGCCTTGCGCTTTTCCTTGCCGTGGATGGCGGGCACATAGGCCTGCACCACGTTCTGCGTGCCCACCATGTTGGTGATGTAATTGCGGATGCGGAAACCTGCCGCGTCCGAATCCGTGAGTAAGATCAGACCGTTTTTCTGCGCCAGCGCCCGGAACAGCTGCTGGCGCTGTTTGTCTTTATAAATGCCAAAACCGTCCGTCAGCAGGATCATGGCATCGGTCAGGTGCGCCAGACGGACGGCATCGTACTTGCCCTCCACGATCAGCACCCGGTCGGTATGGATCATCTCGTTTTGCATCATCTTCCGCTCCCCGCCAGCGCCAGACGGCACAGTGCTGTTTCCAGCAGTGTCTGCGCCGCCACAGGCTGGCTTTTCAGGCTCTGGTCCAGTTCCAGCAGCACCTGCAAACAGGCTTCCAGCTGGGGCAGGGTGTAGTGGGCGGCGGTCTCTGCCGAGCGCTTCAACCGGTAGTCACTGCCCTTATAGCCAAAATCCTTGTGCACCGCACTGTAATTTTTCCGTTTTGCCGCTCCAAGCTTTACCCGGTACAGATCCACATAACTGCCGATCATCGCCGCCGTGATGGCGATGGGCTCCTGCTGCAGCCGCAGCAGGGTCTGTAACTTTTTGCAGGCTCCGGTGGCGTTTTTGGCGGTGATCATGCGGATCATCTCGAACACATCCGCTTCAAGGCTCACCGTTCCCATCTCTGCCACCATGGAGGCGCTCACGGTCTGGTAACCGGACAGGGCACAGAGCTTGTCCACCTCGTTTTCCAGCAGAAACGGGTCCTCGCCGCAGCGCTCCAGCAATGCGGCGGCTGCGCCGTCCGGCAGGGTCGCGCCCTGCGCCTTTGCGCGCTCCATCATCAGATTTTTCAGTTCAAAGGGGCGGGGCTTTGCCAGCTCTTCCGTGTAGCCAATGGCCTTGCACTGGGCTTGCAGCTTTTGCGCCTGCTTGCCCAGCTTGAGCTTGCTGCGCTCCAGCGGGAACACACTGCCCAGCACTGCCACGGCGTTTTCCAAGCTGGAAAGAGTGTTGCACAGCTCGTCCAAATCCTTGCTGCCGTAGGCAGCGGGGTCTATTTCCGGCAGCACCACCACGCGCCGGGTACCGAAAAAGGAGATGGTGCCCGCCGCCATGATAAGCTGTTCCAGCTCCGGGGCGGCACCGTCCAGGATGGTGGCGTCCTCGTCGCTGTCTGCCGACAGCACCCGCACCGCCGCCGCCACTGCCTGCCGCACCAGATACCGCTCGCTGGAATAAAAATAGTAGACCGGGCAGCCCTTGTCGGCCAGCTGCCGGAGTTTTGCTTCCGTGGCCATGCAAATGCCCCTTTCCTGTTATAAATTGCTCTTTGTATTGTACCACACTCGGCCCGGATTGCAAAGCATTACGCAAGCCTTTCGCCGCCGGTACGGCGCAGACTGAGGGAGGCTGTGTACTGCGTTTCCGGCGGCATCCAGCTGTAACTGCGCAGCGCCAGCAGCTTTTGGTACTGCACCACCTCCGGCTTTTTGGCCGAGGCCACCAGCCACTCCGTTTGCAGCGGCTGCGCCAGCTCTGCCTTTCCGCTCAAGGTCACAAACTGCCGGTTGCCGATGCTCAGCCGCACAAGACACCCTTCCCGGGTGCGCAGCAGTTCCACCGCCGCCGGGGTGCAGCGCAGCTTACGGCTGGCATTGACCGGCAGACGCTCTGCCCGGATGCCCTGCTGCGCAGGCAGGGTGCAGGCGGTTTTTGCGTTCATGCGCAGGTCTACCACCAGCTCCACGGTGCGCACGCCCCGCCGCGCCAGCTGGTTTTCCACCGCACGCTGGGCGGCGCTGCCGCCCCGGAACAGCACCACTGCCCGGTCGTTCTGGGCAACCACTACCGCAGGTGCCTGTGCGCTGCCCACAAGGTCGATGTGCACCACGTCCCGGCTGAGGGCGTTGCCCAGCCCGATGCCCACCGCTGCCGCCAGCAAAATGCCCGGCACTGCCACCCGCAGACGCACCCGCCAGCGGAAGGCCAGCACCCCAAGCCCGCACAGCAGCAGACAGACCAGCGCCGCGTAGGCGGTATCAAAGTAGAGGGACGCCCCGGGCTTTGTGCTGAGCCAGACCGCCCAGCCGTTCAGCAGCCCGGTGAGCAGGTCTGCCGCCCGGGAGAGCACCCCGTGCACCGGTGCCAGCCACGGCACCAACCCCACAAAAGCCACTGCCAGCCCCAGCAAAAGCAGCGGCTGCACCATCCACAGCACCGCGATGCTGGAGACAACTGCCCACGCGCTGACGCTCAACCCCCGCAGCACCAGCACCGGGAAGGTCGCCGCCGAGGCGCAGGCTGCAATACAGGCACTCTCTGCAAGCCCCTGAAGCCGCTCCGGCAGCCTGTTGAACCACGGACGCCTGACCGGCTTTTGCAGGTTCTCCCCTGCTTTGACCCAGAAACGCCTGTCATGGGCGTCCCGCATCCGGCGGATGCAGGCGTTGCCCGCCACCGTACCCACCACTGCTGCAAAGGAAAGTTCAAAGCCGATATCCCACACTGCGTAGCTGTTGACGGCAGTCATCAGGATGCCTGCCGCCGCCAGCGAGGTGAGGACATCTGCCGGTCCCCACACCCACACGCCCAAAGCGCTGACCCACACTGCCACGGCGGCGCGGCGCACCGAGGGTGTAAAGCCAGTCACACCCATCAGCACCAGCGCCAGCAGGCTCTTGCCCACTGCACGCCGTCTGCGGCTGCGGTAGCTCTGCTCCCAGCGGTAGGGCAGTAAAACGCTGAGGATATCCCCGCACAGGATGGAAACGTGCATTCCGCTAACTACCAGCACATGGGAAAGCCCTGCGCCCCGGTAGGCGCTGCGCATCTTTGCTGAAAGCCCGCTGCGGTCGCCCACCGTCATAGCCGCCAGCACGCCGCCGGTGTCCCGGTGCATCGCCCGACGCAGGCTCTCGCTCAGTTTTTGCTGCAAGCGGTGGGTACGGGCACGGAAACTGCTGCTCTCGCCCAGCACGGTAAGCTGCGGCTTTTCCGGTACAGGCTCCGCCTGCAAGGCGATTCCGTCTGCGTACTGCGCCGTCCGTTCTTCCATGTCCGGTTGTTGCAGCGTGAAACAGCCCTGAACCCGCTGCCCTGCCGCGCAGACGGGCAGTTCTGCACAGGCTATGCGGAAGCCCGCCGGGATGCCGTTCACACTTTCCACCCACAGGGTCGCATCCACCGTGCCCGAAAAACAGGTGCTGTCCGCGCGCTCCACCTCGGCAGTCAGCAGCACGGTGCTCCCGGCGTAATTTGCCCGGGTGTGCTCCAGTCGGGCGCTCGTGGTATGCACCGCGCAAAGCCCCGCCAGTGCGCCCAGCAACAGGCAGACCGCCAGCTTGCGGCTGCCATCCGGGATGCAAATCAGCAGCAAAAAGGCAACAAAAAATGCCGCAAACGGCATAAAAAGCTCCGTTTGCGGCAAAAAAGTCCACAGGAAACTAAGGCCCATCATTCCGGCGCAGAACGCGCAGAGCGGGCGGCGCATCCCAGCTTAGTGGAAGAACAGGGGCAGCGGCTCAAGGAAGATGATATCCTTGCGCTCGGAAGCGTCGCCCTCAGCCAGAACAGCGGCCTGACCCACGATGGTGCACTGGGTCTTTTCCGCCAGCGCGTCCAGCGCCTTCAGAGAGCCGCCGGTGGAGATGACATCATCCACCACCAGCACCCGCTTGCCGTTCATCTTTTCCAGCTCCTTGCGGTCGATGACCAGCTTCTGCTTACCGGCAGTGGTAATGGACTGATCTTCCACCACCACGGGGTCCGGCATATACAGCTTGACACCCTTGCGGGCGCAGATATAGGGCTTGCCGCTCTGGCGGCTCATCTCGTGTGCCAGCGGAATACCCTTGGCCTCGGCGGTGAGCAGGATATCAAAATCCGGGCACTTTTTCAGCAGCTCCGCAGCGGCGGCCACGGTCAGCTCGGCATCACCCAGCATGATGAATGCGGCAATATCCATGTGGTCGTTCACCTTGCAGATGGTCAGCTCACGGGTCAGGCCTGCAACGTGCAGGGTATAAGTTTCAGCCATAATCAAAATCTCCCTTTCGTATTGGAATCAGACAGGCAGTTTTTCGCCGCCCAGAACATGGAAATGCAGATGCTTCACGGTCTGGCCTGCGTCCTCGCCCACGTTGGAGATGATGCGGTAGCCGTTTTCCAGCCCCTGCTCCTTGGCCAGCTTTGCGATGACGGTGAAGATGTGGCCCAGCAGAGCACCATCCTCCTCGGTCAGCGCAGCGGCAGAGGAGATGTGCTTGCGGGGAACCACAAGGAAATGCACCTTTGCCTGCGGGTTGATGTCGTAGAATGCCACTACCTGGTCATCCTCGTACAGCTTTTTAGAGGGGATCTTGCCCTCTGCGATCATGCAAAACAGACAATCTTCCATGGGGGAACACTCCTTCCTGCTTCTACAAAAGCCCGCCGCCCCGGCGCACATCCGGCACCGGGGCACGGGGCATAGATTCTTTTTAGCCCAGAGCCTTCTTGACGATGGCGCTCACAGCAGCCAGTGCCTCATCGATCTTGGTCTCGTCCTTCAGACCGGCCATTGCAAAGTCCGGCTTGCCGCCGCCCTTGCCGCCTGCGATAGCGGACAGCTCCTTGACCAGCACACCGGCCTTCAGACCCTTTTCCTGTGCCAGCTTATTCACGGTAACAGCCATGGTGATCTTATCCTCGGCCTTGCCCACCAGAACAGCCACCACGGGGTTCACGGCCTTGTCGCGGATGCTGTCGCACATGCCGCGCAGGGTGTCGCCGGTGGTGCCGGTAAAGTATGCGGAGGCGATCTTCACGCCGTCTGCTTCCTCGGCATTGTCGAACAGGCTGTCCACCTTGGAGGCGGCGATCTTGGCCTTCATCTCCTCCAGCTCGCGGCTCATGGCCTTGTTCTCAGCCATCACAGCTTCAGCACGGGCGGGCAGAGCAGCCACGTTGTTGGCCTTGAGGGTGTTTGCCACCTCATGCAGCATAGCTTCCTGCAGGTTTGCACGGATCAGCAGGTTGCGGCCGGTGACAGCCTCGATACGGCGGATGCCGGCAGCCACAGAGGACTCGCTGACGATCTTGAAGCCGCCGATCTGGGCGGTGTTCTTGACATGGGTGCCGCCGCAGAACTCGGTAGACCAGCCCTCAATGTCCACCACGCGGACCACCTTGCCGTACTTTTCGCCAAACAGAGCCATTGCGCCCAGCTTCTTGGCTTCCTCCACCGGCATCTCCTGCACGGTGACGTTCATGGAGTCAAAGATCTTATCGTTGACGATCTTCTGCACCCGTGCCAGCTCCTCGGCAGTCACGGCGCTGAAGTGGGTAAAGTCGAAGTGGGTGATGGAGGCATCCTGATAGGAACCTGCCTGATGCACATGGTCGCCCAGCACCTCGCGCAGGGCAGCCTGCAGCAGGTGGGTAGCGGTGTGGTTGCGGGCAATGGCCATGCGGTAGTCCTTGTCCACCTGTGCGGTCAGCACATCGCCGACCTTCACAATGCCGCTTTCCAGCACGCAGGTGTGGACGTAGTAGCCCTTGGGGGTCTTTTTCACGTCCAGCACGCGCAGGCTGCACTCGGCACCGTTCAGCACGCCGTGGTCGGCAGCCTGACCACCCATCTCGGCGTAGAAGGGGGTCTTATCCAGCACCACCAGCACGCCGTCCTTTGCTTCCTCGTCGGTGGCAATGGCGTCGGTCAGGGTCTCTTCATCGCTCAGCGCCACAACGGTGCCCTTGTCGGTCAGGGTGTCGTAGCCGGTAAAGACGGTGGGCTCGGCTTCCAGTGCACCGAACAGATCCTCGCTCCAGCCGGAGATGTTCTTCTTCAGACGCTCGGCGCGGGCGCGCTCCTTCTGCTTCTTCATCTCTGCGTGGAAGCCGTCCTCGTCGATCTCCAGACCCTGCTCGGCGGCGATCTCCTTGGTCAGATCCAGCGGGAAACCGAAGGTATCGTTCAGCTTGAAAGCATCCAAGCCGCTCAGCAGCTTCTGGTGTGCCTTCTCCAGACGGTCGATCATGTTGTTCAGGATGTTCATGCCGGCATCGATGGTGCGGGCAAAGTTTGCCTCCTCGGTGCCGATGACCTTCTTGATATAGGCGTCGTGCTCACGCAGCTCGGGGTAAGCGGACTCGCTGGACTGGATGACCGTCTCCACCAGCTCCACGAGGAAGGGGCGGCTGATGCCCAGCATCCGGCCATGGCGGGCAGCGCGGCGGAGCAGACGGCGCAGCACATAGCCGCGGCCCTCGTTGGAGGGCAGGATGCCGTCGGACACCATGAAGGTGCAGCTGCGGATGTGGTCGGTGATGACGCGGATGGAGATGTCCTCCTTGGGGTCAGCACCGTAGGTCTTGCCCGCGATGTGCTCCACATGGTGCAGCACGCTCTGGACGGTATCGACCTCGAACAGGTTGCCCACGCCCTGCATCACGCAGGCCAGACGCTCCAGACCCATGCCGGTGTCGATGTTGGGGCGGGCCAGACGCTCGTAGTGGCCCTTGCCGTCGGCGTCGAACTGGCTGAACACGAGGTTCCAGATCTCCATATAGCGGTCGCAGTCGCAGCCCACGCCGCAGGTCGGCTTGCCGCAGCCGTACTCGGGGCCGCGGTCAAAGTAGATCTCGGAGCAGGGGCCGCACGGGCCGGAGCCGTGCTCCCAGAAGTTGTCCTCCTTGCCCAGACGCACCATGTGGTCCGGGGCAATGCCGACCTTCTTGGTCCAGATATCGTAGGCCTCGTCGTCCTCCTCATAGACAGAGATGTGCAGACGATCCTTGGGAATAGCCATCCACTCGTCGCTGGTCAGGAACTCCCAAGCCCAAGGAATGACCTCGTCCTTGAAGTAATCCTGGAAGGAGAAGTTGCCCAGCATCTCAAAGAAGGTGCCGTGGCGGGCAGTGATGCCCACGCGCTCGATATCCGGGGTGCGGATGCACTTCTGGCAGGTGGTCACACGGTGGCGGGGCGGCTCCTCCTGTGCCAGGAACCACTTCTTCATGGGTGCCATGCCGCTGTTGATCAGCAGCAGGCTGGGGTCATTCTTGGGTACCAGGGGGAAGCTGTCCAGACGCAGATGACCCTTGCTTTCAAAGAAGCTCAGGTACTTTTCGCGCAGTTCATTCAAACCGGTCCATTGCATAGATCTTTCTCTCCTCAATCGTCTTTGGCGCTTATGCGCCGTTTTTTATGCTGTTATGGCAGAGGGGCGGCACGGTGAAAAAACAAAAAACAGCCCTCATCCCAAAAGGGACGAAGGCTGCTTGTGCATCAAACTCCGTGGTACCACCCAAATTGCAAAGGATCACATGTCCCCTGCCGCTTTCGGCGCATTAACGCTGCGCAGCGTCCGGTTTACATTCGCCGGAAGCTCCGGGGTGGCGCGAAATGATCCCGACCGGAGCACCTTACAGCCGTGGGCGCTCTCTCTGGACGGTGGTGTGTGCATTTCTGACCCCATCATTGCCATCTGTCATAATTTTACATTCCGCAAAGCAGGCGAAGCGCCCCTTTGCGTACAGCTAAATTATAGCATACACAAAGCGTTTGTCAACGTTTTTTCCGAAAAAAGGCGGTTTGTCCCCTGCCTGCGCGGAAATCCGCTTCTTTGCGCCGCGCCGTGCTTGACGTGGGGTCCCGCTTTCGGTACAATAAAGAGTGATATCAAGTCCATTCTGGTCATAAAAGGAAGGAATATTCCGTGAAAATTTTAAAAGTAAAGTGTCTTGCCCCCACCCGGCTGGACAATTATCTGACCCAGCAGTACCCCGCCCTGACCCCCGGTCGCCTGAACAAGGCACTGCGGGAAAACAAGATCAAGCTGAACGGCAAAAAGCAACCGCTTTCCACCCGCGTGATGGCGGGCGATGAGATCAAGCTGTTCATTCTGGACGACGTGCTGGACGCCGACCGCCGGGTGGACGGCCCCGCGTGGAAGAACGCCCGCACCCCGGCGCAGGTGGTGTACGACTGCCCGCAGATTTTAATTGTAAACAAGCCCGCCGGCGTTGCGGTGGACGGCCCGGAGGACGATACTCTGCTGAACCGTGCGCTGCTGTACCTGAACAAGCAGGGCGAGTATAAGGAGAACGACCTGTACACCCCCGCTTTGTGCCACCGGCTGGACACCGGCACCAGCGGCCTTGTGATCATTGCCAAGACCCCGGAGGCCGAGGAGCTGTTCCTTTCTGCCATCAAGAACCGCGAGGTGCAAAAGACCTACCTCTGCGTCACCTTTGGCCGCCCTGTGCCGCCGGATGCCACCTTGGGTGGCTACCTGCTGAAGGACGCCGACCGCGGCATCGTGAAGATCGTGGAGGACAAGCAGCCCGGCGCCAAGGAGGTGGAGACCCGGTACGAGACCATCGCCGTCTCCGGCCGTCTGGCCCTGCTGAAGGTGCAGCTGATCACCGGCCGCACCCACCAGATCCGCGCCCACATGGCCAGCATCGGCTGCCCCATCCTTGGCGACAGCAAGTACGGCAACAACAGCGCCAACCGGGAACTGAAGCTGAAGTATCAGGCGCTGTGCGCATGGGAGCTGACCATGCCCCGCTTCACTCAGCCGGACTTTGCCTTCCTCAGCGGCAAGACCTTCCACGCCCCGAAGCCGTGGTATTACCAGCAGGTACTGGATGGCACTTTGAAGTAAGGTTTTATCATTGATTGTGAGGAATTTCATGTCACTTCCAAAATACAACGAACTTTACACCTTGCTTTTGACCGCATTGCAGGACGGAAATGCTCACACCATGAAAGAGGTGCGAGATTTTATTGCGCAGGCACTGCACTTGACGGAACAGGAACTTGCAGAAACCTTACCAAGCGGCACGCAAAGTGTTTTCACCAGTCGTTCCAATTGGGCAAAAACATACTTAAAGAAGGCTCAAATGATCGATTCGCCCCAGCGGGGTTATGTTATTCTTACTCCTGCCGGGAAAGCTCTCTTGGAAAGCGGCGTACCCATCACAAATTCTATTCTGGCGCAAAAATGTCCTGATTTTTTGGAATTCTACCAGCATAAAAACCTCAATAATTCCATTATCCCATCAGATGAATCACAAGAAGAAACGCCCGAAACGCCACAGGAAACCTTTGAGCGGGTCTATTCTTTAATCAATGAGCAGCTGGCAGATGATCTGTTGACCGAGGTTCTTAACCAGACACCCGCATTTTTTGAGCAGCTCGTGGTCGATCTTATGAAAGCCATGAACTATGGCGAAGGATTTGTAACCAAATATAGCGGTGATGATGGTATAGACGGCATTGTCCATGAGGATAAACTTGGATTCAATTTGATTTACATTCAGGCCAAACGCTGGAAACCTGATATTACGATCAGCAAACCGGAATTACAAAAGTTTGCCGGTGCAATGATGGGCCCACCCAAAGTGGACAAGGGGCTTTTCATTACAACTGCAAAATTTTCTCCCAAAGCAAAGGAGTTTGCAAACGCACAACATATCATCCTAGTGGATGGCAAACGCCTGACTGAATTGATGATCGAATACGGCGTTGGTGTTTCTACCCAAAAAGCCTATCTTGTCAAACGAGTTGACAGTGATTATTTTTCTGATAACTGATTCCAATTTTGTATTCTGTGCAAAAAGTATAACCGCATCCCTTTCCCAATACGCCCCCTCTCGTGAAAATACAATGCCGGGCAGACCGCAGTCTGCCCGGCATTGTTCTATAAACAAAATCTTTAGACCCGCACCATATCCGGGGTGATCTCGGCCAGCGTATGGGCACCGCACATCTGCATGGTGTCGGCCAACTCCCCGGCCAGCTTGTCGATGTAGCACTTCACACCCTCTGCGCCGCCGCCGTAAACAGCGGTCACGAAGGGGCGGCAGATCAGCACGCCGTCTGCGCCCAGCGCCAGCGCCTTGAACACATCCACGCCGGTGCGGATGCCGCCGTCCACCAGCACCTTCACGCCGGTGCCCTTGAGCGCTGCGGCGATCTCCGGCAGCACCTCGGCGGTGGCGGGGCACTGATCCAGCACACGGCCGCCGTGGTTGGACACCACGATGGCAGCGGCACCGGCCTGCTTTGCCTTCAGTGCGCCCTTGACGGTCATCACGCCCTTGACGATGAAGGGACGCTCTGCCAGCTGCACGATCTCGGCCAGCTCCTCCACGCTCTTGCTGCCGGCGGGCGGGGTCATGTTCTTCAGGAAGGGCAGACCCGCTGCATCCACGTCCATAGCCACGGCAAAGCAGCCGCTGGCCTTGGCCTGTGCCATCTTCTCCCGGATGGTGTCGATGTTCCACGGCTTGATGGTGGGCACACCGCAGCCGCCCGCAGCGCCGATGGCGCGGGTAGCCATCTCCATCACGGTGGGGTTGGTGCCGTCGCCGGTAAAGGCAGCAATGCCGTTTTCGGCACAGGCGCGCACCAGCACATCGTTATAGGTCATATCGGTGTAGGTATCGGAGTAGTGCAGGTTCACTGCGCCCACAGGGCCCGCAAAGAAGGGGTAGCGGAAGCTTTTGCCGAACAGTTCCAGTGTGGTGTCCGGTACACCGCCGGGGCACAGGGTGTCCATATTCACCCGGATGTCCGCCCACTTATTATAATTGCGGATCGCGGTATCGCCCACGCCCTTGGCACCCGGGCCGGGGATCTGGTTTTTACAGGCCACGCCGTTGCACACCGGACAGGCCTTGCAGTATTGACCAATGCAGGTACGGGCATTGGCAAGCACTTCAGGATAAGTCATAAAAGCATCCTCCTTATATTTCCCGCCGCTGCGGCACAAAATGACCCGCCACAGCGCTCTTTGCCCTCAATATAGACCCATTTTAAAGGTGCGTCAAGGGCTTTTTGTGCTTTCCGTCCATGTGGTAGGACATCTTTTCGCGTTTTTTCGTTGTTTTTAAAAAAGTCTGATTTTTTTCAAAAAAATCCTTGACAAAAAGCCTGCTTTCAGGTATTATAGTGGAGCGCCAAGGGCACCCGCCCAAAGGCAGAACAAAAGATGTGGAAAGATGGCTGAGTTGGTCTAAGGCGCACGACTGGAAATCGTGTAACGTGTCAAAAGCGTTCTGGGGTTCGAATCCCCATCTTTCCGCCAGAAACCTGAAACAGAAATGTTTCAGGTTTTTTGTTTTGTCCGCAGTTGCGGCGCTTGACATTTGCGTACAGTTCCGTTATGCTGAAACAAATACGTTTTACCGGAAGGAGAGGTTTCCCCATGGCATCTTCCCACAAAAAGCGCACTGGTCTGCGTGCGGCGCTGATCGTTCTGCTGTGTCTGGTTCTGGTGTGTGTGGTGGCTGCGGCGGTGCTGTACAGTTTAGTCAGCCGCAAGATCAAGGCATTCCAGAGCGGCGCCAGCTTTGCGCTGGACTACACCATCACCTCCACCGAGGCCGAGCCCCCCGCCCTTTACGCCCTGCTGGACAAGTTCGGCGGCACTACCGGCAGCCTGACCGGCCAGTACACCCCCCGGGCGGTGCAGCTGGCGCTGTACCCGACGGGCACCAGCACCGTCAACGATGCCCCTCTGACCCGGATGTACATCAGCGAGGAAGAGACCCTGTATGATGCCGGACAGCTGTACAACAAGCTGCGCAGCACCGTTGTGGCCGAATATCCGCTGGCAAGCCTGCTGCTGCCGGGCTGGTCGCTGGGCAGCTACATCTCTCAGGACCAGCTGGCTACTCTGCTGGGGGTAGACCCCGCCGCCACCGCACTGCAGCAAGTGAACGACTTTCAGCTGGACCTCAAGCAGCTCAAAACCGTGCAGCCCGCCAACGCGAAAGAAGGCTACCTTTACCTTCAGCTGCCGAACCTTGCCGCCGGTGAGGATGCGCCGCAGCTGATTCTGGGCATCGAAAAGCAGGGTCTGCTCAAGACCCTGTCCCCCAAGGTGCATATCCTGCTGGACGTGCCCGCCCACCACATCCATGCGGAGCTAGTCGGCACAGTGACTGCTGCCCAGACCGTTGTGACTGCTCCCACCTCCCGGATGCAGGACTCTGACGTGGAAAGCCTTGTGCAGCTGCGCCAGACCATCGAGAGCATCGTACAGTTCGTTCAGACCGCCGCCCAGAGCGATGAAGCTGCCGCCTCCCCTGCTGCATAAGGCAGGACTATTTTGAATGGTCTCCGCTTCGCTCTGACCATCTTCAGCGGAAAAAATATTTTAAATAGCAAAAAATCGGACAGACTGCGGTCTGTCCGATTTTTTATGTTCACAGATGGGGTCGTAACGGAAAACGGCATTCGCAGCGCCTGTTTCCTTCGGAAACATTTGCGCTGCGGGGGAAATCTCTAAAAAAACAGAACAATAATTCTGCTTTTACTTCTTCACGGTCTTTTTGCAGGGTGCACGCTTTGCCTTGGGCTTTGCGGCGGGGGCAGTCTTAGCTTCCGCAGCGGGCGTTGCCTTGGCAGCCGGTTCAGCCTTTGCAACAGTTTCAGTCTTGGCTTCCGCAGCGGGCGCAGCCTTCACCTCTGCGGCGGGGACAGCAGGCTCTGCCTTTGCCTTAGCGGTTTTCTTCGCGGCGGGCTTTTCTGCCTTGACCGGCTCTGCAGCCTTTGCAGCGGGAGCAGCGGGCTTCTCCTCTGCCTTCTTGGCGGTGCGGGGCTTGCGGGCTGCGGGCTTCTTGGCGGGAGCGGCTTCCTTGGCCGGTGCGAGCTTCGTCTCGGCAGCGGGTGCTGCTTGCTCAACCTTGGCGGCACGCTTTACGCGGTCCTTCACCTCAGAGATGACCCACAGCTGGTCACCGCCGCCGGGCACCTCCTGCCAGATCTGCAGCACAGCGCCCACCTCGGCACCGATGCCCACGGTGTCCACGCACTTGCCGCCTGCCCAAGAAGAACGCAGACGCACCGTGCCCTCCGGGGTATGCTCTACCTTCCACATCTGGGACGTGCCGCCCACGTCCTCCCACAGGTGCAGCCATGTGCCGTTGGCAGTGCCGGTCATGGTCAGATCCAGCAGCTTGCCGGAAGCGCGGTTGCGGATGCGGTACACGCCATCTCCCTCGCGGACAAAGCTCCACTCCTGCTCAGGCTTGTGGTCATACTTGCCCAGACGGACAGTGCCGCCATCCTTGCTGCCTTCCACTGCCTGAATGACGTTGCCGGTGTGAGCGGCAATGGTATAAAAGCGGTCGGCTTCGATCACAGTTTGTGCTACGGATTTCATGTACAAATCCCTCCCAATCATAAAAATGCACAGATTTTTCCAATTCCTTCTTATAAAGAATACCACATATCGTGATTTTTCACAAGCAATTCGACAATTCTTTAGCACTTTATATAGAAACCACCCTGTTTTCGCCCTCTTTTTCGCCCCTTCGCAGGGGGGAAAAGGCTGTTTTCCGGGTCTCTCGACATTTTGCCGCAACTGCGTTATACTATTTCTATCCAGCTTATCTGCCGCTCTGGAAGGGGCGGTTTTCTCGTTTTTGAAGGAGGATATTTTTCCATGACCCAGCAGGACCGCACTGCGGTGCAATATCATAAAATGACCGAGACCCCTATCCCCCGGCTGATCCTCAGCCTTGCCGCGCCCACGATTTTGAGTATGCTGATCACCAGCATCTACAATCTGGCAGACACCTTTTTTGTAGGGCGCATCTCCACCAGCGCTTCCGGCGCGGTGGGCGTCGTTTCCAGCCTGATGGCCATCATTCAGGCGCTGGGCTTTATGCTGGGGCACGGCTCCGGCACCATCATCAGCCGCCGCTTGGGCAGTCAGGATACCCATGCCGCCACCCGCTTTGCTTCCACCAGCTTTTTTACGGCGCTGGCCTTTGGCGTAGTGCTGGCGGTGGCAGGGCTTGCCACCCTGCCGGACTTCATGATGCTGCTGGGCAGCACCGAGACCATTCTGCCCCATGCCTGCGCCTACGCCCGCCCCATCCTGCTTGCCGCACCGCTGATGATCTCCAGTCTGGTGATGAACAACATCCTGCGGTATGAGGGCAAGGCAAACCTCGCCATGATCGGTCTTGTCAGCGGCGGACTGCTGAACATTGCGCTGGACCCGCTGTTCATGTTCGCTTTAGGGCTGGGCACTGCCGGTGCCGGCATCGCCACCGCCCTCAGCCAGACCATCAGCTTTGGCATTCTGCTGTATATGTTTTTGCGGGGCAAAACGGTCAGTCAGTTCCGGCTTTCCGCTGTCACCCGCGAGCCGCGCGAGTTTTTGCAGATCCTTGCAGGCGGCGCGCCCAGCTTTGGCCGTCAGGGACTGAACAGCATCGGCGGGATGCTGCTGAACATCGCCGCCCGCAGCTACGGCGACGCCGCTGTGGCGGGCATGAGCATCGTGTCCCGCATTTTTCTGTTCATCCTCTCGGTGGCCATCGGCGTGGGACAGGGCTTGCAGCCGGTGGCATCCTTCAACTACGGCGCACGCAAGTACCATCGGGTACGGCAGGCTGCCATCTTTACCCTGAAAGCCGCCTTTGTGCTGCTGGTGGTGCTGATCGCGGTGTGCTGGTGGAACGACGAAAGCCTGATCCGACTGTTCCGGGACGACCCGGAGGTCACTGCCGTGGCGCTGCCCGCTTTCCGCTACCAGTGCTTTGCCGTCCTTTTGCAGCCGGTGATCGTGGTGGCCAACATGACCTTCCAGAGCGTGGGCAAGGCCGGGCGCGCCACCTTTCTGGCCTGCTGCCGACAGGGCGTGTGCTTTATCCCGCTCATCTTAGTATTGCCCCGGGTGCTGGGGCTTGTGGGCGTGGAGCTCTGCCAGCCCATTGCGGATGCGCTCACCTTTTTCATCTCGCTGCCCTTCCTGCTGGCCTTTCTGCGGCAGCTGGAGCAGATGGAAGCAGAAGCGTCCCCTGCCCCGGCGCAGCTGTAATGCAATTGTAACCGTTTTTAGCCGCATTTTTCTGCAAGACCTGCAATGAAAAATGCGGCTGTTTCGTATTCTGAGTGAACGGAAAAATTTTCCTCCCTGTTTTTTGCAAAGGAGTGTTTTTTATGAAGCGTGTTGTCTTGCGTATCGGCTGCGGGGCGGTCTGCGCTGCCCTTGCCCTTACTCTAGGCTGCGGCTGCGCCCTGCTACCGCCCGCCACCGGCGTGCCGGGCGCTGCCAGCTCTGCCGTTTCTGTGCCCACGGACGACAGCGGCAAGCCCCTATACGACCCCGCTGTGCTGAACGATGGCCGTCTGCGGGTGCTGTACTGCTATGGCCGTTCCGGGAGCAGCACCACCGTCCTGTGCGGCAGCACCCCGCTGCACCAGTCTACCCGCAGCGAGAACGTCTCGCTGGTGCAGGACAGTGCCACCGGCACTGCGGACTACTGGCTGCGCAGCTGGTCCGACCCCACTGGCCGGGGCGGACGCCGCACCGCCCTGTACGACAAGACCGGCACTGAGGTGATGTCCTTTGAGGGCGAGCAGAACGCCACCCTGCAAAACGGCCTGCTGGTGCTGCAGGAGAGCCGCCTGATCGACGGCGGCTACGTCCCGGAGTCCGGCTACGGCACCTGTCAGGTCATCGATCTTGCCACCGGCGCAGCGCTGTCGGTGCCGGAGGGCGCATACAGCTGCACCCTATGCGGCGATAAGCTGGTGTTCAGCTGCTACGCCCGCCCGGAGGGGCTGGACGATTACGACTGGGATACCGACTACCGCCAGAACAGCTGGGTAGTGGTGCAGGAAAAGGACGGCACCCCCGTCTACCGCGCCGATGCCGCCTCGGCATACCGCCTTTTCTATGACAGCGATACCCTGAGCGACTGGGTGGAGCTGGATGTTGCCACCGGAGAAGAAACCACCAACCAGATTTTGTACAACACCCAGACCGGTGAGCAGTACACGGGCTTTTTGCAGGTCTACCCGGGCGGTCTTGCCAGCTTTTCCACCGGTGACGGCCGGTACGCGCTGCGGGACATGACCACAGAGGATCGCGGGCTGATTGCCGCCTTTGACGAGCAGCCCAGCCAGTATTTCCCGGGCTATGTGGTAACATGGCACAGCGGCGAGGATCACGGCTATGAACTCTATGATCTGGAGACCGGTACAAAGACCCCGCTGTACGATGTGGACGCCACCGATAACACCATAGCCGTCTACGCGCTGGACGGCAGTCTGCGGGTGTACAGCAAGGATAGCGGCAAGCTGCTGACCGACACCACCGTAGAGCCGGTGGAACACCAGCAGCGGGTACGGATGAGCAACTGCGGCAGCGGCTACGTCTGGCTGGAATTGCAGGATAACGACCGCTACGAGACCACCGCCACCCGGCTGTACGGCCCGCAGGGGCTTGTCAGCGACCTGACCGCCCTGCAAGGCAAGTACAGCTATATCAACTACCTGACCACCGATCCCGACGGCAGACCCATGTTCTACGGCAGCCGCAGCGCTGCGGGCAGCGCCTACGGCAACGTATGCGATGTGCTGGATGCAGACGGCAAGGTGGTGCTGCAGGGGCTTGCCAGCTGCGCCGGGTACTATACCAACAGCCTGAACGCCCTGCCCGACCATGTGTTTGCCGCACAGCGGGGCTTCTATGTAGGCTGGATGGACACAAGCGGCAACTGGCTGTACTGCCAGAGTATTTTCTCGTCTGCCACTGCGGACGATGAACCGAGTTACGGCTATTGATCTAGGAGGGCTTTCTTATGAAAAACGCTAAAATTTCCCGCCGCAGCTTTCTGCTGGGGCTGGCTGCCTGCTCCGCTGCCGGGGTGCTGACCGCCTGCAAGGGCACGGATGCACCCTCCGGCAGCACGGCTTCTTCTGCCGCAGAGCAGCCCGCATCCTCTGCTGCTTCCTCTGCCGTGCAGCAGCCGGAGCCGTTTTTGACCGTAGAGGAGTTTCCCCCGCTGGACGGCAGCACCGCCTGCATCCCGCTGATGGCGCAGATGTTGGCTGATACCACCGGTATGGACTTGGAGGAAGCCCGCAGCAGCATCACGGTGAGCACCACCGCCTACGCATGGGAAAACTTTGGCCTGTACGACACCACCACCCGGATGCTGGTGGTATACGAAGCGCCGGACTATGTAAAGGAAGAGCTGCAAGAGGCCAACGTGCAGCTGGAACAAAAGCCCATCGGGGTGGACGCGCTGGTGTTCATCGTCAATGAGGATAACCCCGTGCAGGCACTTACTCGGCAGCAGCTGCGGGACATCTACGCCGGGAAGATCACCAACTGGAAGGATGTGGGCGGCAAGGATCAGGCCATCGTTGCCTTCCAGCGCGGCGAGGACTCCGGCAGTCAGACCCTGTTCAAAAAGCTGCTCATTCAGGGCGGTGAGCTGATGACCCCGCCCTCTGAGCTGGCCCCCGCCGCCATGGGCGAGCTGGTGGACAGCATTGCTGATTACAATAACAGCGCCAACGCCATCGGCTTCTCGGTATATTACTACATCGACCAGATGTACTCTAAACCCGGGCTGCGGCTGCTGGCGGTGGACGGCGTGACCCCCAGCAACGACACCCTTGCCGACGGCAGCTACCCCCTGTGCAACGATTTTTACGCCGTCATCCACCCGGATGCCGCCGCCGACAGCCCGGAGCGCCGTCTGTACGACTGGCTGGACACCGACGCCGGGCAGGACTGCATCAAAAAGTCCGGCTATGTGGCCGTCGGCCCGCAGACCACCGTCACCATCGTGGATTGAAATTGACAGACCTTCTCTCGTCTGCTACAATAAAGGCAGGATTTTGTCGATCTTTATGCAGCAGAATGCCGAAAGGAAGGTCTTACTATGGAACATCCCTCTCACCCGGTAGAAAGCCACTGGCGCACCTCCCTGCGCAACCGCATCATTCAGGCTTCCAGTCTGCTGGAAGTGCTGTTGTCCGGGCTGGTGCTGATCGGTCTGCTGCTCAGCGTTGTGCCCCTGATCCGCTGGATGCCCGGCCTGCTGTTCGATGGCAATGAAGCAGAGATCCGCACCTTTCTGGAGCGCAGTCTGGACATCGTGATCGGCATCGAGTTCATCAAGATGCTGGCCAAGCACAGCCCCGGCAGCAGCCTTGAGGTGCTGCTGTACGCCATTGCCCGCCATCTGGTGGTGGGGCACGATTCCGCTGTGGAGAACCTGCTCAGCGTGGGCGCGATCGCGCTGATCTTCATCGTGCGCAAGTTCTTCTTTGTTCCGGCCTTTGGTGCGCACCTGCCGGACGGTCACCCCGCGCCGGACCTTACCCCCGCCCAGAGCGGCATCCCCGCCGACTGGTTCCGGCGGCGGCATTCCGAAGCAAAGCCCGAGGAAGAGAGCGAGACGGTAGAGTAAGCTTTACCGCAACACAAAAAGCGGCTGCTGCACTGTATCTTGTGCAGCAGCCGCTTTTGACGTAGGACGATTTAAAATGCCCTCCGCTTGCGCTCTGGGCATAAACAGAGGAATTTTGTTGTAACTTACAATGCGGGAAAATCTGCGGATTTTCCCGCATTGTCTTTTCACGCAGGGGGTCGTAAAGGCAACCGGCAGTCACATTGCGGAACCCTGAGCCTGTCCCCTGTGAAAATGCGTTTTTCTGTATACAAAACCACCCCGCGGCGGCCGATGAACGGCTGCTGCGGGGTGGTCTGTTTTGTATTATTTATCCTGTTTTTTGCCGTGACGACCGAAACGGTATTCCTTACCCTCGCGGATGCGCTGGATGTTGGAGCGGTGCATGTAAATGACCATCGCACCCATGATCACCGAGCCGATGGTGCACACAGTAAGGTCGGCGGCAGAGTAGCCCCGGAATACCCCGTACAGGATGGTGAGCACCGGGTAGAGTGCTGCCATGGTCACACTGCCCAGCGACACCATGCCGGTGGGCAGCAGGCAGGCCAGAAAGATAACTGCCAGAAAGGGGATCAGCACCGGCTGGATGGCCAGAATGGTGCCGCCCGCCACCAGCACGCCCTTGCCGCCCTTAAAGCCGAAATACAGGGGCTTCAAGTGGCCGATAATGGCAAAGATGGCGGCAAGATACACCGCAAGATACGGCGAGAGCGTGGTGCCTTCCGGCATCAGGGTGAACAGCCAGCGGCCGATGCACACGGCCAGCACGCCCTTGAGCACATCACCAAAAGCGGTAAGTGCCGCTGCCTTTTTGCCGAAGGTGCGCAGCATATTGGTCATGCCCGCAGCGCCGCTGCCGTACTTGCGCACGTCATCGTGGTACAAAAACTTGCTGACGAGGATACCGGTGTCGATGCTGCCCAGCAGATACGCCTGCACAGCGGACACCACAGCGATGAGAACAGATTTCATCATCTGAGCCTCCCTGACGTGTTATACGTCCTTGGCACCCACTTCGCCGGAACCGCGCTCCCGCACGACCAGACGGATGGGCGTATGCTCCAGACCAAAGTTTTCGCGGATCTGGTTGATGAGATACCGCTGATAGCTGAAGTGGAACAGGTGCTTTGCGTTCACGAAGGCCACAAACGTGGGAGGACGGGTGGAAGCCTGCGTCAGGTAGTAGATCTTCAGGCGGCGGCCTTTGTCGCTGGGGGGCTGCATCCGGGCGGTAGCGCGAGCCAGCATCTCGTTCAGCACGCCGGTGGGCACGCGGGCACCGTTCTCGGCGTCCACATCCCGGATCAGTTGCATCAGCTTGTTCACGTTGTAGCCGGTCTGGGCAGAGATGAAAATGATGGGTGCGTACCCCATAAAGCTGAAGCACTCGGCATAGCCGCGGCGCTGCAGCTCCATGGTGTTGGTCTCCTTGCCTTCCACGGCATCCCACTTGTTCACCACGATGATGCAGGCTTTGCCCTGCTCGTGGGCGTAGCCAGCCACCTTGCTGTCCTGCTCGGTAAAGCCGACGGTGGCATCCACAAGGATCAGCGCCACGCGGCTGCGCTCCACAGCAGCCAGTGCGCGCACCACCATGTAGCGCTCCAAGCCATCGCTGATGTTGCTGCGCTTGCGCAGACCGGCGGTATCGGTAAAGATGAACTTGCCGTAAGCGTTGTCCACCGGGGTGTCGATGGCATCGCGGGTAGTACCGGCTTCATTAGCCACGATCATGCGGTTCTCGCCTAGAATGCGGTTGGTCAGGCTGGACTTGCCCACGTTGGGGCGGCCGATGATGGCAACGGGGATACGGTCCTCCTCCACCACGGTCTCGCTGAAGTCCAGATGGGCGCACACTGCATCCAGCAGGTCGCCCGTGCCGTGACCGTGCACGGAAGAAATGGGCATCACCTCGTCAAAGCCGAGGTTGTAGAACTCGTACAGCTCCATGGGAGCTTCGCCCACCTTGTCGCACTTGTTCACGGCAAGAATGATGGGCTTGTGGCTGCGGCGCAGCATATGTGCCACGTCCTCGTCGGCTGCGGTCAGGCCGTTGCGCACGTCCGTGACCATGATAATGCAGTCGGCGGTGTCAATGGCGATCTGTGCCTGCTCGCGCATGTGCGCCAGAATGCCCTCGGTAGCCTTGGGCTCGATGCCGCCGGTATCCACCAGCAAAAACTCGTGGCCGTTCCACTCGCAGTTGGCAAAAATGCGGTCGCGGGTAATGCCCGGGGTATCCTCCACAATGGCAAGGCGCTGGCCGCACAGCTTATTGAACAGGGTGGATTTGCCCACGTTGGGGCGGCCCACCACTGCTACGATCGGTTTGCTCATGGGGTCTCCTCCTTTCTTAAAAGGGGTAAAATACAATAAAAATGGCGTTATCAGCTGCCGCTCTTTCTTCTGCGGGCAATGTGCAGGCCGCTGCGCAGCAAAGCGCGGGCTTCGTCCCCGCCTGCCGTGGGCAGCACCTCCACCTTTACGCCCAGCTGCTGCCCCAGCTGCTCCACCGTGATATCATCAAGGAAGGTATCTTTTTCCTCCCGCAGCATCACAGCCGGGATGCCCAGTGTTTTTGTGGCAAGTTTGCCTGCGCACTGGTCGATGATGTCGGTGGCGGTGATCAGGCCGGTCACACCCACATTGCCGCCGAAAAAGCGGTTCTGGATGGTATGGACGTGCACGGTGATCATGGGGTACTGCCGGTGCAGTTCCTCCATCATGCGGGTGATGAGGGGCGCTGCCATGGTGCCGGTGACCACATCCAGCTCCTTGGTGCCGTAGATCCGGTGGGGCTTGTCCAGCTCAGCCAGAAACTCTTCCTCGAACAGGCGCATCATACCCACGCCGTTTTCCAGCTGGTCGTAGTCCTCGTAGAACGCCGCCGCAGGGATGGGGCGGCCTGCCTTGAGGTACCATTCGTCGCTGGGGTAGATGATGCGCTTGCCGTGGCGGCGCTTGCACTCATCGCCGAATTCTTCCATAATGTCGATGACCTCGGCGCTGGTCTTTGCATCGTAGGGCACCTGCGGGTACAGATTTTTGCGGTAATCCGTAATGCCGCAGGGCACGGCTGCAATGCTTTGCACCATGGGGGTCAGTTCCAGCAGGTCAGCAAGGGTGCGGCGCAGCTCGTCGCCATCGTTGATGCCGCGGCAGAGCACCAGCTGGCAGTTGACGGCAATGCCGCCCTCCACCAGACGGGGCAGATACTTGAGTACCTCGCCGCCGCGCTTATTGGCCAGCATCCGCACCCGCAGCTGGGGGTTCGTGGTGTGCACCGAGATATTGATGGGCGAGATGTGCATCTTGATGATGCGGTCGATCTCGTGATCCTGCATATTGGTCATGGTGATGTAGTTGCCGAACAAAAAGCTCAGCCGTTCGTCATCATCTTTGAAATACAGGCTCTCGCGCATACCGGGGGGCATCTGGTCGATGAAGCAGAACATACAGTGGTTCGCACAGGTATGCTTTGCATCGCCCAGATAGGTCTTGAACCCGCAGCCAAAGGGACCGCGCTGCGGCCGCTGCACCTCCCACTCCCGGATGCCGTCTGCCACCCGGGCCTTCAGGTGGAAGCCGCTGCTGTCGGTATAAAAATCGTAGTCCAGCGAGTCGTTCAGCTCGTTATCGTCCACGCTCAGCAGTTCGTCACCGGGGGCAAGGCCAAGAGCTTCGGCTTCGCTGCCGGCATCTACCTGCTCGATCCGTATCGCCATCTGCATCCACCTCCTTGAAAGAACAAGAAGGGGAAGGCTTTGCGCCCTCCCCTTCTGTACATAACACCATTATGCCACCAATTACGCGCAAATTAGGCCTTCTTGATGACTTCCTCGCCCTTGTAGTAACCGCAGTTGCCACATGCCTGGTGGGGGAGCTTCAGAGAGCCGCAGTTGCTGCACTTCACCAGTGCGGGGGCCTCCAGCTTCCAAACATTGCTGCGACGCTTGTCGCGGCGGGCCTTGGAAAGATGTCTCTTAGGTACTGCCATATTTTTGCACCTCCTTGATGGGTTTATCTGTTCAGCAGTGATTTAAGGATCGCGAGCCTAGTGTCTACGGGGGCATCGGCCTGCTCTGCCGGTGGGCAGATGCATTCCGCCTTTTTCTTACCGCACTGCGGGCAAAGCCCGGCGCAGTCGGGGCTGCAAAGCAGCACCGTGGGGATCTGGAACATAAACTCCTGATTGAGCCATTCGTCTATGTCCAAGTGTCCTTTTTCGTCCAGCGGAAGATCGAAATCCGGGTCATCCAGATCCCGCTCCTTGACGATCCACTCCGTATCGACTGTCTCTTCCCGGGTGACCGGGTCCAGACAGCGGGCGCACTCTCCGTGCACCGATGCCTTTGCCCGCAACGTTATCTGAACCTCGTCGCCATCGGTCTGCGCATCAAAGACGGCTGTGACCGGCTGCGGGATCCTTGCACCGGCATAATCGTACGCAGATAAATCACACTGAAACTCTGCATGGTACGGTTTTGCGCCGGCTGTGATAAACTTTCTCAGGTCAAATTGCATAGTACACCTCTGAAAAGGCTGCTTTGTTAGTATAGCGCCAAAGCAACCCTTTGTCAACACCAAAACAGGCAGAAAACCGAAAAAATTTATTTTTCTCCGGTCTTCTGCCTGTTGGAAAAGCTTTTAGCCCTGTTCTTTTATCAAATTACAGGTACTTCTTCACATCGTGGGGCAGTGCGGCCTCGTCTGCGCTGACGGTCACGGTGACCTTAACGCTGTCGCCGGCAATGGCTGCCATCTCGTCCAGCACAACGCCCAGACGGTTGATATCGTGATCCAGCACCTTCAGGATGCCGTCAATGTACAGGTCGGTGATGTCGTAGTTGCTTGCCATCAGGCCGGCCACAAAGCCGTACAGCATTTCGCCGCCGGAGATCTTGTACTCGTCCAGATCGATCAGACGTGCTGCAGGAGCGATGTCGTAGGTGAGCTTCATGCCCTTTTCCACAACAACAACATTGCCTTTGGAGGTCTTGACCGCGTCGTTGATCTGGTCGATCATAGCCTTGGTCTTGCCGGAGCCCTTGGTACCAACAATCAGTTTAATCATAGTTCAGTCCTCCTGTATTTTCCACGCCTTGCGGCGGGAGATCATTTTTTACGTTCGGCTTCTTACTTCAGCTTTGCTTCCAGCTCTGCGGTCAGACCCTCGTAGCCGGGCTTGCCCAGCAGGGCGAACATATTCTTCTTGTAGCTTTCCACGCCGGGCTGGTTGAAGGGGTTCACGCTCAGCAGATAGCCGCTGCAGGCGCAGGCACGCCAGAAGAAGTAGATCAGGTAGCCCACATTATAAGCGGACAGGTCGTCCACCTCGATCAGCACCTCGGGCACGCCGCCGTCGGTGTGTGCCAGAATGGTGCCTTCCATGGCCTTGCGGTTGACAACGCTCATGTTCTGGTTTGCCAGGAAGTTCAGGCCGTCAAAGTTGCCTTCCAGCGGGTCGATGAACAGATCCTGTGCAGGCTTCTTCACATCCACGATGGTCTCGAACATGGTGCGGGAGCCTTCCTGAATGAACTGGCCCATGGAGTGCAGGTCGGTGGAGAAGATGCAGCTTGCGGGGAACAGGCCCTTGTTGTCCTTGCCCTCGCTCTCGCCGAACAGCTGCTTGTACCACTCGTTCATGAGGGTGAAGTTCGGCTCATAGCACTCGAGGATCTCGATGCTCTTGCCCTTGCGGTACAGGATGTTGCGGATGGCAGCATACTTGTAAGCGTCGTTGTCGGGGCTGAGAACGGAGAAGCGCTCCATGGCGTCGGCTGCGCCCTGCATCACGTCGTCGATGCTGATGCCAGCGGCAGCGATGGGCAGCAGGCCCACAGCGGAAAGGACGGAGTAGCGGCCGCCGACGTCATCGGGGACGACGAAGGTGGGCCAGCCCTGTGCGTCAGCCAGCTGCTTGAGGGTGCCCTTGGCACGGTCGGTGGTGGCATAGATGCGCTTATTGGCCTCTTCCACGCCCATCTCGTCTTCCAGCAGCTTGCGCAGCACACGGAAGGCCAGAGAGGTCTCGGTGGTGGTGCCGGACTTGGAGATGACGTTGATGGAGAAGCGCTTGCCCTTGCACAGGCTGATGATGTTGTTCAGGTAGGTGGGGCTGATGCTGTTGCCGCAGAAGTAGATCTTCAGACCATCTTCCAGCTCGTTGTGGTACATACCCTTAACGGCTTCCACAACAGCGCGTGCGCCCAGATAGCTGCCGCCGATACCGGCCACGACCAGAACGTCCGAGTCCTCGCGGATCTTGGCAGCGGCTGCCTTGATGCGGGCGAACTCTTCCTTGTCGTAATCCCGGGGCAGGGTCATCCAACCCAGAAAGTCGCTGCCGGGGCCGTTCTTGGCTTCCAGCTGCTTGTGGGCGGCTTCTACCTGCGGGTAGATGGCTGCATATTCCTCTTCGCTGATGAAGCTGGAGAGGTGTTTCGTGTTCAGTACAACACTCATTATTATTAAAACCTCCAAACGATCTGCCGGGCCTTTGCCCTGCGAGGAAATATCTTGGTATAAGTGTACCGTTCCCTCCGGGTAAAGTCAAGGTCAAATTCCTTAGATTTCATACAATTTTAATAGTGTTTTTTTGTTTCTTCATCCATATTTGTTCAGGTATCCAACAGCTCTGCCGGGCGTCCGGCGCACTTTTGTGCGCTGAAGCGCCTTTTTCGGTGCAGGGGTCAGGCTGCGGTTCCCCGCAGGCTGTCCCACAACAGCTGCAAAGCTGTGTCAAAGTCCATGCGGGGCGCATCGGCAGCGGCGCACACAGGGTACTCCCCTTGAAGGGCTTCGCCGCACAGCAGCTGCGCCTTGCCCACCGTTTGACCCCGGGTCACCGGGGCTTCCAGCACCTCGGGCAGGGATAGCTGCACGGTCAGCTGCCCGGCGCTCTCTGCGGGCAGCAGGGCGGTGGAGGGCAGCGCGGCGTAATCCAGCGGCACGGTCTCCTCCGTGCTGCCTTTTACCTTTAATTGCAGCGGACGCTCCTGCGGCAGGGGCACCGGTGCGGCGCGGTAGGCCGCAAAACCGTAGTCCAGCAGGGTAGTGGCGGCTTCGAACCGCTCCTTGCTGGAAGGTGCTCCCAGCACCACTGCGATGAGGTTCAGCCCGTCCCGGGTGGCGCTGGCGGTAATGCACACGCCCGCCCCGCCGGTGGTGCCGGTCTTGAGCCCGGTGATGCCGTTGTACCGCCGCAGCAGCTTATTGGTGTTCACCAGCTGGGTCTGCCCGCCCCGCAAGGTATCTGTCCAGATGCCGGTATAGTGCAGCACCTCCGGGCAGGTATTCAGGATGGTACGGCTCAGGACCGCCACATCCCGTGCGGTGGAAAGATGTCCCTCGGTGTCCAGCCCGCAGGCATTGCGGAAGGTGGTGTGTTCCATGCCCAGCTCTGCGGCGCGGGCGTTCATCTGCTGCACAAAGGCAGGCTCGCTGCCGCCCACCAGCTCTGCCACTGCCACCGCCGCATCGTTGGCGGAGGACACACAGATGGCTTTGAGCATCTCGTCCAGCGTGAACTGCTCCCCGGGCTCCAGCCAGATCTGACTGCCGCCCATGTGGTAGGCGTGCTCGCTGACCGGCACGGCGGTGTCCATGGTCAGCCGCCCGGCGTGCACCGCTTCAAAGGTGAGCAGCAGGGTCATCACCTTAGTGATGGAAGCGATGGGCATGGTCTGGTCGGCATTCATCTCGTAAAGCACCGTGCCGCTGGTCTGGTCGATGAGCATCGCCGCGCGGCAGGGCAGGGTAAGCTGCGGCGGGGTGACCGTCAGGGTCTGCACTGCCGGTTCCGCCTGCGCCTGCACCGCCGGTTGGATGCGCAGCCCCTTGCCCTGCGCCGAGCCGAAGGCCAGCGCAAACAGCCAGAAGCAGACCACCCCCGCGCACAGCAGTGCCAGATTTCTCCGTTCCATTCCTCATACCTCCCCGCGCAAACTCTCTTTTTGCAGTGTATGCCGCCGCCTGCGCCGGTATGCCGCTGGGCAGTTTGCGCATTTTGGGCGCAAAATTTCGGTATTTATACACAAACTGTGAACGCATCTGTTGCAAAGCGCCGTGCTTTGCGGTATTCTATATGTAGCAGAGAACTTCTGCATTTTGGATGTATTGATTCTATTTTGGAGGGATTTTTATGAGCACGATTTCTCGCCGCACGTTCCTGAAACTGGCTGGCGCTACTGCGGTTGCCACCGCCGGTGCTTCTATGCTGACTGGCTGCTCCTGGTTTGATAATATCGAGCTGGTGATCATGGGCAGCGTTGATGATGGCGAAACCTATAAGGAGGTTCTCCGTAAGCCTCTGCCTCGCATTGCAGTCAACTTTGTAAAGGGCAACATCAATCTGGCTCTGAAGCTGGTCAAGAAGTACGGTCCCGAGGAGTACAAGGGCGCTGATGTGTCTGTTGACAGCAGCTACCCGAACTCTCTCACCTTTATCAAGGACGAAAAGACCGGCAAGGAGAGCCTGATCATCGCCGTCAAGCTTGCCATGGTCGAGGTCGATTACGAAGTATTTGTTAACGGCAAGAGCGTCAGCTCCGGCAAGCAGAAGTTCCCCAAGGGCGTTACCGGCGTTGACGAGGAGACCGCCCGCAATATCATTGACGAGGTTCGCAAGAGCAATGACAAGATTCCCGAAAATTACGAGTTCGACAGCAGTGTTGACAACAACCTGAAGCTCGTTGGCGGTAAGATCATCGTTGCTCTGAAGGTCAAAGTGCCTGAGCAGGTCTGATTCCACTAATATTTGCACCCAACGGGGGATGGACGTTTGTCCATCCCCTTTTTGCTGCCTTTTTTCGCCCTCTGCCGCCGGGCGGTGCAATTCCGGTCTTGCGTGCTGCCGTTGTTTTGTTATATAATGAAGAGTAGACCCTATTTTATCCCATTTTGTGGAAAGGAACCCCTCTCATGCGAGTTTGTTTTTATACCTTGGGCTGCAAGGTCAACCTGAACGAGACCGGCGCGCTGGAACAGCTGTTCCGCGCCAACGGCTTTACCATTGCGCAGGAAGGCGAAGCAGCGGACGTGTTCATCGTGAACAGCTGCACCGTGACCAACTTCGGCGACCAGAAGAGCCGCAAGTGGCTGCGCCGCAAAAAGCGCGAGAATCCGGGTGCGGTGACGGTGCTGACCGGCTGCTACCCGCAGGCCTTCCCGGAGGAGGCCGCGCAGTTCATGGAAGCCGACCTTGTGTGCGGCAACGGCGACCGCAAGGCCATCTTGGAGAATGTGCAAAAGCTGCTGGACGGCCACGAGCGCATCGTGGCCATTGCCCCGCATCAGCGCGGCGAGCAGTTCGAGGAGCTGCCGGTGGAGCGGTTCGAGACCCACACCCGCGCTTTTATCAAGGTAGAGGACGGCTGCAACCGGCAGTGCGCCTACTGCGTCATCCCCCGCGCCCGCGGGCCGGTGCGCAGCCGCGCCGAGGAGAGCATTCTGGCCGAGCTGCACCAGCTGGCCGCTGCCGGTTACCGCGAGGTGGTGCTCAGCGCCATCTCCCTGCCCAGCTACGGGCTGGACACCGGCACGAACCTCGTGGAGCTGGTGGAAAAGTGTGCACAGGTGCCGGGCATCGAGCGCATCCGTCTGGGCAGCCTTGACCCCGATATGCTCACCCCGGAGTTCATCTCCCGGCTGGCGGCGGTGGACAAGCTTTGCCCCCAGTTCCACCTGAGTTTGCAGAGCGGCTGCACCGCCACCCTGCGCCGGATGCGCCGGGTGTACACCGCACAGGAGTACGCACAGGTGGTGGAGCAGATCCGCGCCGCCTACGGCAGCCGCCCGGTCAGCTTTACCACCGACTGCATCTGCGGCTTCCCCGGCGAGACGGCGGAGGACTTTGAGGAGAGCTGTGAATTTTTGAAGAAGATCGGCTTTGTCAAAGTGCATGTGTTCCCCTACTCCCGCCGCAGCGGCACCCCGGCTTATGATTTCCCGGATCAGATCCACGAGCGGGAAAAGCAGGAGCGCAGCCGCCGCATGAACGCCGTAGCCGAGCAGGTGCGCTGCGAGGCACTGGCTGCCTTTGAGGGCACCGAGGACGAGGTGTTGTTGGAAACGCCCCTGTCCGGTACCCTGTTCACCGGCTACACCCGGCTGTACATCCCGGTGGTGGTCTCTGCCCCCGGCTGCGAGAGCGGGCAGATCGTGCGGGTAAAGCTGGGCCGCTACGATGGCGAGCGGGTGCGTGCAGCACTTTGCTGAAAATTTTTCATTTTACTTGTACATTCTGTGCATCCGCATGAATACAATAAATTTTTAACGATTTTTGTATTTTGCCCTTTCCATACGCACGTCTTTATGTTAAAATGAAGATGGATTTATCGGGTCCGGCGTGCTGTAAGCAACCAGCACGGTACCATCCGCGCCCGTATAGCGCCGTTTTTATGCCCTGCACACAGGGCAGGCGGCTCCGTTTTTGGCTGTTTCTGAACAAGGAGAGATTGGAATGAGTTTCAGAGGAATCAATACTACGGTCATCCAGATCCGCCGTCAGGTGTTTACCGAGGTCGCCCGCATGGCTTACGCCAACGTCAAGGGCGAGCAGGCCAACCACCTGATGCGCAAGATCCCCTATACCATCATCCCCGGCGAGGAGGGCAAGCTGCGCAAGGACATCTTCCTGGAGCGTGCCATCGTTGAGGAGCGCGTGCGTCTGGCTATGGGTCTGCCCACCCGCCGCATGGACGAGCACAACAGCGTAGTCTCCGGTCTGGAGGATGCCTCCATCGCCGATAAGTACTATGATCCCCCGCTGGTCAACGTGATCAAGTTCGCCTGCAACCGCTGCCCCGAAAAGCTGGTCAAGGTGTCTGACCTGTGTCAGGGCTGCCTTGCACACCCCTGTATGGAAGTGTGCCCCAAGAAGGCCATTACTTGGGAGAGCGGCCGTTCCACCATCGATCAGGACAAGTGCATCAAGTGCGGCCGCTGCGTCACCGTCTGCCCCTACAATGCCATTGTCAAGACCGAGCGTCCCTGCGCCGCTGCCTGCGGTATGGGTGCGATCCACTCTGACGAGCTGGGCCGTGCCGAGATCGATTACAGCAAGTGCGTATCCTGCGGTCAGTGTCTGGTGAACTGCCCCTTCGGTGCCATTGCCGATAAGGGTCAGATCTATCAGCTCATTCAGGGCTTCAACCGCGGCGACCGCATCTATGCGCTGGTCGCTCCCGCCTTTATCAACCAGTTCCCCTCTCTGGCTTCTACCGGCAAGCTGAAGTCTGCCCTGAAGGCCATCGGCTTCTGCGATGTGGTGGAGGTTGCCATCGGTGCCGACCTGTGCACCGTGGACGAGGCACACGACTTTCTGGAGGAAGTGCCCGAGAAGCTGGACTTCATGGCTACCTCCTGCTGCCCGGCATGGAGCATGATGGCAAAGACCGCCTTCCCCGGCCTTGCCAAGAACATCTCCATGACCATGACCCCCATGGTGTTCACCGCCCGCATGATGAAGCAGGCCGACCCCGAGGCCCGTATGTGCTTCATCGGACCCTGCGCCGCCAAGAAGCTGGAGGCCTCCCGCCGCACCGTCCGCTCCGACGTGGACTTTGTGCTGACCTTTGAGGAGCTGGCAGGTATCATTGAAGCCAAGGATCTGGATCTGGACAATCTGGAAGTAGATCCCGCCGAGATGGATCTGTGCTACGCTTCTGCTGCCGGCCGCGGCTTTGCACAGTCCGGCGGCGTTGCCAAGGCCGTTGCCGACAAGATCAAGGAATGGCGTCCCGACATGGAGGTGAAGATCGCCTCCGCACAGGGTCTGGCCGACTGCAAGAAGCTGCTGATGCTGGCCAAGGCCGGTAAGTACAACGGCTACCTGCTGGAGGGCATGGGCTGTCCCGGCGGCTGCATCGGCGGTGCCGGCACCATTGCCGACCCCGTGCGCACCGCAGCTGTGCTGAACAAGTATGTGAAGGAGGCCGAGTTCACCGACCCCGAGCAGAGCGCTTTCATGTCCAACATCCATATGCTGAAGGACGACCCCAACTTTGAGGTCTGAGCCGCTATAACGTAACCCCCCAAAAGGACGCTGCATTGTTGCAGCGTCCTTTTTTATCACACATGCTACATTTTGTGTTGGATTCGAAACATTTTTGTGAAAGGCTGCCAATGTGCATTGACAAGGCCATCCGGGCATGTTATGTTAGTATTGACAAATCAGTATCTTATGGGGCATCATATACTCTGTTTCGCCATGCCGCAATTGCGGCAGAAAGGATAAAAACATGACTACCGCCTTAAAACGTACCGGCGCTGCCCTGCTGACGCTGCTGATGTTCTGTGTGCTCACGCTGGGCGCTTCTGCCGCCGCGAACACTCCCGTGGGGGTCAAATTCTGGAAGGAAAAGTCCGATAAGGAATCCATGGCCAACTCCGGCATTGATTCCGACCGTGAGGCTACCCTTACCCGCCAGTCCAACGGCACCTACACCCTGGCGCTGCCCGTCAAGCAGGTGACCAAGCTTAATGTGACCGGCTGTCTGACTGGCCTAACCATCGGCGATGTGACCTACACCGGCACCCTGACCGGCGAGATCGAAAAGGGCAATGGCATCCTGACCATCAAAAATCTGCCCGCCTCTGTGCTGACCGGCAGTGATGTGAACAAAGCGCTGACCGTGACCTGCAACATCCAGATGGATCTGAGCCTGCTGGGCGAGATCAACACCACCGCCCGGATGTGCATCTGGGCAAAATAAGACGCACGATAAAAAGCGCCGTTCCACCCGGGACGGCGCTTTTTGCTGTTCAGCAATCGATGTGCTTTTCCACAAAGTCGGTGGCCATCTTATCCAGCTGCATCACCGCATTTTCTGCACCTTTCATCACCTTGCGCACATTGCGGCGCATCTGGCGTTTGCTCTGGGTAGCCATCATGGCACCGGCAGCTCCAAGGGCTGCACCGGCGGCCATGCCCACCACCATGCCTGCGGCGGAATTTTCTCGCTGTTTCATCCTGAATTTCTCCTTTCAGCCTGTCATGACAGGGCTTGCAGTGCTATTATTTCCGCAAAAGAATCTGGTATACGCTTTTTTTATGCAGCAATTTGTGGTATACTGTTGCATGATGCTTTTTACAGGCCGCTGCACGCGGCTTTTCAGCAAGGAGGTTTTCCTATTTGCAAAAACCCGTTGAACCAAAAAAGATCCTTTGCATCCACGACCTGTCCGGCGTGGGCCGGTGCAGCCTTGCGGTGATCCTGCCTGTACTGTCGGTCATGGGCTTCCAGCCGGTGGCGCTGCCTACGGTGGTGCTCTCCACCCACACCGGTGGCCTTGGCACCCCCGCCCGGCTGGACGGCAGTGCCTACGGCATGGCCGCACTGGAGCACTATCAGGCACTGGAACTGCAATTTGATTGTATCTATACCGGCTATCTGGGCGGCGAAGCACAGGTAGCGCTGGCTGAAAAAGCCTTTGCCCTGTGGCCTGCCGCCTACAAGGTGGTGGACCCTGTGATGGGCGATAACGGCAAAGCCTATTCCACCGTTACCCCGGCACTGATCGAGCGCATCCGCAATCTGTGCCGCGCGGCAGACCTGATCCTGCCCAACTATACCGAGGCACAGCTGCTTTTGCAGCAGCAGCCGGTCACCGAGGAGCTGGACGATGCCGCCGCTCAAACGCTGGCAGATGCTTTGCAGCCGCTGGCCCCCAACGCGGTGGTCACCGGCCTGCCGCTGGGCAAGTACATCGGCTGTGCCGGTACCGGTGCAGACCGCTTCGTCATCAAAAAGCTGCATATCAGCCGCAGCTTCCCCGGCACGGGGGATCTGTACGGTGCTGTGCTCATCGGCTCGCTGCTGCAGGGCAACGCCCTGAGCGCCGCCGCCGATAACGCCGCAGAGTTTGTTTCGCTGGCCATTCAGGGCACACCCTATACGCAGGACACCCGCTTCGGCGTGTGGTTCGAGTCGCTGCTGCCCCGCCTGTGCCCCCTGCGGGAGGAACCGGAGGGCATTTTATGATGGACAAGCCGACTTTGAATATCGTTCTGGTAGAGCCCCGCATCCCCCAGAACACCGGCAACGTGGCGCGCACCTGTGCCTGCACCGCCTGCCGTCTGCATCTGGTAGGCCCCATGGGCTTTGCCATCGACGACAAAAAGCTCAAACACGCCGGGCTGGACTACTGGCACTATCTGGACATTACCTACTACGACGGCCTTGCGGACTTTTTTGCCCGCAACAACGGCCCCTACTACTACTTTACCACCAAGGCACCCCAGCGCTACACCGATGTACAGTACCCGGACGGGGCTTATCTGGTGTTTGGCCGCGAGGATGCCGGTCTGCCGGAAGCGCTGCTTGCGGAAAATCAGGAGCACTGCATCCGCATGCCCATGCGGGACACCTGCCGCAGCCTGAACCTTTCCAACAGCGTGGCAGTGGGCGTGTACGAGGTGCTGCGGCAGTGGGATTTCCCGGAGCTGCTGGACCACGGCCACCTACGAGATTATGAATGGAAATGAGGGACACTATGAGCAAGATCGCAATTCTGACCGATTCCTCCTGCGATATCCCGCAGGAGATGGCCGAAAAATACGGCATTGATATCATGAGCTTCCACATCCTGCTGGACGATGTGGACTATGTTGAGCGTGTGGACTGCACCAACACCGAATTCTACGATAAGATGCGCGCGGCAAAGGGTGTGCCCTCCACCGCCGCCATCACGCCTATCCAGTTCTGTGAAAAATACTGTCAGTATGTGGACGAGGGCTACACGGATGTCATCCATGTGCCTATCAATAAATCCGGCTCCTCCACCTACAACAATGCCCTGATGGCGCAGGGTATGCTGCGGGAGGAGCGCCCGGAGCATCATCTGAACATCCATCTGCTGGACCCTCACACCTATTCTATGGTGTTCGGCTGGTATCTGTGCGAGATGGCACGCAAGCTGCAGAACGGCGCAGAGATCCGCCACGTCATCCACGAGTTTGAGCGGCAGATGAACTGCATGGAGATCGTGCTGGGGCCTTACAGCCTGAAGCAGATGAAAAAGAGCGGCCGCATCTCTGCCGCCGCAGCCGTCATGGGCGAGCTGATGGGCATCCGCCCCATCATTACCCTGATCGACGGCAAGACCAAGGTGGAGGCCAAGGTGCGCGGCGATGACAAGGTCGTGCCCGCCATGGTGGATCTGTGCCAGAAGCGCGCCGGGGATGTGGAGGACTTTGAGTATATGATCGGCCACACCAACATCCCGCAGGCCGCAGATCTGGAAAAGGCCTGCCGCAAGGCCTTTGGCAAGCCGCCGCTGGCCGTGTTCGAGCTGGGCGGTGTGGTCTCTGCCAACACCGGCCCTGACACTGTGGCGCTGGTTTACACCGGCCACCCCAGAGGGTAAAAACTATCCGAAATGGCCGCCGCTGCGCTCTGGCCATATTCAGCGGAATCATTATTTGAAATTTCGGAATACCGGAGCGTCTGCGGACGCTCCGGTATTCCATTTTTATATGAATACGCCCAGAGCAGCGCGGAGGGCAGTTTCAATCCTCCTCTTCCCATTGCATTCCATCCGATTTTGTGATATACTCCCTTCTGCTGTGCTTTTTTGTGCACAGTATCCTCAAAGAGCAACTTAGGATTTTAGGCTCCCCGGTGCCACTCGAGCGGTGCCGGGCAAAACCCACAGGAGCTGGCGGTTCCTGTGCGGTCAAAATCAAACCGCTGGAGTATTATCATGAATCAGAATTCTTCCGTCCGTAAGCTGGTGCACTGCGGTGTAGTGGCAGCGATCTATGTGGTGCTGTGTCTGGCATTGCAGCCCCTCTCCTATGGTGCTGTGCAGGTGCGCGTGGCCGAGGCTCTGTGCCTGCTGCCCGTGTTCGGTGCCGAGTACATCGTGGGTGTTGTGCTGGGCTGCTTCCTTGCAAACCTGCTGGGCTCCACCATCGTGGATGTGATCTTTGGCACGCTGGCTACCCTGCTGGCCTGCCTTGTCACCTACAAGCTGCGCAATGTGCGCTTCAAGGGTCTGGCCATTGCCGCCAGCCTGCCCCCGGTGCTGTTCAACGCCGTGATCATCGGCATTGAGATCGCAGTGATGTTCCCGGACCCCACGTCCAGCGCACCCATCTGGCTGGCCTGCATCACCAACGGCATCTCGGTTGGCATCGGCGAGCTGATCAGCTGCACGGTGCTGGGCGTTGTGCTGGTAAAGCTGATCGAGAGCAACGCCGCACTGCGCAAGGTGTTTGCGGCAGAATAACACAAGGAGGTTTCCATGCAGCCAAACGGTATGATCTTCTGGGACTGGAACGGTACCCTGATGGACGATGTGGATTTTACCCACGATTGCCTGAACTGGATGCTGGAGACCCACGGCTACCCCCAGCGGTACGATCTGGCTGCCTACCGGGAGCTGTTCGGCTTTCCCATTGAGGACTACTACCGCTGCGCCGGGTTCGATTTTGCGCGACACCCTTACCCGGAGCTTGCCGCCCGCTTTATGGAGCATTACAACGCCGGTGTGCCCGGCTGCGCTGTAACGGCACACGCCGTTGACACCCTGCAAACGCTGGCCCGCATGGGCTGGCAGCAGGCTGTGCTTTCCGCCTCCCGCCGTGATTACCTGATCGAGCAGGTATCCGCCCGGGGTCTGCAAGGCTTTTTTACCGAGTTGCTCGGCCTTGCGGACATTTACGGCGTAAGCAAGGTACAGCTTGGCACCGACTATCTGCGCCGCACCGGCATCGCTCCTGCGGCCTGCGTGATGGTCGGCGACACCGACCACGATGCCGAGGTGGCTGCGGCCATCGGTGCAACCTGTGTGCTGTACACCGGCGGGCATCAGTCCCGCGCCCGGCTGGAAAAGGCCAGCCCCTACGTCATTGATGACCTTGCCCAGCTGCCCGCACTGCTGGAAACGATATAATATTAGTGGCACAGAAACACCTGTCGGTGTTTCTGTGCCACTTTTTTACAGCCTGTTCGCGCAAAAATAAAAAAAGACCAGCACACAAACGTGTACTGGTCTTTTTGGTCGGAGCAGCGGGATTTGAACCCACGGCCTCCTCGTCCCGAACGAGGCGCGCTACCAACTGCGCTATGCCCCGAAAATACCGCAGCCAGTTGAGACTGCGGTTTTCTGGTTGGGGATGAGAGAATCGAACTCCCACAAGTAGAGTCAGAGTCTACCGCACTACCACTATGCAAATCCCCAATATTCGGTTCTGTCAGCCGCGCCGCGCGTTGCTGACAAGGGATATTATACACGCCTGCAGGCTGCTTGTCAACCATTTTTTCAGTTTTTCTGTAAAAGTTTTTGCAGCAGCTTTCCGTTGTACACAGGCTTGTAAATTTTTGGTTTTTCTCTTGACAGCACTCCCCTTTCGGAATACTCTAATACTATAAAGAGGTAGGATCCCGGTCAGCCCGGCACCCTTTGCCGGACCGTTCGGCTTTGCCTGAATGATAATGAAAGAGGGTATTTGAATGAAAAAACGTGTTGGTATCCTTACTTCCGGCGGCGATTGCCCGGGCCTGAACGCCACCATCCGCGGCGTTGCAAAAGCACTGTACGCCCGCATGGGGGATAACGTGGAGATCGTGGGCATCGCCAACGGTTACAGCGGCCTGATCAACGGCGACTACCGCGAGATGAACGAGGACGATTTCCGCGGCATCCTGACCTTGGGCGGCACCATTCTGGGCACCAAGCGCACCCCCTTCAAGATGATGCGTGTGGTGGAGGACGACAACATTGATAAGGTCGCCGCCATGAAAAAGACCTACAAGGCCGCCAAGCTCGACTGCCTGCTGTGTCTGGGCGGCAACGGCACCCACAAGACCGCTAACCTGCTCTCGCAGGAGGGACTGAACATCATCGGCCTGCCCAAGACCATCGACAATGACATCTACGGCACCGACGTGACCTTCGGCTTCCATACCGCTGTGGATATCGCCACGGACGTCATCGACCGCATCCACACCACTGCCGGCAGTCACAGCCGCGTGATGTGCATTGAGATCATGGGCAACAAGGCCGGCTGGCTTACCCTGTACTCTGGCATTGCCGGCGGTGCGGACATCATCCTGCTGCCTGAGCTGCCTTACGATATTGACCGCGTGTGCGAGGCCGTGGAGCGCCGCGCCAAGAAGGGCTCGAACTTCTCCATCCTTGCCGTGGCCGAGGGTGCCATCAACACCGAGGAAGCCCGCATGAAGCGCAAGGACTGGATGGCCAAGCGTGCCGAGACAGGCCTTGGCACCACCGCCACCAACCGCATTGCGCAGGCGGTGCAGAAAAAGACCGGCATGGAGACCCGCGTGTGCATCCCGGGCCACATGCAGCGCGGCGGCAGCCCCAGCGCCTACGACCGTGTGCTGGCCACCCAGTTTGGCAGCTATGCCGCGCAGCTGGTGGAGGTGGAGCGCTACGGCGTGACTGTGGCCATGGTGAACCGCCGGGTGACTGAGAACCGTCTGGCAGACATTGCCGGCAAGACCCGCAATGTGCCCGAAAACTGCGAACTGCTGAACGTGGCACGCCGCATGGGCGTCTGTCTGGGTTAAGCCCTGCCCGCAAGCGGGAACACTGAGAAAAGCGAGACACCGGAGAGTCTGCTGGCTTTCCGGTGTCTTGTTTTATGCTCAGCGTAAAACGGCTTTTTGCGGTGAATTTTGTTGTTGAAGCCGCGCTTTCTGTCCCAAGTGCGCAAAAAAGGTTGTCAAAACAGGAAAAACAGGGTATGATAGAAGCTGGATCGCAAAACTGTGATCCTTCAATATTGCTAAAGGAGTGTGCTTTTGTTATGCGCGCCTATGAACGACTGCTTGATTACGTCAGGGTCTATACCACCTCGGATCCGGAGTCCGGCACCCATCCTTCCGCTGCGCGGGAGTTTGATCTGGCTCACAAGCTGGTGGAGGAGCTGAAGGCTCTGGGCGTGGAGGACGCCCGGGTGGACGAGCACTGCTACGTCTACGGCTCCCTGCCCGCCACCCCCGGCTGCGAGGAAAAGCCCGCGCTGGGTCTGATCGCCCACATGGACACCGCCCCGGATGCCAGCGGCGAGAACGTGAACCCCATCCTGCACGAGAACTATGACGGCGGCGATGTGGTGCTGCCCGCCACCGGCAAGGTGATGAAGGTTTCTGCCTTCCCCTTCCTTGCCTCCATGAAGGGCGAGACCCTGATCACCACCGACGGCACCACCCTGCTGGGTGCAGACGACAAAGCCGGTGTGGCTGAGATCATGACCGCTGTGGAGACCGTCATCCGCGAGGGCCGTCCCCACGGCAAGCTGTGCATCGGCTTTACCCCGGACGAGGAGATCGGCGAGGGTGCCGACCTGTTCGATATCCCCGGCTTTGGCGCAGACTTTGCCTACACGGTGGACGGCGGCGATGCCGGTGACATCGAGTACGAGAACTTCAACGCCGCTGCTGCCACCGTGACCATCCACGGCTTCTCGGTGCACCCCGGCTCTGCCAAGGACACCATGATCAACGCCTCCAACGTTGCCATGGAGTTCCACGGCGCTCTGCCCGTGATGGCACGTCCTGAGACCACTGAGGGGCGTCAGGGCTTCTACCACCTGTGCCAGATGTACGGCGATGTCACCACCGCAAAGCTGGGCTACATCCTGCGCGATCACGATGCCGCCAAGCTGCAGTTCAAAAAGGACAATATGCAGGACATTGCCGATTACCTGAACGGCAAGTACGGCGCAGGCACCGTAGAAGTAGAGATCAAGGACAGCTACCGCAATATGCTGGAAAAGATCAAGCCCCACTTCCACCTCATCGAGACCGCCCGCAAGGCTGTGCGCATGGCTGGTCTGGAGCCGGTGGAGGTGCCCGTGCGCGGCGGCACCGATGGCGCTACCCTGAGCTGGAATGGTCTGCCCTGCCCCAACCTGGGCACCGGCGGCTTCAACTTCCACGGCGTATGCGAGTGCACCACCGTGGAGCGGATGGACCGCTGCACCGAGATCGTGCTGAATATCATCTCCCTGTACGCAGAGTGATTCGCCTTTTTCCGTGAAAAAGCTTTCCGCGTGAAAACGATCTGTCCCTATCATTCAACATAAAAGCGGCGGCTGCACAGTGCTTTGTGCAGCCGCCGCTTTTTCATTTAACCTACGTTGATATGTCCCACCGGCATGATCTTGCGCTTGTTGTCGTCCGGTTTTGCGGTCAGGCTCATGGCAAAAGCCACCGGGCCCACACGACCCATGAACATGACCAGCATATACAGGATCTTTGCCCCGCTGTTCAGCTGGCTGGTCACGCCTACGGAAAGGCCCACCGTGCCAAAGGCCGAGCAGGACTCGAAGATGGCGTCCACCACCGACACGGCGTCCGAGGTGTTGTAGTACACCACGATGGCCGAACCGATGGCTGCCGCCGCGCCCAGCACGATAATGGTCAGGGCGCGGTAGACCGTCTTGGACTCGATATGATGGTCAGCGATCACGCAGTCGTCGCGCCCCTGCGCCACGCTGCGGATGGTCAGGATGATGACCGCGAAGGTGGTCACCTTCACGCCGCCGCCGGTAGAGCCGGGCGCTGCACCGATGAATTGCAGCACACTCATGAGCAGCTTGCTCAGGGTGCCGCAGGAGGCTAGGTCCACGGTGTTCATACCGGCAGTACGGGTAGACACCGACTGGAACAGTGAAGCCATCACTTTGCCGGACACCGACAGCCCGCCCATCGTGGCGGGGTTGTTCCACTCCATCAGTCCCAGCCCCAGCGCGCCGCCCAGCCACAGGATCACCGAGAAGGACAGCACCACCTTGGCGTGCAGGGACAGGCGGCGTTTTTTGTACCACTGGCACAGCTCCACCCAGACCATAAAGCCCAGACCGCCGGAGATGATCATGAACATGATCACCGCCTGCACATAGTAGTTGTTGACATAGGGCACCAGCGAGGAGTACGCCCCGAACCGTCCGAACAGGTCGAAGCCCGCATTGCAGAAAGCCGAAATGGCGGTGAACACGCTGATCCAGACACCCTCCAGCCCGAACTGCGGCACAAAGGCGAACATCAGCAGCAGAATGCCAATGCCCTCAAACATTGCTGCCAGCCCTACCACGATCTTCAGCACGCTTTTGGCCTGATCGTAGCCGTCTGCCGAGACGCTCTCGCCTAGCAGACGCAGATCCCGGAAGCCCATGCGCCGGCGCATGGCCAGCGCAAAAAAGCTGGTAAGAGTAACAAGGCCAAGGCCGCCAACCTGAATGAGCAGCAGCACCACCGCCTGCCCGAACCATGTGAACTGCGTCCATGTATCCCGCACCACCAGACCGGTGACGCAGGTGGCGCTGGTGGCTGTGAACATAGCGTTGAGCACATCCAGCCGTCCATGCCTGCTGGCAATGGGCAAAGTGAGCAGCAGCGTGCCCAGCGCGATGACGATAATAAAGCTGACGCAGATGATCTGGGTCGGAGTACTCAGTCCAAGCTTTCTCCGCCGGACCGACCTCTGGTGCCGCAGCTTTTTGCGGATATTTTTTATCTTTTCCATAGCATCCTCCCTGCGCAGCACACAGCCGCTTTGCATTCCCTTATAGCATACACCATTTTGCCCGCAGGTTCAACTTGATTTTACAGCCCGGTTGCGGTATTATAATATGGTACTGTGTTTTTGGGGGCTTTTCTGTGCCCTAAGGATGCAGACCCGTGTCTCCGTAGCTCAGCTGGATAGAGCGTCCGCCTCCTAAGCGGAAGGCCGTGTGTTCGAATCACATCGGGGACGCCAGTGCAAAAACCAAGCCCGGAAGGTCTATGAACCCTCCGGGCTTGGTTTTTTCTATTGAAAGCGCCACCGCAACGCTCACACCAGCCTTGCCCCGGCGTGGGGCAGGCTTTCCGCTCCAAGGCTTTGCAACTTTTGGGGCAGGGCGGCAAGATCGCCGCCGGTATAGTACCAGCCCGCAGCCAGCGCTGCCAGTGCCAGCAGCAGAAGCACTGCCAGCGCCTTGCCCAGCCTGCGGCACTTCGGACGCGGCGGCGCGGGCGGTGCCGCCGCGAGGGTGGCAGGGGTCAGGGCTGCATCCGGCACGGCTTTGCCGTAGGGCTGCCAGCTTGTGCCCCCTGCCTGCGGCAGACCGCAGACGGCGCGGCGCAGCATATCCAACAGCCACAGCCCGGGGTTCTCGTCCATTGCTGTGCACCGCAGCCAGCAGCCCTTTTTGCCGCCCACCAGCAGCAGGCGGCTTTGGGGCAGTTCCACACAGCCCACCGCCAGCGCGGCACCGGTCAGCCGCTGCATGGCCCGCACCCGCGCCAGTGTGCGGGCAGGTTCTGCCTGCGGTGCCTTGCGCAGCTTGCGGCTGAGCCGGGCGTTGAGCGCGGCATTGGCGTAGCTCATGGCGCCAAAATCGAACACCTTTTCCGCGCCGGGAAGGTTCTCCAGCCGGGTCTCCAGCAGTGCCCCGGCGGCGGCATCGCTGCACACCAAAAGCTTGCGGTGCTGCTCCAGCGCCTGCACTGCGGCGGCGGCAAGGGTCTGCTCCCCTTCCCCATACAGTGCCGGAGCAAGGCTTGTCCGCAGCAGCTGCACCGCCCGGTGCAGCTGCTGCGGGGTGCTGCTTTGCAGCGCCACCAGCGTTTCCGCACCCCGAGTGCGGCAGTGTACCGTGCCCTGCCAGCTATCCGGTAGGGCTGCCACAGCCTTTTGCACGGTCTGCTCCGGCGCACCGAACAGCCGCAGCACGCAGCCTGCCGGACGGTTTTCTTCCTTTGACATGACGCATCCCCCCTGCGGCCGCAGGGGCCGCCTTTACTCTGCCCGCAGGGTCTCGTCCAAGGCGGTCAGGGCGGCGGGGTCATGCTGTGCGCTTTCGGGCAACACCTGCGTACCGGCAGGGGTCTTGCCCTGTGCCAGACGCAGCGCCAGTTCCAGCGCAGTCTGTGCGGCGCGGGCGCGGATGAGCGCGCGGTCCGGACGGGAGACGAACAGCTTTTTCACATACACCCTGTCTCCCCGGGCTGCGCCCAGATACACCGTACCCACAGGCCGGACGGCGTCGCCGCCGCCGGGGCCTGCCAGACCGGTAACACTGACCGCGATATCCGCACCGGCGGCTTTTGCCGCACCCAGCGCCATCTGCGCCGCCACGGGAGCCGACACCACATTATATTGCGCAATGACCGCCGGGTCCACCCCGACAAGCTTCGCCTTGGCCTGCTCCCAGTAGGTCACAAAGCCGTAGCCGAATACCTCGCTTGCGCCGGACACGTTGGTCAAGCGCTGGGCGATCATGCCGCCGGTGCAGCTTTCGGCAGTGGCAATGGTCAGGCCGTTGGCCCGCAGCGTATGCACCACCGTTTCTTCTAACCCGGCGACATCCTCATCATACACCGCATCGCCCAGCAGATCATAGAACTTTTTGGCGTAGGCGCGGCACATGGTCTGCGCCTCGGCGTCGTTCTGCGCCCGGGCGGTGATGCGGATCTCGCACTCGCCGGTCTTGCAGTAGATGGCGGCGGTGGGGTTCGGGTTTTCCAGCAGCGGACGCACCCGGTATTCTAGGTTGCTCTCGCCGCCCAGCACCCGCAGCGTCAGGCTGTGCAGGGCGCAGCTCTGCCGTGCCAGCAGCAGCGGACGCACGCTTTCCTCCCACATGGCCTTCATCTCATGGGGCACACCGGGCATCAGCACAGCACAATGGCCGTCCTGCTCGAACCATGCGCCCGGCGCAGTGCCGTGGTGGTTGACCACCTTATGCCCGTGCACCGGCACCATGGCCTGCTTGCGGTTGTTGGGGGTGGTCTCGCGCCCGGTGCGGGTAAAGAAGTCTACGATCTTCTGCCACTCGTCCGGGTCAAAGGTAAGGGTATCGCCAAAGCAGGCGGCCACCGTCTCCTTGGTCAGGTCGTCTGCCGTGGGGCCCAGCCCGCCGGTGAACACCAGCAGGTCGCACCGCTGCTTTGCTTCGTTGACAAACTCCGCCAGACGGCCATGGTTATCGCCGATGGTGCTCTGCCGCCGGACGGTGATGCCCAGCGCGGCAAGCTCCCGGCTGAGGTACTGGGCATTGGTGTTAAGAATGTTGCCGAGCAGCAGCTCGGTACCCACACTGATGATCTCTGCTGTCATGGACAAATCAACCCTCGAATTCTACCTGATCGGTGATGCGCACCCGGATGCGCTCGGTCTGCTCTGCGGCTTCGGCTTCCAGCGCGGCAAGGCCGGGCATGGCAACTTCGGCGGCAAGGATCTCCTCCAGCTCGGGGCGGATCTTCGGATGCGGCGGGGTGAAGATGGTGCAGCAGTCCTCGTAAGGCAGGATGCTGGTCTCGAAGGTATTGATATGGCGGGAAGTCTCGATGATCTCGGTCTTGTCCATACCAATAAGCGGGCGCAGGATGGGCAGATCCTGTGCGGCATCGGTGCACTGCAAAGCCTTGACGGTCTGGCTTGCCACCTGTGCCAGACTTTCGCCGGTGACCAGTGCTTCGCAGCCCTGCTTTTTGGCAATCACGTTTGCAATGCGCATCATGCTGCGGCGCATCAGCACCGTAAACAGCACATCCGGGGCGTTATCCCGGATGTATTCCTGGGGTTTGGTGTAGGGCACCACAAACAGGTTGGCACTGCCGGTATACACGGTGATAAGCTGCGCCAGAGCCTTTACTTTCAGTTTTGCACGTTCAGAAGTATACGGAGGGGACGCAAAATGGATGTGATCCAGTGCCAGACCGCGCTTTGCCATACGATATGCTGCCACCGGGCTGTCGATACCGCCGGAGAGCATATTCAGGGCACGGCCACTGGTGCCCACGGGCAGACCGCCCTCGCCCGGTATTTTCGGGCCGTGAATATACGCACCGTAATCCCGGATCTCCACAATGACCTTGAACTGCGGGTTACGCACATCCACCTTCAGGTAGTTGTGCTTGCCCAGCAGGTAAGCGCCCAGCTCCCGCATCAGCTCCGGGCTGGTCATGGGGTAGGTCTTATCGGCGCGGCGGGCTTCCACCTTGAAGGTGCGGATGCCGTGCAGCTCGCTGCCCAAATAGTCCTCGGCGGTCTGGCAGATGGTATCGAAATCCTTTTCGCACACCACGGCGCGGCTGAGCGCGGCAAGGCCGAACACCTTGCTGACCCGCTCAAAGGCAAGATCCATATCCACGTCCTCTTCCTCAGGCTCCATATAAAAGGTGGACTGGGTGCAGTACACCTTGAACTTGCCCACCGTCTTGAGACGGTAGCGCAGGATCTTCATCATGGCTGCTTCAAACTGGTTGCGGTTGAGGCCTTTCAGGGACATCTCGCCCTGATAGCCCATAATAATTTCCTTCATAAATGTTGCATCTCCTGATGGTAGGATTTGTGATTTTTACTTTCTGATCTTCTGCAAATGCTTCATGCCGTCCTCGAAGCGGTTGAGGAAGGCATCCACATCCTCCGGGGTGTTGTCGGCGCAGAAGGACACCCGGATGGCTGTGTCGATGGCAAGCGGGTCGCGCCCCATGGCTGCCAGCGTGTGGCTGGGCTGACCGCGCCCGCAGGCACTGGCCGAGGAGACATAGATCTGCTCTTCCGCCAGAAAAGCCAGCATCGTCTCGCTCTTGATGCACATCTCGCTGAAGTTCAGCACCTCGGGCACGGCGTTCTCCGGGCTGTTGATGACCACCTCCGGGAAGGCTTTCAGCCCCTCCCGCAGCTGCCGGTTCAGCGCACGCATGGCGGTATCCCGGCTCTTCATGGTCTTTGCCAGACGGGTGGCCGCTGCGGCCAGACCCATGGCATAGGGCAGGTTTTCCGTGCCGGGGCGCATCTGCCGCTCCTGCTCGCCGCCCAGATAAGGCGGCTGGAAGGCCTGCACCAGCCGGTCAGAAAGGTAGAGCGCACCAATGCCCTTGGGGGCATGGATCTTGTGGCCGCTCACCGAGAGCGTATCGATGTTGTCCAGCTTGATGGGCACGCGCATCCACGCCTGCACTGCGTCCACATGGACGATGGTGCGGCTGTTGCGGCGCTTTACCTCGGCGGCAAGGCGCTCCACATCGTTGCGGGTGCCGATCTCGTTGTTTACCATCATGCAGGCCACAAGGATGGTGTTTTTGTCCACCTGCTCCAGCATGGCGGCAATGTCCAACGTGCCGTCTGCCCGGGGAGCTACCACGGTAACGTCGTAGCCCTGCTTTGCCAGCCGCTCCAGCGGCCTTTGCACGCTGGGGTGCTCGAAGCCGGACACCACGATGCCCTTACCAAAGGTACGGGTCTGCACCGCTCCCAGCAGCGCCAGATTGTTGCTCTCGCTGCCGCAGGAGGTAAAGTACAGCTCCCGGCTTTTGCAGCCCAGCGTGCGCGCCACGGCGGCGCGGGCGGCGTTCAGGGCTTCTTCACTGCGTGCGCCCGGGCCATACAGACTGGAAGGGTTTGCCCAGTGCTCCCGCATGGCCTTGTCGATGACGTCCGCCACCTCGGGCGCTACGATGGTGGTGGCCGCGTTGTCCAGATAATGTAACTGAGGGTTTTGCAGCATATACGGATTTCCTGCTTTCTGTCGTTGTTTTCATAATAACCCAGAATAAGTATAGCACAAACCCTTGGATAACGCAAAAAATTTTATGCATTTATGGGTGATTTTTGTAACTGTACCTCCTTGACAAACACCCCGGTGGTGTGCTATCTTTACAGCATAGACCGCATCCCTGCTGACGGAACCTTGTGGAGCACCACAGTGCAGGGGTGCATGGGATGTCAATGCCGACCGTCTGGGCAGCCTTGCGCAATTGCTGCGCAAAGCTGCCCTTTTTTGCTATCAAGGAGGATGTCTGTATGAAGACCGATATCGAGATCGCGCAGGAAGCCAAAATGAAGCCCATCACTCAGATCGCAGCCCAGCTGGGTCTGGAAGAGGAAAGTGTGATCCCCTATGGCCGCTACAAGGCCAAGATCGACCACCGGCTGATCCACAACGCTAAAAAGCAGGGCAAGCTGATCCTTGTCACCGCGATCAGCCCCACCCCCGCCGGTGAGGGCAAGACCACCACCAGCGTAGGTCTGGCCGACGCCATGAACGCACTGGGCAAAAAGACCATGCTCTGCCTGCGCGAGCCCAGCCTTGGCCCCGTGTTCGGCGTAAAGGGCGGCGCTGCCGGCGGCGGCTACGCACAGGTGGTGCCCATGGAGGACATCAACCTGCACTTTACCGGCGACCTGCACGCCATTGGCACCGCCAACAACCTGCTGGCTGCCATGATCGACAACAGCATCCAGCAGGGCAACCCGCTGAATATCGACCCCCGCCGCATTACATGGAAGCGCTGCATGGATATGAACGACCGGCAGCTGCGGTTCATCGTGGACGGTCTGGGCGGCAAGGTGAACGGCACCCCCCGCGAGGATGGTTTCGACATCACCGTTGCCAGCGAGGTCATGGCCATCTTCTGCCTTGCAACCAGCATCTCCGACCTGAAAGAGCGGCTGTCCCGCATCGTGTGCGCCTACACCTACGACGGCAAGCCGGTGACCGCCGGCGAGATCGGCGCAGCCGGTGCCATGACCGCCCTGCTGAAGGACGCACTGGACCCGAACCTTGTGCAGACGCTGGAAAACAACCCCGCCATCATCCACGGCGGCCCCTTTGCCAACATTGCCCACGGCTGCAACAGCGTGCTGGCCACCAAGCTCAGCCTTTCGCTGGCAGACTACACCATTACCGAAGCAGGCTTCGGTGCCGATCTGGGTGCGGAGAAGTTCCTTGATATCAAGTGCCGCTATGCCGGTATTGCCCCCTCTGCCTGTGTGCTGGTGGCTACCGTGCGCGCCCTCAAGAGCCACGGCGGCGTAGCCAAGGCAGACCTGAACCAGCCCAACCTCGAGGCCGTCAAGGCCGGTGCTGCCAACCTGATCCGCCACATCGACAACCTGAAGAACGGCTTCGGTCTGCCGGTGGTGGTTGCCATCAACGCCTTCCCCACCGACACCGCCGAGGAGCAGGCTTATGTGGAGCAGGTCTGCGCCGAGCAGGGCGTGCCCTGCGTGCTGAGCGAGGTGTTCGCCAAGGGCGGCGAGGGCGGCAAGGCTCTGGCTGAGAAGGTGCTGGAGATCCTGGAGGATCGTCCCATCCAGTACACCTACCCGCTGGAGATGCCCCTGAAGGACAAGATCAACGCCATTGCCACCAAGATCTACCGCGCCGATGGCGTGAATTACAGCGCCGCCGCCAGCAAGACACTGGCCGAGCTGACCGAGATGGGCTACGGCAACCTGCCCGTCTGCATTGCTAAAACCCAGTACAGCTTCAGCGACAACGCCAAGCTGACCGGTGCACCCACCGGCTTCACCATGGAGGTGCGCGAGGTACGTCTGGCCGCCGGTGCAGGCTTTGTGGTGGTGATCTGCGGCAGCATCATGACCATGCCCGGCCTGCCCAAAAAGCCCGCCGCCGTGAACATTGATGTGGACGCCGACGGCAAGATCACCGGACTGTTCTGATAAAAAAGCCCGATAAAACACAAAAGGCGCTGTCCGCAGGGACAGCGCCTTTTGTATTTTCACTCCATGGTGTGGCTGCAAAGGTAATCCACCCATGCGGCGTAGCCCTCCGGCTTGATGTGGTAGCCGTCCGGCTGGGCGTAGCTTTCGATCAAGTCGCCGTTTTCGTCCGCCAGCACCTCCCACAGGTTGAGGAAATAGCAGTCCTTTTCCAGCGCAATGGCGGCCAGTTCGTTGTTGATGCGGCACAGGCGGTCGCGGTTCAGCCCCGCGTGATTTTCCTGTGCGCTCACCTCCGGCCGTACCGGCGTGATAGACTGCACATAGATCTTTGCATCCGGCAATGCCTGACTGATCATATCCAGCATCAAACGGTAGTAGGTCAGAAAGCTGGTGTAGTCGTTGTCCCGCCCCAGCACGTTGCTGCCCAGCAGCACATAGACGGCCTTGGGCTGCTGCGTGGTCAAAGCGTCCAGCGGGATCTCTGTCACGCCGTCCACCCGCTTACAGCTGGTGCCGTTGACAAAGGCGTTGGGACCTACCCCCTTATAGGCGCAGAACTGCGCCCCGGGCAGACCTGTATCGTAGATCTGCAAGCCCTGTGTCAGGCTGTCGCCCACAAAGCTGGCCTGCGCAAACCAGCTTTTTTCCACCGGAGCGCTGGCCGGAAGTGCCGCCATGCGGAAATCCAGCGCCGTTTCCGTACTGTCCTCCAGCGTCTGCACCCGGAGCTGCCGCGCCAACGGGTAGCTGACCGTGTTCCATGTGTTGTCCGTGGTCACCTGCCGCAGAATGGTGTTCTGGCTCAGGGCGGTATCCACGCGCTCCCGGTGCAGCACCTTCCACAGGATGCCGATGGCGCCCAGCAGAGCCAGAAGCGCCAGAAGGGCAACGATGATAAACACCCTGCGCCAGCGCCGGTGCAGGATGCGCCGCCGGTATTCCTGATAATCTGCCATTGTCGTTTCCTCGCTTCCGGCCCGGAATGCGGGCTGTTCTATTTATAGTATAGCATAACTGCACCCAACAGCAAACCCCATTTGCCAAAAATGTGCTGCCGGTTTTGCACGGTGCGGGGCAGTTTTGGTGCAAAACTGACAGAGCACTGCCGCAAACGCTTGCATCCCATAGGCAGGATGTGCTATACTAAGGTGAATCAAACGACAGGGAGGCTTTCACGATGGCATATACACCGAAACTGACTTATAAAGGCAAGCCCCTCGTCCGCAAGGACAACGAGCTGTATTACGGCAGCATGACCGACCCCTATGTGCTGTATCTGCAGATTTTGACCACCACCCCGGTGGGCGAGCAGCAGGTAGCCGACAAGGTGCACCTGATGCTGCTTTCTACCGATACCACCAAGGCACCGCAGGAGCGCGTAGCGCGTCAGACCACTAAGCACGGCCTGTACAATGCGCTGGACATTGGCGGCATCTGGCTGCAGAAGGCCAACGAGACCCGCTGAACCAAATTAAAATGAACAATGCCGGACAGTCTGCGGACTGCCCGGCATTGCGTTTTTTATAAGGAATTTTATTTTGTAGTTGCAATTTTGGAAAATCTGCGGATTTTCCAAAATTGCCTTTTCACGAGCGGGGTTGTAAAGGAAAACAGCAGCAAAAAGCGCTATTTTCTGAATTCCATTTTCACCGGAGAGAAGCGTTTACTCCTCGGTCACCTCAAAGTCCAACGGCTCGCCGCAGTTGGGGCACTTGGGTGCGCCGTCCAGCAGCTCGTCCTCTTCAAATACGGCGGTGCTGCCGCAGGCGGGGCAGGTCACCTCGTACTGCACAGGGGCGTCCTTGGCTTCGTCCTCCTCGCCTTCCAGCGCGACCTCAAAGGTCACACCGCAGTGGGCGCAGTTGGCTTCGCCTGCATCCAGATCATCCTCGCTGACGTAGACAGTCTCGCCGCAGGCGGGGCAGGCTACCTCATAGAAGGGCTCGCTGGCGATGTCGTCATCTCCCGCATCCTCATCCTCGTCGGCTGCGTCGTCGTCCTCGTCCTCGGCATCCTCGTCCTCGTACAGGTCGGCTTCCAGATCCTCCAGTTCCTCGCTCAGATCGTTGATCTGGTCGTAGGCGTGGGTCAGATCCTCGTCCATGGCGGCAATGGCATCGGCCATCTCGCCCAGCAGTGCGGCCATGGCCTTGATGATCTTACCCTCTTTGGTGCTCTCATCCACGCCCAGACCGTCCACTAAGCCCTGCAGGTAGGCTGCTTTCTTGTTCAGTTCCATCTGAAATGCCCTCCTTGTTTGTAATACAAAACCGGGCAAACGGTTGCCCGCTGCCCGGTATGCGACAAATGATCAGACGCGCTCCATATACTCGCCGGTGCGGGTATCGATGCGGATGTGATCGCCCTCATTGATGAACAGAGGCACACGGATCTCGGCGCCGGTCTCAACGGTAGCGGGCTTCAGGGTGTTGGTAGCAGTGTTGCCCTTGACACCCGGCTCGGTCTGGGTGACTTCCAGCTCGATGAAGTTGGGGATCTCGACGCTGAACACCTTGCCCTTGTAGCTCAGCAGCTTGCACAGCTCGTTCTCCTTGCAGAACTTGAAGTTATCGGGCACGTCGGCTGCGTTGACGGGGATGTCATCGTAGGTCTCGTTGTCCATGAAGTGGTACAGATCGCCGTCCTCGTAGCTGTAAGTCACATCCTTACGCTCGATGAAAGCCTGCGGGAACTTTGCGGTGGGGTTGTAGCTGGTCTCGACCACAGAGCCGGTGATAACGTTCTTGGTCTTGGTGCGGACAAAGGCAGCGCCCTTGCCGGGCTTGACGTGCTGGAACTCAACGACCTGAAGAACCTGGCCGTCCTGCTCAAAGGTCACGCCATTGCGAAACTCGCCTGCAGAAATCATAGGAATTCCTCCATAAATTTAATCTCAGATGCTTAACGCATATCTCTATTTATTTTACCCAATCTGCCCCTGTTTGGCAAGGGGTTTGGGCAAAAAAGACGATAAAAACACAAAATCTTTTACGCATTCCGCGCTGCGCGGTACATTTGCTGCATCGTCTGCGCGTCCTCGGCCTGTGTGCCCGCGCTCTCGCAGATGACCACCGGGGTCAGCTGACGCTCTGCCAGCAGCTCCATCAGGGGCTGCGGCTCCGGGCCGAACTGGGTATCGGCAAAGGTCCAGTGGCGCTTTTCGCCGCCCGCCGAATACTCAATGCGGGAAAAGTGCACATGGAACTGCCGGGCGCGGTCATCGCCCAGTACCTCGGTCATGCGGTTCAGAATGGCGGCGTAGTCCACCTTGGTCTGGATGCCGCCCAGCGTGCGGGCGTTCAGGTGGCCGAAGTCGATACAGGGGGTGATGCGGCTGTCCACGCCGCACAGCGCCAGCACCTCGTCCAGCGTGCCCAGCTGCCCCACCTTGCCCATGGTCTCCGGGCACAGGGTCATATCGCCAAAGCCTGCTTCGTCCAGCGCAGCCACGGCGCGGCGCATGGTATCCAGCGCCTTTTCCAGCGCGGCTTCCCGGCTCTGCTTGCCGCAGCTGCCGGAGTGGAAGATGATGCGTCTGCCGCCCAGTGCCCGGCACACCGCCGCGCTTTGCAGCAGGTACTGGATGCTGTTCAGCCGCTTGTCCTCTTCCAGACTGGACATGCTGATATAATAAGGTGCGTGGACGCTGAACAGGATGTCCCGCTCCGCGGCAAGGGCAGCCATGCGGGCGGCCTTATCCAGCCCCAGACGCACCCCGCGCCCGCACTGGTACTCAAAGGCGTTCAGCCCCATTTTTGCGGTGTACTCCGGCACGTCCAGACTGCTTTTGTAGCCTTGGGCGGCAAAGCTGTCGCTGGTGCCTGCGGTGCCGAACCGGATGTTCCAAGCTTCGCTCACAGGGTCTTACCTCCCCGGTCGTAGTATTTCTGCCAGTGCTTCTTTTCCCACTTGCGCTTGAGGATGACCTGCGCGCCCAAATCCGGCCCGCGGGGGATGACCATCAGCCCGGGGATGCCGTACAGCGCCGCCACCATGCGGTCGGCGTAGAGCTGGTCGCCCACCATGGCCATCTGGCGGTGCTTCACACCCATGCGGTGCTGCGCCACCATCAGCGCAAAGGGCAGGGGTTTGGCTGCGCGGTATAGGTAAGCAAGCCCCAGCTTTTCGGCAAAGGGGCGCACCCGCTTTTCTGCACCGTTGGAGACGATGGTCAGCTTTACCCCGGCCTCGCGCATGGCGGCAAGCCACGCGGCGACCTCCTCCGGCAGTTCCTGACTGCGGTCTGCGGTCAGGGTGTTGTCGATATCCAGCACCAGAGCCGTGATGCCCTTGGCGGCAAGCCATTCCGGCGTGATATGGGTAACGTCCTTAAAAACATATTCGGGGGTAATCAGCATAAATAGACCCTCTCAGTCTGCCCTGCGCAAAGCGGCTTTAAAATGAAAATAGGGGAACCTGCATAAACAGGCTCCCCTACATCGGCGTTAGCAACGCGTTTAAAATCTAAAGCAACGTGCGATTCCAAGCAATCAATTACTTGAACTTGCGCTTGCGGGCTGCTTCGGACTTCTTCTTGCGCTTAACAGACGGCTTCTCGTAAGCCTCGCGCTTACGAACCTCTGCGAGCACACCGCTGCGAGCAGTGCTGCGCTTGAAGCGACGCAGTGCGCTTTCCAGCGACTCGCCCTCTTTAACACGAATTTCCGACATCTTATTCCCTCCCTTGGACCGTGAGGCAGGAATTTCGTTGTTACATGGTAACTAACAGTAGACAGTATAGCGCATTTTATCCGGTTCGTCAACCTTTTTTTGAAAGTTTTTACTCAAAACTTTTGAAAGATTTTTGAATAGACGCTGCCGGGTGTTTCCTGCGCCAGGTCTGCCTCTGCGGGTGATGATATGTTCACGCTTATTCAGCGGAGCAGCAAAACTCAGCCCTTGGCGGCCAGATTGACCAGACGTCCCTTGACGTAGATCTCCTTGACCAGCTGCTTGCCCTCCAGCGCGGCAGCCACAGCGGGGTCTGCCTTGGCAGCAGCAATGGCGTCCTCGGCGGTGATATCTGCGGGCACCTTCAGACGTGCCTTCACCTTGCCGTTCACCTGCACGGCGATCTCCACAGCAGCTTCCACGCACTTGGCTTCCTCGTAGGCAGGCCACGGATAGTAGGCCAGCTGCTCGTCGTGGCTGTGACCCAGCTTTTCCCACAGTTCCTCGGTCATGTGGGGAGCAAAGGGGTTCAGCAGCTGCACCAGCGTCTCAAACTCGGCCTTGGTTGCGCCGCCGTTGTCGTACATGGCGTTGACCAGCGTCATCAGCTGGGCAATGGCGGTGTTCATCTTCAGACCCTCGATATCTGCGCTGACCTTCTTGATGGTCTGGTGCATCAGGGTCTCCATGGCGGGGCGGTAGCCCTCGCCCTCCACCAGCTTGTCGCTCAGTGCCCACACACGGTCGAGGAAGCGGTTGCAGCCCGCAATGGCAGAGGTCTGCCACGGTGCAGCCTGCTCAAAGTCGCCCATGAACATCTCGTACAGACGCATGGTGTCGGCACCGTACTGGTCCACGACCTCGTCGGGGTTGATGACGTTGCCAAGGCTCTTGGACATCTTCACGATGGGATGGCGTGCCATCTCGCCGTACTTCTCCTCCAGTGCCTTCTCGGCGGCCTTCTGGCTGCCGTACTCCTTGAGCAGCTTCTCCTGCTCCTCAGCGGGCAGGTTGACGAAGCTGTGGGGGTTCAGGCCAAGGATCATGCCGTGGGCGGTACGTTTCTGGTAGGGCTCTGCCGAGGGCACCACACCGATATCGTACAGGAACTTATGCCAGAAACGGCTGTACAGCAGGTGCAGGGTGGTGTGCTCCATGCCGCCGTTGTACCAGTCCACCGGAGACCAGTATTCCAGTGCTTCCTTGGAGGCCAGAGCATCCTTGCAGTGGGGATCCATGTAGCGCAGGAAGTACCACGAAGAGCCAGCCCACTGGGGCATGGTGTCAGTCTCACGGGTAGCGGGGCCGCCGCAGCAGGGGCAGGTGGTCTTGACCCAGTCCTTGTGGCGTGCCAGCGGGGACTCGCCGTCCGGGCCCGGCTCAAAGTCGGTGATGTCCGGCAGGGTCAGCGGCAGGCTGCTTTCGGGCAGGGGCTGCCAGCCGCACTTGTCGCAGTGCACCATGGGGATGGGCTCGCCCCAGTAACGCTGACGGCTGAACACCCAGTCGCGCAGCTTGTAGTTGACCTTATCGCGGCCCTTGCCGTTCTCCTCCAGCCATGTGATCATCTTCTTTTTGGCATCGACCACGGACAGGCCGTTCAGGAAGCCGGAGTTGACCAGCGTGCCGGTGGCAACATCGGTAAAGGCAGCCTCGTCCAGATTGGACGGGGTGCTGCCCTTGACCACCTCGATGATGGGCAGGCCGAACTTCTTGGCAAACTCCCAGTCGCGGGTATCGTGGGCGGGCACGGCCATGATTGCACCGGTGCCATAGGTGGACAGAACGTAGTCGGAGATGAAGATGGGGATCTCGGTCTCGTTGACCGGGTTGATGCCCATCACGCCGTCCAGCTGCACGCCGGTCTTTTCCTTGTTCAGCTCGCTGCGCTCAAAGTCGCTCTTGCGGGCAGCTTCGGCCTGATAAGCCTTGACGGCATCGGCGTTCTTGATGATGCCCTTTTCCAGCCATGCCTTGAGCAGAGCGTGCTCCGGGGAGATGACCATGTAGGTAGCACCGAACAGGGTGTCGCAGCGGGTGGTATACACGGTCAGGGTGTCCCCGGCGGTGGTGCCGAAGTTCACCTCGGCACCGTGGCTGCGGCCGATCCAGTTCTTCTGCTGGGTGGCCACGCGCTCGATGTAATCCAAGCCGTCCAAGCCGTCGATCAGCTTATCGGCATAAGCGGTGATCTTGAGCATCCACTGGCTCTTGACGCGGTGCACTACCTCGCTGCCGCAGCGCTCGCACACGCCGTTGACAACTTCCTCGTTGGCCAGCACGCACTTGCAGCCGGTGCACCAGTTGACGTTCATTTCCTTCTTGTAGGCCAGACCGCGCTTGTACAGCTGCAGGAAAATCCACTGGGTCCACTTGTAATACTCGGGGTCGGTGGTGTTGATCTCACGATCCCAGTCAAAGGAGAAGCCCAACGCCTTGAGCTGGCTGCGGAAATGATCCACGTTGCTCTTGGTGACGATAGCGGGGTGGATGTGGTTCTTCATTGCGAAGTTCTCGGTGGGCAGACCGAAGGCATCCCAGCCCATGGGGTACAGCACATTGTAGCCGTTTTTACGGCGCTTGCGGCTTACCACGTCCAGCGCGGTGTAGCTGCGGGGATGGCCGACGTGCAGGCCCGCACCCGAGGGATACGGGAACTCCACAAGGGCATAGAACTTGGGTTTTTTGTGGTCGATCTCGACATGGAAGGTCTTTTCGTCCTCCCACACCTTCTGCCACTTGGCTTCAACAGCCTTGTAATCATACTTCATGTTTGTAATCAGCTCCAGACTTTAACCAAAATACCGTTGCTTGGGGGCGTATGCTTTTAAACCGTCTGCCGTTGCCAGAAAACCCTCTCCGTCATCGCTGCGCGATGCCACCTCTCCCGAAGGGGAGAGGTCTTGTGCAGACCGCAGCCTTCCCTCCTTTGCGCAAGCTCCCCCTCTCGGGGGAGCTGTCAGGGCGGACGCCCTGACTGAGAGGGTTCTTTTTTCGGACAGACAGCTTTTTGCCTTAATTATTCAATGCTGCTATCCGGGGTCAGGTACTCCGAGATGTCCACCGGCTCACCGTCTGCCCACAGGTGCTCCAGATCATAGTAGGCGCGGCTGTTGGGCACAAAGACGTGCACGATGACGTTGGAGTAGTCCAGCAGCACCCAGTTCTTGGTGTCGTGACCCTCGGTGCTGTAGGGCTCCAGACCCTTCTGCGAAAGCTCGTACTCCACCTCATCTGCCAGAGAAGCCACCTGCGTGGTGGAGGTACCGGAGGCGATGACGAAGTAATCGGTCAGGACGGTCAGGCTTTCCACCTTGAGCACCCGCACATCCTGTGCCTTCTTCTTGTCCAGAATCTTGGCGATCTCAATGGCAAGCGCCTTGCTGTCGTTGAAATTATCCATGTGTTTCTCCCTTCTGTCGGAACACGCCCGCACACGGTGTGCAGGGCGTTGTTTTCTGTTGTTACTGTCCGGTGCCCGCTGCCTGACCATCGGTGGTCACAGCGCCGGAAAGGTCGGTATCGCCGCTGAGGATGGCGTCGTCGGATTCCTTATCGATGCGTCCCATATACTGCACGTTGGCATCGGTGGATGCGCTGCCGTGGGGCCACTGGTCAGTGACCATGTGCAGGTCGCTCACCTCCACCGGGCCGGTGTAGGTGCAGAAATACTGGTTGAGCAGGTTTGCGATGGAGCCGGCATCCGGCACCACGCAGGAGTAACCGGCAAAGGAGTCGGTCTTGCCCACATTGGGCACGCCCATGAATACCGGCGTCTGCGCCAGAATGATATTGGAGCTGTCGATCTTGAGGAAGGACGCCAGCAGCTTTGCAATGGTGGTGATGTCCATATCCGTGTGGATATAGTCCTTGAATATCAGCGGCAGCTGGTTCAGGATATCGGTGATGCCCATGGCGCGGGCGCGCTTGAACAGACCCGCGTAGAAGTAGCGCTGCATATTCAAACGGTCGATATCAGAGTTTGCGTAGCCGTCGCCGTGGCGGCAGCGCACAAAGAACTCCGCCGAAGCACCGTCCAGATTGCGGTAGCCCTTCAGCAGCTTGCTGCCGCCGTAGGACATATCCCGGGGGATATACACCTCGATGCCGCCGAAGTTATCCACCATTTCCACCAGTGCCTGCATATCAATGGTGACATAGTAGTCGATGGGCAGGTGGTACTGGTCGTAGATGACATCTGCCAGCGCGGCAATGCTGCCGCCATTGGAGAGCGCCACCGAGTTGATCTGGTAGTTGGAAACGGCATAGGTCTTGCCGTTGGAGAGGGTAAGCTTGCGGTTCTGGGTGGTCACCAGCGTGTTGCGGGGGATCTGCAGCATCCGCAGCGCACCGCCCTTGATATCAAACTGGCAGTACAGGATCATATCCGTCATGCCGTCGTTGGAGCTGGTGTCGCTGTAAGTGCGCCCCTCCTCAAAGTCGATGCCGCAGACCAGAATGTTGACCACATCGCCCTTGTACTCCTCGGCGGTCTGGATCTCCTCCACGATGGAGGGGGCGCTTTCTGCCGGGCGGATGCTGTCCTCCACCTTGTTCACAAGGCTCACACCGTACACCACCACACCGGAGATCACGGCGATCACCCCCATCACGATGGCAAAGGGCAGCCACAGCGGGGTCTTTTTCTTCTTTTTGCGGCGGCGCGGTGCATCGTCCCCGCCCATGTCGGGCTGTGCCGGGCGGCGGGGCGGGGCGGCGTGCTGTGCCCCGGCGGTGCTGCGGGTGTTCTGCTCCGGGGCAGCCTGCGGGGCACGCGCCGCCTGATCCGGGCGGCTGAGTGAGCGGTCTGTATTGATATGGCGTGGCGTCTGGCTCATGCTTTTTATATCCTCCAGCTTTTCACTGCTCTGCAGAGTTTTTTTACTTGCAGACCTGTCATATCCTTCAGTATAGCATGGTACGGCAAAATCTGCAATTGTTTTATCCGGGGATGGCCGGAACCATTTTTAACCGGCGTCCGGCTTTTCACCCTTCATTCTGCCCGCTGTGCGCTAAGATATCCTCGTAGGCAGCCTTGCTCTCGGGGTCGAGGGGCTTACCCTCGGACAGCACAAAGCCGTTGGTCTGCCTGAGCGCTGCCAGCATGGCGGCGTCCAAGTCCTTCATTTCCAGCTTGCGCAGCTTTTCCACCCCGGGCCAGTCCCGCTCGGCACTGGTCATATCGGCCAGATACAGGATCTTGTCCAGCTGGGTCATGCCCGCCTTGCCTGCGGTATGGCAGGCGATGGCGCTGAGCACGGCTTCGTCTGTAACGCCCCATTCGGTGCGTGCCAGAATGGCGGCGCAGATGCCGTGCCACACCGGCGTGGGGCGTGCTTCGCCCCCCTGCGCATATTCCGGGTGCGCCTGCATGATAGCGCGCATCTCGTCCTTGGGCAGCTCCTTGGCGGCATCGTGCAAAAGCGCAGCCAGTGCGGCCTGCTCCGGGTCGGTGCCGTAGTGCTTGGCCAGCTTGACGGCCATTTTTTTCACGTTGATGGTATGCTCGTAGCGCTTATCGCTCAACCGGCTGCGCACAAGCTCTTTTGCCTGTTTCAGATCCATTTATCTGCTACTTCCTTCTGTGTTCCGGTATAGTCCCTCCCGCCGGATGACGCTGCGCACTTCCTCCGGCAGTTCGGCTTCGCATTCCTCTCCGGCGGCAAGCCGGGCCCGCAGCTGGCTGCTGGACATGGGCAGTGCCTGCACCGGGGCAAACAGGATGCGTCCGCCCGACGGGTCCAGCAGCTTTGCCTTTGCGTGCAGCGCCGGGGCATCGCCGATATCCCGGCTGGTGACCACCACCCGCGCAATGCGCAGGATATCCTGCCAGCGATGCCAGCCCTCAAAGCTGAGCAGCATATCGCTGCCAATGGCAAGGTACAGCACCGCGCCGGGGTTTTCGCGCGCCAGCATTTCCAGCGTGAGCACGGTATAATTGCGGCTGCCCGCTGCGGCCTGCGCCACCTCCCAGCCGCTCACTTCCAGCGGCGGCATCCCGGGCTCCTGCGCCAGCGCCGCAAAGCACCGGCACATTTCCAGCCGCAGCGCACCGGAGGCATTTGTCCCCTGCTTAAAGGGGGAAGTGCCTGCCGGCATCACCACGATCTTATCCGGGCGCACGCGGTCTGCCGCTGCGCGCAGGTTGTTCAGGTGGCCGTTATGGGGCGGGTCGAAGCTGCCGCCATAGAGAAGGATCTTCATCTTACTTCAGCAGGGCAGCGTAGGCGCTGTCCTTTTTCTTCTGCAGATACAGCACGAACTTGGAGCCAATGACCTGCACGCAGTCTGCACCGGTGGCCTCGGCCAGCTTGGTAGCGGCCTCGCGGGCGTTGTACATGCTGTTTTCCAGCACCTTGAGTTTGATGAGTTCCCGGGCGTCCAGACAGTCCTTCACTCCCTGGATCAGGGTCTCGTCGATCTCGCCCTTACCCACGATGTAAACGGGGTCCATGGTATTGGCCTTGCCGCGCAGAATAGCGCGCTGTTTGCTTGTCAACATAGTTTTTCTCCTTTATTTTACAATAAAATAATATCGTGTGTTGCGGGCGGTGGGTATTTTCTCTGAGGACCGTCCGCTGGGGTGGGACCCTGTTGCCCGCAGGGCAATAGGGCGGGCGATGGAATGGCCCGATTCGTGTCCGAAGAGAAAGTACCCAACGCCCGGGTCAGGCACAGTTGCCTTTGCGTCCTTCTCCCGTGAAAGGGTGAATTGAAAATGACCGCAGTCATTTTCAATTCACATATCTAAAAATTTTCTTCCGCTGAAGATGGCCAAAGCGAACGCGGAGGCCATTTAAATTCGTTTTATTACTCCCCCAGAAAGCCCGGCAGCTGCTTTTCCAGCGCTGCCAGCGCGTTGCCGCGGTGGCTGATGGCGTCCTTTTCGTCCGGGGTCAGCTGGGCGTAGCTGCGGTTCTCGGTGTTGGGGCGCTTGTCCGTTTTGCCCACGCCGCAGTCGGCGGGGATGAACAGCGGGTCGTAGCCAAAGCCGTAATCGCCGCGCAGCCGCGTAAAGGCAATGCTGCCCGGGCACTCGCCCATGCAGGTCAGGTGCCGGCCGTCCGGCAGAATGAAGCACACCGCCGAGACAAATTTTGCGCCCCGCTGCCCGGCAGGCACCGCCTGCATGGCAGCCAGCAGTTTATCATTGTTGGCTTCGTCGTCGCCGTGGTGGCCGCAGTAGCGGGCGCTGTACACGCCGGGTGCGCCGTCCAGCACATCCACACACAGGCCGGAGTCATCGGCGATGGTGGGCAGACCGCTGGCCTTGCAGATGGTTTCGGCCTTAATGAGAGCGTTCTCGGCAAAGGCGGTGCCGGTCTCCTCCGGTTCAAGGGTGATGCCCAGTTCCTTCTGGCTGACCACCTCATGCCCCTGCGCTTCCAGAATGCGGCGCAGCTCGCGGAGCTTTCCGGCGTTGCCGGTGGCTGCACAAATTTTCATCTTGATACTCCTTCCTCTTTCAAAGCTCGCCCCTTCGGGAGAGCTCCGTTTCCGCGCCGCTGTAAGCGGACGGAACGGTGAGAGGGTTTTGTTTTAGTGCTTCCATTCCCGGGGGAGCAGCTCTTCCACAAAGCCCTCCGGGGTGAAGGGCAGCAGGTCGTCGATGCCCTCGCCCACGCCGATAAAGCGCACCGGCAAGCCCAGACGCTGCTTGACCGCCACAACGCAGCCGCCCTTGGCGGTACCGTCCAGCTTGGTCAGGATGATGCCGGTGGCTTCGGCAGCTTTGCAGAACTCCTTGGCCTGACTGATGGCGTTCTGCCCGGTGATGGCATCCAGCACCAGCAGGGTCTCAAGGCTGGCTTCCGGGCTTGCCTTTTTGACGCTGCGGCTGATCTTGGAAAGCTCTGCCATCAGGTTTGATTTGTTGTGCAGACGGCCTGCGGTGTCCGCAATGACCATATCATAGCCGCGTGCAGTGGCAGACTTGACCGTATCAAAGATGACGGCGGCGGGGTCTGCGCCCTCGCCCGCACTGACGATGGGCACACCGGCACGGCTTGCCCAGATCTCCAGCTGCTCGCTGGCAGCGGCGCGGAAGGTATCACCGGCGGCCAGCATGACCCGCTTGCCCTGCCGGGTGTAGTAATCGGCCAGCTTGGCAATGCTGGTGGTCTTGCCCACGCCGTTGACGCCGATGACCAGAATGACGGCGGGCTTGCCGTCCAGTGCCATCTCGGCCTCCGGGGTCATCTCCTCGGCAATGATGTCACGCAGGGCATCTGCGGCCTGCTCACCGGTTTTCAGCCCCTTGTCACGCACACGGTCGCGGAGCTTGTCCACCAGATGCACCGCCACCTCACCGCCAACATCGGCAAGGATCAGCTGCTCTTCCAGATCATCGTACATCTCATCGTCGATGACGCTGCCGGTCAGGGTGTTCATAATGCTGCCCCAGAAACCGGTGCGGGTCTTTTCCAGACCCGTTTTCATCTTGTCTTTTTCTTTTTTTCCAAATCCGAAGAACGCCATAGTGGTCCTCCTATCTATTTTCTGTTTATTTTATATCAGGAAACCAGCGTTGCGTCAACCTGTTCCAGATCCAGCTTGAGCAGCTTGGACACGCCGTCCTCCTGCATGGTAACGCCATACAGCACGTTGGCGGCCTCCATGGTTCCGCGGCGGTGGGTGATGACGATGAACTGGGTCTTGTCGCTGATGCGGCGCAGATACTGGGCAAACCGCACCACGTTGGCATCGTCCAAGGCGGCTTCGATCTCGTCCAGAATACAGAAGGGCGCGGGGTTCACCGCCAGAATGGCAAAGTAGATGCTGATAGCCACCAGCGCCTGCTCGCCGCCGGAAAGGGCTTCCAGATTTTTGATGACCTTGCCCGGCGGGGCTACCCGGATGCCGATGCCGCAGGCCAGCACATCGCTTTCGTCCTCCAGCACAAGGCTGGCTTCGCCGCCGCCGAACAGCTCGGTGAACACGCGGCTGAAGTTTTCGTTGATGGCACGGAAGCTGTCGGTGAAGATCTCCCGCATCTGGGCGGAAAGCTTTGCGATCATGCGGCTCAGCTCGTTGCGGCTCTCCTCCACATCGGTCACCTGACGGGACAGTTCATCGTAGCGGGCTTTGACCTCCTTGTACTCCTCGATAGCACTCACATTCACGCTGCCAATGGCTCGGATCTTGCTGCGCAGGTCGGCCACCTGTGCCCGCAGAGCGGGCAGGCTTTCGAACTCCACACACAGCTGCTCCGCCTGACTGACCGAGAGCTGGTACTCGTCCCACAACTTTGCCACGGTCTGGTCGTACTCAGTCTCGGCAGCGGCCTTGCGCTCGGCGAGACGTGCCATCTCCCGGCCCATCTCCTCGCGGCTGTCGGAGGCGGTGCGGGCTTTTGCCAGTGCTTCCGTTTCCTTCTGCTGGCAGGCAAGCCGCTTTTCGGTGGCTTCGCGGATGGCCTGCTCCTTTTGGGTAATGGTGGTCTGACTGTCGGTCTTTGCCTTGCGGATGGCTGCGATCTCGGTGCGGCAGGCTTCGCTGCGGGCCGCAAGGGCGGCAAGGCTTTCTTCCAGCGCGGTGCGGCGGGCAGCGGCGTCCTTGGCACGCTGTTCCAGCGCGGCGATCTGGCTGTAAGCCAGCTCGGCATCCTTGCGGCGGGTCACCTGCTCCAGCCGCTTGGCGCTGAGCGCCTGTGCCAGCTGGTTCTGCTGGGTCAAAAAACTGTCGCTGCCCTGCGCGATGTGGCTCAGTTCGGCAGTCAACTGCTCGATCTGCGCTGTCAGCTCTGCCTGCTGCAAAGCGGCGGCATCGGCCTTTGCGCGGCTGTCGTTCAACGCAGCCTGCAAGGCGTCCATCTGCTGCTGTGCGTTCTGCACGGCAGTTTCCAGCTGGGCAGCGGCGGCTTCCAGCCGCTTCTGCTCCGCCTCTGCACGCACCCGGTCGTTGGCGGCGGTGATCTGCTCGCTGGCGGTGGCGGTCAGCTCTGCCTGCAAAGCATCTGCCTGCTCTTTGCACTGGTCGGTCTTTTCCTGTGCGGCAAGGCAGTCCTTTTGCAGCTTGGCCGCCTTCAGGCGCAGCTCTTCCATTTCCTGCTTGCGGGTGAACAGACCGGCGCTGCGCTGCACGCTGCCGCCGGTAAAGCTGCCGCCTGCATTGATCACCTGTCCGTCCATGGTAACTACCTTATTGTGGTAGCCGTTGTCTCGTGCCACACGGGAGGCTTCGTTGATATCCTCCACCACGATGATGCGCCCCAGCAGGTTCGAGACGATATTCTCGTACCGGGGGTCGGCCTGCACCAGCGCAGACGCCAGCCGTGCCGTGCCAGACAGCCGCCCCCGGAACACGCCGGGCTGCACGGTATCCAGCGGCAGAAAGGTGGCGCGGCCTGCATGGTCATTGCGCAACAGGGCGATAGCGGCTTTCGCGGCGGATTCGTTTTCCACCACGATGTTCTGCAATGCGCCGCCCAGTGCGGTCTCAATGGCAACCTCGCACCCGGGCTCGACTTTCAGGATGGTGGATACCGGCCCCAGAACGCCCCGCAGACGGCGGGCTCCGGCGGCGCGCATGACCGCACGCACCGAGTTCTGGTAGCCGTCCATGTTCTTTTCCAGCTCCCGTAGCACCGAAAGGCGCTGCCGGGCGGCATCCAGTTCCCTGCCCAGCCGCTGCTCGGCGGCATCAGCTTCGTCCAGCGCGGCCTTACGGCTGCGCAGCTTGAGCTCCAGACCGGAGCGGATGTTGCCCAGCTGCTTTTCGTTTTCCTCCAGCGTCTGCCGGTATTTTACGGTATCGGCCAGATCCTGTCTTGTTTCCTCCAGCTGTGCAGCGGCATCCCGGGCGCTCTGTTCCAGCGCGGGCAGACGCTGCCGGGCGGTATCTCCGGCGGCTTCGGCGGCAGCCTGTGCCACCTGCGCTTCGGTGCGCTTTGCGGTGCGGTCGGCAAGCTCTGCCCGCAGACTGTCCTTGCGCGCGCCGCTGGCAGTGCTGGCATCTGCCAGCCGGGCAAGCTCGGCGTTCAGCGCTTCGATCTCTGCCGCCAGCTTTTCGCCTGCGGCTTCCATGGTCTTTGCCACGGCGCGGTGGCGCTGCAAAGCGGCATCCGCTTCGGCGGTATCCTGCTGCCCGGCGGCGATCTCCTGCTGCAGGGAAGCCGCGCTCTCGTCATTACGCAGAATATCGTTTTCCAGCACGGCGATGCGGCTTTCAGAGCCGCTGATCTGCTGGGTGATGCTGCGGATATCCCCATTCAGGCGCTCGACAGCAACCGTCAGCTGCTGTGCCTGCATACGGATCTCCTCAGCCTCCTGCTCGGCGGCTTTGGTCTCCCGGTCAAAACGTTCGTAGTCGGTCTGGGCGGTCTCGTAGTCCCGCACCTGCTGGCGCACGGCTTCCCGGGCACGGTGCACCCCGTCGGTCCACAGGGTCACTTCCAGCGTTTTGCGCTGGGCGCTCAGTTCCAGAAACTTCTGTGCCTTGGCGCTTTCTTTTTCCAGCGGGCCCACCCGGCTTTCCAGCTCGCCAAGGATATCCCGCAGGCGTTCCAGATTCTCGCCCGCCGCAGCCAGACGGCGCTCGGCTTCGGTCTTGCGGTAGCGGTACTTGGCAATGCCGCAGGCTTCCTCAAAGATCTCGCGGCGCTCGCTGCTTTTGGCTGCCACGATCTCCGCAATGCGTCCCTGCCCGATGACCGAATAGCCGTCCCTGCCGATGCCGGTGTCCAGCAGCAGTTCGTACACGTCCCGCAGACGGCATACCTGCCCGTTGATGGTGTACTCGCTGTCGCCGGAGCGGTAGTATTTGCGGCCGATGGTCACCTCGTCCGCGTCCACATCCAGCGTGTGGGCGGCGTTGTCCAGCGTCAGCCGCACCTGCGCAAAGCCCATAGGGCTGCGCTTGCGGGTTCCGCCGAAGATGACATCCTCCATCTTGCCGGCGGCGCGCAGCTGGCGGGAGCTGGTCTCGCCCAGCACCCAGCGCACTGCGTCCGAAAGGTTGGACTTGCCGGAGCCGTTGGGCCCCACCACACCGGTAACGCCGGTATCAAAGCTGATCTTTACTTTATCGGGAAAACTTTTAAAGCCCTGGATCTCCAGTTCCTTGAATACCATTTACTTTTCCTTTATCACACCCAGCAGCTTGAGCGCTTCCTTGGCGGCGCACTGCTCGGCGGCTTTTTTGCTGCGTCCCTCGCCCCGCGCCACGCGGTCGGAGTTAAAGCGCACCGCCACCACGAAATGCTTGTCGTGATCCGGGCCGGACTCGCTTTCCACCACATAGCTCAGGCGCTCTTCCGGGTTCTGCTGCACGATCTCCTGCAGGCGGGTCTTGTAGTCCGCCTCGGCGTGCTTGCCCTCGGTGATGAAGGGCAGGATGAACTTGCGCGCTACCTCCATGCCGCCGTCCAGATACAAGGCGGCAATAACGGCCTCGAAGGCGTCCGACACCACGCTGGGACGGGTGCGGCCGCCGCAGCGCTCCTCGCCGCGGCCAAGGCGCAGAAACTCGCCAAGGTCGATCTCCTGTGCGAACTGGAACAGCGCACCCTCGCTGACAAGGCTGGCGCGGATGCGGGTCAGATCACCCTCCGGGCGGTCAGCGTAGGCGTGGAACAGGTAGTCTGCAGATACGATCTGCAACACGCTGTCGCCCAGAAACTCCAGCCGCTCGTTGTGCTTGACCGGGGTGCGGCTCTCGTTGGCGTAGCTGGTGTGGGTAAGCGCGGTCTCCAGCAGCTCCGGGTTTTTGAATTTGTAACCGATGATAGTTTCCAACTGATGGCTCATGGTCGTTTTTACTCCCTTTTATTCCTCAGTTTTCTGTGCTGCGGACAGCTCGTCCAGTGCGGACTGCATGGTGCCGCACAGGTCGTTCTCCACGCAGATCTTTGCCTGCCGGATGGCGTTTTTGATGCCCTTTGCCTTGGAGGAGCCGTGTGCCTTGATGACCGGCTGCTTTGCGCCAAGGAAGGGCGCGCCGCCGTACTCCTCGCTGTCCATCTGGTGCTTCAGGTCGGTAACGCCGCTCTTGAGCAGCAGGTAAGCCAGCTTGCCGCCAAGGTTTGCGAGGAACATTTGCTTGAGCATTCCCAGCAGCATCTTTGCCACGCCCTCGGTCAGCTTGAGGATGACGTTGCCGGTAAAGCCGTCGCAGACCACCACGTCCACCTCGCCGTTCGGCACATCGCGCGGCTCGATATTGCCCACAAAGCGGATGCCCGGGGTGGTCTTGAGCAGCTGGTGGGCGTCCCGCAGCACGGGGGTGCCCTTGCTCTCCTCGGCGCCGTTGTTGGCCAGTGCTACGCTGGGGTTTTTGCGTCCCTCTACTTTGTTCACATAGCAGCTGCCCATGACCGCAAAAGCGGCCAGCATCTCCGGGCGGCACTCCACGTTGGCACCGCAGTCCAGCAGCAGATAAGCCTGCTGCTTTGCGGGCACCATGGTAGCCAGTGCCGGGCGCTTGACGCCCCGCAGGGTGCGCACGATGAGGCTTGCGCCAACGTGCAGCGCACCGGTGCTGCCGGCAGAGACAAAGGCATCGCCCTTGCCCTCCTTGAGCATATTCAGACCCACCACGATGGAGGAATCCTTCTTCTGACGGATGGCGCGGGCGGGCTCGTCGCACATCTCGATGGTCTCGGTGCAGTTCACCAGCTCGATGCCGTCCAGCGGAATGTTGTGCTCGGCGGCGGTCTTGCGCACCAGCGCCTCGTTGCCCACGCCGATCAGCTGCACGCCGTACTCCTTGACGGCCTGTGCAGCGCCTTCCAGAACAGCCAGCGGGGCGTTGTCGCCGCCCATCATGTCCACAATGATCTTCATACCTGTTTTCTCCTTTCAGGTGGTTTGCCTTACAGAGCATTTTCCTCCAGCCAGTGCTGGAAGCTGGCAACAGCGCGCTCGGCCTGTGCCATGTAACGCAGCCGCTTGTCCCGGGGACGGGTCTCGGCGGGCAGCGGCGGCAGAATGCCCATGTTTGCGCCCATGGGCTGGAAGTTCTTGTTCTCGGTGGTCAGATACTGCACCAGCGCACCGCACATGGTATCGGCGGGCGGCGGGGGCAGCTGCCTGCCCTCCAAGCGGGCGTAGAGGTTGCGAGCCGCCAGCAGACCGCAGGCGGCGCTTTCCATATAGCCCTCAAAGCCGGTGATCTGCCCGGCAAAAAACACGTTGGGATGTGCTTTCAGGCACAGCTGGGTGCTGAGCACCCGGGGCGCATCCAGAAAGGTGTTGCGGTGCATCACACCGTAGCGCACAAACTCCGCATTTTCCAGCCCGGGGATCATGCTGAACACCCGCTTCTGCTCGCCCCACTTGAGGTTGGTCTGGAAGCCCACGATGTTATACAGGGTGCGCTCCTTATTTTCCGCGCGCAGCTGCACGTTCGCCCACGGGCGGTGACCGGTGTTCGGGTCTACCAGACCCACCGGGCGCAGCGGGCCGAACCGCATGGTGTCGGCACCCCGAGCAGCCATGATCTCAATGGGCATACAACCCTCGTACACGGTGACGGTATCGGCCTTTTTGCCGTGGGCGTCCGGGTCGGGCTTTGCGCTCTGCTCTGCACCGGTGTCAAAATCGTGCAGGGGGGCACGTTCCGCACCGGCCAGTGCGGCGTGGAAGGCCTCGTACTCTGCCTTATTGAAGGGGCAGTTCAGGTAGTCGGCTTCGCCACGGTCGTAGCGGGAGGCGGCAAATACCTTGTTGTAGTCCAGACTTTCGGCGGTGACGATGGGGGCAACGGCATCGTAGAAATGCAGACGCTCGTCCCCGGTCAAACGGCCGATCTCGTCAGCCAGTGCGCCGTCGGTCAGGGGACCGGTGGCTACCAGAATGGGAGCGCTCTCGTCGATGCTTTCCACCTGCTCCCGGTGGACGGTGATATTCTCACACTGCTCCACCATACGGGTGACAGCGGCGCTGAAGGCATCGCGGTCTACCGCCAGCGCACCGCCGGCGGCCACGCGGGTCTCCTCGGCGGCGGTCAGCAGCCGGCTGCCCATGCGGCGCATCTCTTCCTTCAGCAGACCAGAGGCAGAGTCCAGCCGCTCAGCCTTCAGGCTGTTGGAGCAGATCAGCTCCGCAAAGCCCTCGCTTTTGTGGGCGGGGGAAAAGTGGACGGGCTTCTGCTCGTACAGTTCTACCTGTACGCCCTTGCCCGCCAGCCAGAGAGCCGCTTCGCAGCCCGCCAGACCCGCGCCCAGAATGGTTACTTTATATTCGTTCATTTAGTCTTTCCTTTAATCCTTTTTGGGCACCGGCATCTCAAAGCCGCAGCCCTCCTTGGCGCAGTACAGCTTGCCGCCCTTGCGGAACAGGGTGCTGCCGCACTTTTC
>CAKSZE010000003.1 GCA_934525325.1 uncultured Faecalibacterium sp.
GTGCTGTACTCCGGCATCGGTCTGGTGGTGTTCATGCTGCTGACCGCCTACGACACCCAGAAGCTGAGCCAGATGTATTCCTACTATGCAGGGGACAGCGAGCTGGCCGAAAAGGCTTCCATCTACGGCGCACTGACGTTGTATCTGGACTTCATCAACATCTTCCTGTATGTGGTGCGTCTGCTGGGTCTTAACAGCCGCCGCCGCGACTAAGCGTACAGCGCTGCAATATCATTGGTAATCAAAAATCGGTCAGGCCTGCGGGTCTGACCGATTTTTTGCGTAAAAAAGGGATAACGGAGCATCCCCGGATGCTCCGTTATCCCTAAAATTTTAGGTCGATGCTCAAAGCATCTTTGCAGCCAGTGCCTCGGTGGTGCGCTCCTGTGCTTCGGTGCTGCCGGGCTTATCGTCCAGAATATACCGCAGCACCAGCACTTCGGCCACATACAGCACCGCCACCTTGATGGGAATGCTGCCGGAGTCTAGCGGGCTCTCCTGCGCGCCGCACAGCAGCACGATATCTGCCAGCTTTGCGCCGGGGGAGTCCTCGTAGTGGGTGATCAGGATGATCTTTGCGCCGTTGGCTTTGGCGGTGCGCAGGGTCTCCATCAGGTCCCGGGTAGCGCCGGAGTAGGATACGAACAGCACCACGTCCTGCTCGGTCATCAGGCTGGCTGCCATGATCTGCATGTGGCTGTCGGCGGCGGCGCGGAACTTGTTGGTGATGCAGGCAAACCGGGCGCAGATCTCGTTGGCGGCGGCCATGCTGCCGCCCTGTCCCATGCAGAACACCTGCCGGGCGCTATGCAGCAGCGCCACAGCCTGCTCCACTGCCTGCGGCGAAAGAGCGTTCTGGGTGCCGTTGATGGCGGTCATGAACAGCGCCGAGGCGTGCTCGCACAAAGTGGCGGTGTCGGCGTCCGGGGCGGGCTCCTGCTGGTTTACCAGCACGCCGGTGGCGTTGGCCTGCGCCAGCGCAATGCGCATTTCATGGTAGCCCTCAAAGCCCAGCGCCCGGCAGAACCGGAACACCGTGGCCTCGGCCACCTGACACTCTCTGGCCAGCGACGATATGGACAGATACTGTGCCTCCGCAGCGTGCTGCACCAGATATTCGGCCACCGTGCGGCCGGACTTTGTCAGGTCGCCCTGATGCTGCTGCAGCAGCTCCCAAAAATTCGTAGACATTCTTCCTTCTCCTCACTCGGCTGCCGGTAGTACACCGGCGCCGTTTTGGTGCTTACCTTCTTATATAAAAGTATAAGAGAAACTGCGCCGCTGTGCAAGAGGCGTAATGACCACATTTTACCCGCCGGTTCTGTGCAGAGGGCACAGTTTTGGAGGAAAAAACGGTTCAAATTGTGAAAATGCTTTTCATTTTTACAATTTTGAACCTGAAAGTGATTTTCAGAATAACAGGAAAAAGTGTACCGCTTTGTAACTATTTTGACAAGTAAAGTGGATGAAAATATTGTGTTTTTTCTGATATCCCACAATTTTGTGCAGGCTGCTGGGTTTAAAAATGAAAATTTATGAAAAGAATGAATGGACAAAATGAAAATAATTTTCTATAATTAGGCTACAAACAACGGCTGCGGACACGAGCAGCCGCTACGAGCAAAACGGAGCACGATCCCCCGATGGGTCGAAGAAGATGAACAAGGAGAATCTACCATGAAAAAATGCATTTCCCGCCGTTCGTTCCTGAAGGCTGCCGGCATTCTGGGCGCTGCCGGTGCACTGGCCGCCTGCGGCGGTTCCTCCTCCAGCAGCACTGCTGCTTCCTCCACCGCTTCCTCTGCTGCTGCAAGCACTGCCAGCACCGGCGCAAGCATCAAGCTGTGGACATACCCCATCGGCGGCTGGGGCAATGACGATACCGTCCAGAACCTGATCTCCAGCTTCAACGCAAAGTACCCCGACATCAAGGTGACCGTGGAGTATCTGGACTACACCAACGGCGACGATCAGGTGAACACCGCCATCGAGGGCGGCAGCGCACCCGATCTGGTCATGGAAGGCCCCGAGCGTCTGGTGGCAAACTGGGGTGCCAAGGGCGTTATGGCTCCGCTGAACGATCTGTGGACCGACGATGCCAAGAAGGACATCTACGCTTCTGTGGAGTCTGCCTGTCACAACGAGAAGGGCGACTACTACGAGTACCCCCTGTGCATGACCGCACACTGCATGGCCGTGAACATGACCAAGGTCAAGGAAGTGGGCGCTGACCAGTACATCGACACCGACAAGCACACTTGGAGCACCGACGGCTTCCTCAAGACCGTGGATGCACTGTACAAGGGCGGCTACGAGAACGTGGCGGCCATCTACTGCAGCGGTCAGGGCGGCGATCAGGGCACCCGTGCTATCATCAACAATATGTACGGCGGCACCTTTACCGATGCAGCCCACACCAAGTACACTGCCGACTCTGCCGAGAACATCAAGGCTATTCAGGCTCTGTACGATGCAAAGGGCGTCAACTTCGATCCCTCCATCAACGGCGGCGAGGAGATCACCCTGTTCCGCAACGGCACCCTGCAGATGGCTTTCTGCTGGAACATTGCACAGCAGCTGAACGCTGACACCGCTGCCGCAGGCCAGACCATCAGCGGCGACGAGATCTTCCCCATGGCTTTCCCCACCGAAAGCGGCGACCCGAAGCTGTGCGGCGGCATCTGGGGCTTCGGCATCTTTGATAACGGCGACGAGGCCAAGATCAAGGCTGCAAAGACCTTTATCGAGTTCATCGCTGCCGACCCCTCTCAGGTCAAGGACAGCGTGCTGGCTTCCACCTACTTCCCCGTCCGCACCAGCGTGGGCGACATCTACGCCGGCAACGAGGTCATGAGCGAGTACAGCAAGTTTATGAACTATCTGGGCGACTACTACCAGATCACCCCGGGCTGGACCACTGCCCGTACCGAGTGGTGGAACATGCTGCAGCGCGTGGGCTCCGGCGAGGCCGTCGAGACTGCCGTTAAGACCTTTGTGGACAACGCAAACGCAGCCGCCGCTGCCGAGGCATAAGCGCTACTTTCTCTGAACTGCATCACAGCTGAACCGCAAGGCCCCTTCCTCCGGGTGAGGGAGGGGCCTTTTTACGGAAAAAACACTCTCAAACGAAAGGTTTGGTGATCCTCTTGGCTGCAAAGACGGCAATGAAAGAGCCCAAACGCAGCAGTGCGCTGGTACGGCGCGAAACCTTCGCCTCCTACTGCTTCCTGCTGCCCAGCCTGATCTTCTTTCTGGGCTTCGTCATCTACCCCATGATCCTCTGCGTGGTGACCAGCTTCTTTGACTCCACCATGAACCGCGCGGATATCTTTGTGGGGCTGGCAAACTACAAGACCCTGTTTGCCGACCCCATCTTCCTTGGTGCATTAAAGAACACCTTCGTCATCGTCATCGTGTCGGTGCCCATCACCTGCATCTTCTCGCTGTGGGTGTCCTCCGCCATCGTAGACCTGCCGGAGTGGGCAACAAGCCTTTTCCGCTGCGTGTTCTACCTGCCCGTGGTCACCGGCTCGGTCGCCGTTACCGTGGTGTGGAAGTGGATGTACAACAACTACTACGGCATCTTCAACTATCTGGGCAAGAGCCTTGGTATTCTGGACAAAAACATCAACTGGCTGGGTGACGAGCGGTTTGCACTGGGCTGTATCATCCTGATTTTGCTCACCACCTCTGTGGGTCAGCCCATCGTGCTGTATGTCTCGGCACTGGGCAACGTGGATCAGTCCATTGTGGAAGCTGCCGAGGTGGACGGCGCTACCGACTTCCAGTGCTTCTGGAAGATCAAGTGGCCGGCCATTATGCCCACCACCCTATACATTCTGGTCATCACCACCATCAACTCCTTCCAGTGCTTTGCACTGATCCAGCTGCTGACCTCCGGCGGCCCCAACCACAAGACCGATACCATTATGTACTACATCTACTACACCGCCTTCAAGCAGTACAAGTACGGCTACGGCAACGCCATGGGCGTGGTGCTGGCGGTGATCATCGCCATTTTGTCTGCTGTCCAGTTCAAGCTGGGCAACAAGGATAATTAAGGAGGTGCGGAACAATGCGTGCAACTGCTGCAAAAAAGCAAAAACCGTTGAAGCGCCATCCCAGTAAACTGAAAAAGATGAGCGCCTACACCATTCTGGCGATCATCCTTATCAGCATTATGGCGGTGCTGTTCGCCTTCCCGCTGTACTGGATCATCACCGGCTCCTTCAAGACCGGCGCTGCCATCAACGCCACTACCCCCGAGTGGTGGCCCAGCCAGTGGGTGCTGACCAACTACCAGAAGCTGTTTGCCGGCAAGCGTGCCCCGCTGTGGCAGCTGGCTGTGCCCTTCGGCTCCAAGTTCAGCGCCGATGGCGAGCCCGTCTACTTCTCGGTGGGCCCCATGGCACCCGCTGCCATCCGCTGGATGATCAACACCGTGTTCATGGCAGTCATGTCCATGATCCTTACCTGCCTGACCGCCGCCATGGCCGGTTATGCGTTGGCCAAAAAGCGCTTTGTGGGCCGCAAGCTGCTGTTCACCCTCATCGTCTGTGCCATGGCGCTGCCTAAGCAGGTCATCCTGATCCCCCTGCTGCGCGAGATGAGCGCATTGAACCTGTACAACACCATCTGGGCGGTCATCTTCCCCATCGTGGGCTGGCCGTTCGGCGTGTTCCTGATGAAGCAGTTCAGTGAGGGCATCCCCACCGAAATGCTGGAAGCTGCCCGCATCGACGGTGCCAGCGAGGCGCGCACCTTTGTCAAGATCGTGCTGCCCATGGTCAAGCCCGGTATCGGCGCACTGGCCATCTTTACCTTCATCAACAGCTGGAACGACTACTTCATGCAGTTGATCATGCTGTCCAGCACCAGCAACCTGACCATCTCGCTGGGCATTGCAAAGCTGCAGGCAGAGAACAGCACCGACTTCGGCCTGATCATGGCCGGTGCCGCACTGGCCGCAGTGCCCATCATCATCATCTTCCTCATCTTCCAGAAATACTTCACCAAGGGCATCGCAATGGGTGCGGTCAAAGGCTAAAATTTCGACCGCAAGCAAATCAGCAGCTTCCCCCGACCGGGGGAAGCCTTCATTCGGAAAACGGCTCTGTGTTTCGACTGCTCCTTGTAAGCGGCGCAGAAAGCGTCAGAACCTGATACGAACAACTATTTTATATCGATTTATTACTGATTGTAAAGAAGGGCTTGAAACATGAAAGATATCAAAAAATATCAGGGTGTCATCCCTGCCTTTTACGCCTGCTATGACGCAGAGGGCAACATCTCGGTGGAGGGCGTCAAGGCGCTGACCCGCCACCTGATCGCCAAGGGCGTCAAGGGCGTGTATGTGGGCGGCTCCTCCGGCGAGTGCATCTATCAGCACGTCGATGAGCGCAAGACCGTGCTGGAAGCCGTGATGAGCGAAGCCAAGGGCAAGCTGACCGTGATTGCCCACGTCGGCTGCAACAACACCGCCGACAGCATGGAGCTGGCACGCCACGCCGAGAGCGTGGGTGTGGACGCCATTGCCTCCATCCCGCCCATCTACTTCCACCTGCCGGAGTACGCCATTGCCAAGTATTGGAACGATATGTCCGCAGCGGCTCCCAACACCGAGTTCGTCATCTACAACATTCCGCAGCTGGCAGGCACGGCGCTGACCATGAGCCTGCTGAACGAGATGCTGAAGAACCCCAACGTGGTAGCCGTGAAGAACAGCTCCATGCCCACGCAGGACATCCAGATGTTCAAGGATGCCGGTATCGCCGCCCGCGGCGAGGAGGGCTTTGTGGTGTTCAACGGCCCGGACGAGCAGTTCGTTTCCGGCCGCGTCATCGGTGCAGACGGCGGCATCGGCGGCACCTACGCCGTGATGCCGGAGCTGTATCTGGCTATGAATGCCCATCTGGAAAAGGGCGAGATCGCAAAGGCTCGTGCCATCCAGTACGAAGCCAACCGCATCATCTACAAGATGTGCTCTGCCCACGGCAACCTGTACGCCGTGCAGAAGGAGATCCTGCGCCGGATGTACGGGCTGGAGCTGGGCAGCGTGCGCGCCCCGATGCCCGGCCTGATCCCCGAGGATGAAGCCATTGTGGCTGAAGCACAGGCTATGATCGAAGCCGCCATCGCAAAGCTGTAACAGGATAAAAGCGCCCCTCTCCGTCTCTTTTTCAGAGGGGAGGCGGGCGCTTCTTTTATTGGAGGAAACGCAAATGATCTGCGATACCCTGCAGCATCTTGGCCGGTACAGGGGACTGCACCCCAACTTGGATACCGCCATTGACTATCTGCTTACCCACGACCTTGCCGCCCTGCCGCTGGGGCGCACTGAGGTGGACGGCGATAAGGTGTTCATCAACCTGATGGATGCCACCCTGCACCCGGACGCGGGCTATCACCCGGAGTACCACAGGCGCTACGCCGACTTGCAGGTGGACCTTACCGGCAGCGAGGGCTGGGGCTACACCAATCTGCCCGGCGCGGAGATCGGGGAATTTACCGGGGACTGCGGCTTTCAGGCCAGCGCCAGCGTAGTGACCGGTGCACTGGGCGAGGGACGCTTTGTACTGTTCTTCCCGGAGGAACTGCATAAACCCGGCCTTGTACAGCACGGCTGTGTCAGCGTGCGCAAGGCCGTTGTCAAGATCAGAATGGAGGAGTAAGACCATGGAAAAGGAAAAACTGTTTGCACAGATCAAGGGCGGGCTCATCGTGTCCTGTCAGGCACTGGAGCACGAGCCCCTGTACACTAAGGAGGGCGGCGTGATGCCCCTGATGGCGAAAGCTGCCGCCATGAGCGGGGCTGTGGGCATCCGCGCCAACACCGTGCGGGACATTACCCAGATCAAACAGGTGGTGGACCTGCCGGTCATCGGCATCATCAAAAAGGACTACCCCGGCACGCCCATGTACATCACCGTCACCATGAAGGAAGTGGACGAACTGGTGGCCTGCGGGGTGGATATCCTTGCCGTGCAGGGCACCGGTGCGCTGCGCCCGGACGGCTCCACCTCGGCACAGTTCATCCGCGCCATCAAGGCAAAGTATCCCGAGCAGCTGGTGATGGCGGACTGCGATAACCTTGAAAACGCCATGCTCTGCGCCGAAGCCGGTGCCGACTTTGTGGGCACCACCATGCGCGGCTACACCCCCGAGACCACCGGCATTGATGATATCGACTTTGACTTCATCCGTAAGCTGTCCGCAGAGTGCCCGGCAAAGATCATTGCCGAGGGTCACATCCACTACCCGGAACAGGCGGTCAAGGCGCTGGAAGCCGGTGCCTTTGCGCTGGTGGTGGGCGGTGCCATTACCCGCCCGGCAGAAATCACCGCACGCTTTACCGGTGCCATCAACGCCGCTAAAAAATAACACAGGGGAGTGCCTGCTATGAAACACTATCTTGGTATCGACATCGGCGGCACAGCCGTCAAGCTGGGCATTGTGGACGAAGCCGGTGCGGTGCTGGCGAAAGCCGAGGAGAGCGTAAGCTTTGACGGCTACCGCACCCCCATCCTGACCACGGTGCTCAAAGCCGCACAGGCATTCCTTACTGCGCAGAACGTCCCGGCGGAAAGCCTTGCGGGCATCGGCGTTTCTGCCACCGGGCAGATCGACAGCCGCAAGGGCATCGTGGCGGGCACCTGCGGCAGCCTGCCCAACTACATCGGCGCACCCATCAAGGCGGAGCTGGAAAAGACCTTCGGTCTGCCGGTCACAGTAGCCAACGACGCCAACTGCATGACGCTGGGCGAGGTGTGGGTCGGCGGCGCAAAGGGCTATACGGACGTCATCGGTGTGACGCTGGGCACCGGCGTGGGCGGCGGCATCCTGACCGGAGGCCGTCTGCTGGAAGGCGCGCGGGGTCTGGGCGGCGAGCTGGGACACTACCGCACCCACGCGCTGGACGGTGTGGAATGCACCTGCGGCGCAAAGGGCTGCTGGGAGCGCTACGCCGCCACCACCGCCCTTGTACGCGCCGCGCAGGAAAAGGACCCGGTATGGAAGGATGGTCGCGCCATCTTTGCCGCCGCCGAGGCGGGCAGCGAGACGGTGCTGGCGCTGCTGGACGCATGGACGGACGAGATCGCGCAGGGGCTGGCGGGCATGGTGCATATCTTCAACCCGCAGCTGATCCTGATCGGCGGCGGCGTGTCTGCCCAGCAGAAGCTGCTCATCGAGCCCATTGCCGCCAAGGTAAAGGCCGCAGTCATGCCCGCCTTTGCCGAGGGGCTGGAAATTCGCGCCGCACAGCTGCACAACGATGCCGGGATGGTGGGCGCTGTGTACTACTTCCGGCAGACGATGGAAAAGGAGTGATTTGGTTATGAAAAAGCATATTCTCTGTCTGGGTGATTCCAACACCCACGGCTATTGCGCCGACCCCAACGACTGCGCCGACCACGGCATCCGCTTCAATGAGGACGAGCGCTGGACCTGCCGCCTGCAGAAGGCGCTGGGCGAGGAGTATCTGGTCACCGAGGAGGGGCTTTCCGGCCGCACTACCGTGTTCGTGGATCCACTGCATGAGTCCATGGATGCACTGAGCGTGGCTTACGCCCTGCTCAAGAGCCACGAAGTCATCGACCTGCTCATCATCATGCTGGGCACGAACGACGTCAAGGAACGCTTTGGTGCAAACGCTGCCTGCATCGGCGCGGGCATGGAGCGGCTGCTGCTCAAGGCCAAGAGCGTGGACTGCTGGGGCGGCAAGGCACCCAACATTCTGGTGGTGGCGCCGCCCTGCATCAAGGACGGCTTCCACGATGCCGTCATGGGCGCAGGCTGCGTGGAGAAATCCCGCGGCGTCGCCGAGCAGCTGCGCATCGTAGCTGAGCGGCAGGGCGTGCACTTTATGGACGCCGCCGAATGCGAGTTCAACGAGGTGGACTTTATGCACCTGACCCGCAAGGGTCACGCCCGGCTGGCAGAGCTGCTGGGCGCAGAGGTACCGAAGCTGGTCTGAGTAAAAAATGTCAGAGCGATCCCGGAAGGTCTGCGGACTTTCCGGGATCGCATTTTCATGTAAGCAGGGGAGAGAGCACGATTTCCGGGACAGCGTGGAAAAGGCACGCGGCAAGCGCCGCTTTTTTCTGCCATACTGCCGCCTTTTTTGTTGACAAGGCACCGGCTTGCTATTATAATAGTGTAGTCAAAATGGCATTCCTGTGCGGCTTTGTGGCTGCGCGAAAGAAATACAGCTAATAACAAGGAGAGATTCTCAAATGGCACAAGAGATCAAGATGTCCGCTGCCGGTCTGAAGGCAATGCAGGAGGAGCTGGAATACCTCAAAACCGTCCGCCGCAAGGAGCTGGCTGAAGAGATCAAGGAAGCCCGCAGCCACGGCGACCTGTCTGAGAACAGCGAGTACGACGAGGCCAAGAATACGCAGGGTCTGGTGGAGAACCGCATCACCGAGCTGGAGCAGACCATCAAGAACGCAGTTCTGATCGATGAGAGCGAGCTGAGCGTGGATAACGTCTCCGTGGGTACTCACGTCACCATCCGCGAGACCGGCGAGGACGAAGCCGAGGAATACGATATCGTGGGCCGCACCGAGGCTGACGCCTTCAACGGCAAGATCAGCGATGAGAGCCCCGTGGGCCACGCCCTGATGGGCAAGGCTGTGGGCGATAAGGCCGAAGTGCTGCTGCCCACCGGCCAGACCGTGGAGTACACCGTGCTGGCTATCACCCATTCTGCAAACTAAGTAGGAGTAACCATGGAAGAGCAAAAGAGAAACCCCGCTGCGGGTCTGTCCGAGAGCGAGCAGGTACAGGTGCGCCGCCAGAAGCTGGCCGACCTGCAGGCCGCCGGCAACGACCCCTTTACCCTGACCAAGTTCCCGCAGGACGCCTATTCTGCCGACCTGAAGGAAGAATATAAGGAACTGCCCAACGAGACCGACAGCGGCAAGCTGGTGGCACTGGCAGGCCGCATGATGTCCAAGCGCGTCATGGGCAAGGCCAGCTTTGCCCACCTGCGCGACGACAAGGGCGATATCCAGCTTTACGTCCGCCGTGACGAGCTTGGCGATGAGCCCTACGCCGCTTTCAAAAAGCTGGATGTGGGCGACATTATCGGCGTGAAGGGCGAGGTGTTCCGCACCAAGACCGGCGAGCTGAGCGTGCGCGCCACCGAACTGACCCTGCTGGCTAAGAGCCTGCGCCCCCTGCCCGAAAAGTTCCACGGCCTGACCGATACCGAGATGCGTTACCGCCAGCGCTATGTGGATCTGATCGCAAACCCGGAGGTGAAGGACACCTTCATCAAGCGCAGCCAGATCCTGAAGGAGATCCGCGCCTATCTGGACGAGAAGGGCTTTTTGGAGGTGGACACCCCCATCCTGACCCCGTTTGAGATCGGCGCTTCTGCACGCCCCTTCTACACCCACCACAACAGCCTGAACATGGACATGGTGCTGCGCATCGAGACCGAGCTGTACCTCAAGCGCCTGATCGTGGGCGGTATGGATCGCGTGTACGAGGTGGGCCGCATCTTCCGCAACGAGGGCATGGACCCCAAGCATAACCCGGAATTCACCTCCATTGAGCTGTATCAGGCCTTTACGGATTTCCACGGCATGATGGATCTGGTGGAGGAGCTGTACAAGCGCCTTGCCCTCAAGATCTGCGGCAGCCTGGTCATCCCGTATCAGGGTAAGCAGATCGATATGGGTCACTGGGAGCGCCTGACCATGGTGGAGGCCGTGAAGAAGTACTCCGGCGTGGACTTCAACGACTGGCAGACCGATGCAGACGCCATCGCCGCCGCCAAGGCGCACAACGTGGAGCTGCCCGAGGTGCCCACCAAGGGTGCCATTCTGGCCGAGTTCTTCGATGCCTTTGTGGAGGACAAGCTGATCCAGCCCACCTTCATCTACGATTACCCCGTGGAGATCAGTCCGCTGGCCAAGCGTAAGCCGGATGACCCCGCTTTCACTGAGCGTTTTGAGTATTTCATCGACTGCACCGAGTACGGCAACGCCTTCAGCGAGCTGAACGACCCCATTGACCAGAAGGGCCGCTTCGAGCGTCAGGTAGCCGAGCGCAAGGCACTGGAGCCCGAGTGCAAGGCACAGGTGGACTACGACTACATCAACGCACTGGAGTATGGTCTGCCCCCCACGGGCGGTTTGGGCTTCGGCGTAGACCGTCTGGTGATGCTGCTCACCGATAGCGCATCTATCCGTGATGTGCTGCTGTTCCCCACGATGAAGCCGATTGAGCAGTAAATTTCCAATTTAAGCAAAACTAAGCCTGAAACTTCTTGATAAACCGAGAAGTTTCAGGCTTTTTCTTTTGGCAGATTTCCAGCAAAAACTACACCATACGCCAATTTTACGCCAAACGATGCAGGATTTTGTGCAGAGCAAAAAGAGCGTTGTTCGCGTTTGCGCAGCGAAGCGGAGCAATGAAAGCCCCAGTGGGGCTTTTAAGCGACCGAACGGTCTTGCGCAGCAAGATGGAGGGGCCTCGCCCCGACAAGTTCGCGTTTAGTGTAAAATTGGAGCGTGTGGTGGATGAGTGTAGACTTATAAAAGGCTACATCAAAAAGCGGGTTCATGGATCTGCAAACGGACGACTGGAACTTTCCACTGCAAAGTAGTTCTGCGTTCTGCCCGATGGCAAAGAAATAATCCGAAATATCAGCAGTATCAAAAAAGTATTAGAAAACGGTAAAGCAGATAAAATCCACTTTACCGTTTTCTTTTTGTCCAAACAGGTTGGCTTATCACTGCTGTTGATCCGTACATTTAAAGATCACAGCACCTTGCTGAGAAAATCGATTGTGCGTTTTTCTTTGGGGTGATTGATGACTTCATCCGCAGTACCCTGCTCTACGATGTAGCCGCCTTCCATAAAGATCACCCGGTCAGCCACTTCCCGGGCAAAACCGATTTCATGGGTGACAACCACCATGGTCATTCCGCTGTGGGCCAGATCCTGCATAACATGGAGTACTTCTCCCACCATTTCAGGATCCAGCGCAGAGGTAGGTTCATCAAAAAGCAGGATCTCCGGGTTCATAGCCAGAGCCCGCGCAATGGCCACCCGCTGTTTCTGACCGCCGGAAAGCTGCCGCGGGTAGCAGTAGGTTTTATCGGCCAGCCCGACCCTCTTGAGCAAACGAAGCGCGGTGTCTTCTGCATCGGGCTGATTTTCCTTTTTCAGATCGACCGGGGCCAAAGTCATATTCTCCATCACGGTCAGATGCTCAAAAAGATTGAAGTGCTGGAACACCATTCCCACTTTCTGACGTACCTTGTTCAGATCCACTTTTTTCTGCGTGATGTCCTGACCGTCTACCAAAATGGAACCGCTGGTGACGGTCTCCAACTGATTGAGACAACGCAGAAAAGTGGATTTTCCGCTTCCGGAAGGCCCAAGCAGAACCACCGTCTCACCTGCATGGATGTCCATAGAAATATCCTGCAGCACATCCAGATCTCCGAATTTCTTTTTCAGATTCTGAACCCGGATCAGTACCTTATCGTCCATTGCTGAGCCTCCCTTCTACGCGATGGCTGAGGTAACTCAGCAACAGGATCACCACCATGTACATCACGCCCGCAATGGCCCACCCCTGAGTGTTCATCGTGTTGGCCACCACCGTCTTGGTGGTATTGGTCAGCTCGGGGAATCCGATCACTGAAAGGATGGAGGTATCTTTGAGGGTAATGATAAACTGGTTGATGATGGAGGGGATCATGGTGCGGATGGCCTGCGGCAGCACCACTTTATACATGGAGTGGCTGTAAGACATCCCCAGGCTGCGGGCCGCTTCCATCTGGCCTGCGGGCACGCTCTGGATGCCCGCCCGCATGATCTCAGCCATATAGGCACCGCAGTTGAGCGATAAGGCAATGATGCCTGCATTCAAGGCGCTGAGGCGGACATTGCCAAGGCCGATATCCCGCAAAAACTGCGGAATGGTAAAATAGATAAAGAAGGCCAGCACTATGAGGGGCCAACCCCGGATGGCGTTGACATAGATGATGCTCAGCCAATTGCACAGGCGGTTTTGGACGGTGCCCAACAATCCGAACAGCAGGCCCAGCAGACAGGCCACGATCAGCGAAAGGAGCGCCAATAAAAGCGTCTGTCCAAAAGCCGCCAGCATCATCATGCCATAAACATGAATAATCTTAAGCAAAACGATCTTCCCTTCTGTTTCGGACTGCCCGGCAGACATGCAGCAGGCTCATCCCAGATATTTTGCCAGAATCTCGTCGTAAGTACCGTTGGCCTTGATGTTCGCAAGACCGGCATTGAACAGATCCAGGAAAGACTGGTTCTTCTCGTCCATAATGGCCAGACCATAGGGTGCGCCCTCATTGGCAAAGCCATCCGGGATCTTCAGGTCCAGGTCATGCTGCTTGATATTGGCCGCCATGACCGGCTCATCGTCAAAGCAGGCGAAAGAGTTTCCCGTCAGCACATCCTGATACATCGTGGGGGAATCCTCGAACTTGGTGACGGTAAAGCCGTACTGGTCTTTCAGACTGTCTGCATAGTCAGCACCCGTGGTGCCGTTTTTCACAGCAGCGTTCTTCCCCTTCAAATCTTCCCAGCTGGTGATGGTGCTGTCTTTCGCCACGGCAATGGTCTGCTTGGCCGTAAAGTAGCCATCCGAGAAGATCCAACCGTTTTCTTTCCGCTCATCGGTGATGGATGCACCAGCAATGATCGCATCAGCCTGACCGCTCTGAACCGCTGCTACGGCACCATCCCAGCCAATGGCCTGCAGATCGTATTCAAATCCCTGATCTTCTGCAATGGCCGCCACAATATCCACATCAATGCCCACGAAATTGCCCGATTCGTCAGTGTATTCAAAGGGCATGAACGCCGTGTCCGTGGTAATGATCCACTTCTTATCTGTTCCCGATGCGGCAGAAGCTGCCCCGGAGGACGCCGCAGAGGATACTGTCACAGAAGATGCGGTCGTAGATGCCGAGCTTCCGCAACCTGTCAAAAATGCAGCGCCCAAAGCAGCCGCAGCAGCCATAAATGTTCTTCTTTTCATAAGGATCATCCTTTCTGTCAAAATTCCCTCTATCTGCAGGCTTCACGATAAGCCGGCAAGCAAAAAATACACGCCTGTTTTCTCAGGTCGCACAGGCATCCACAAAGGCCTGTATCAGCGCAAGGCTCTGAGGGCCGGTCTGGAAGTTGAACTCCGGGTGCCACTGCACCGCCATCACAAATCGTTTGTCTGGTCGGCAAACGGCCTCTACCAACCCATCACTGCTGACAGCCATGGGCTGCAGTGTCGGGGCCAGCTTCCGTACCGCCTGATGGTGATAGCTGTTCACACCCAGAATGCCCGGCCCTACGATCCTGGCCAGCGGTGTATCCGGCAGGACTGTCACTGTATGCACCGCCCGGTCATAGGGCGGCGTCATGTGATGCTCCACCCGACTGGGGTGCTGGACATCCAGATCCTGATACAGGGTGCCACCCAGAGCCACATTCAAGAACTGGATGCCGCGGCAGATGCCAAAGATCGGTATGTTTCCTTCCAGTGCGCTGGTCAGCAGCTTCTTTTCCATCCGATCCCGGGCAGGGCAGGGAATGCCGCACTGTGGGAGCGGTGCTTCCCCATAAAGAGCTGGGTCTACATCGTGGCCGCCCGTCAACAGGATGCCATCGCAGAGTGCAAGACAGATCTGTAGCTCTTCCGAATCGTCTGTCAAAGGTAACATCAGAGGCACAGCCCCACATTTTTCCAACACCTGCATATAGCCCGGCAGCATCCAGTAACTCCGCTTTTCGTCATCGTACAGAGGGACCAGCCCGATCACTGGTTTTTTCATCTTTCAACACCTCTTCGCAGGAAACAAAAAACGCCCAGGCCTTCTCGGCTCTGGACGTCTTTATCCATTCAGTTGTATTCCTTGTGGAATGCCAACAGTATATATGCTGGGGTCAAATCCATGTCAACCCCAAATTCTAAAAATTTTTCTTCAAAAAGTGGAGTACACTCCATCTTTTTCGTCTGCTGTATTCAGCCTCAGCGCACCGCATCAAAAATATAGAGGGTCAGAGGCTCGCCGTCTACATGGGAACGGTAGAAGTGGTGTTTTGTGGTGTGGAGCACCTGCCCGATCTCTGTGAGACCGAACGCAAAACCTTCCTTCTGATAATCCCGCTGCACAAAGCGGATGCAGCCCCGCTCCGGGCCGCCCTCCGGGTAAAGCTCCATCTGATTCTGGCGGGAGCGGCTGTGCTCTCCGCAACTTGTAAACAGCTGCAGTACCCGTCCGCCGGGACGGAACAGCGGGGCAATGTCCAATATCTGGTGGTGTGGATGGTAAAAAGTATACTCGTTCTCACTCATGATCCCCACCTGCACATCAATGCTGCCGGGAGCGAGCGGATAGTGTTCCCCCGCATCGGCAATGTACAGCACCGGAAGCTCCGGAGCAAGGGCTTCAACATAGCCTTTGTACATTTGCAGGGTTTCTTCATATTTGTCCACAAAAACAAAAAGGTTATCCTGAGGCAGCTGATTCAGAAAATGATAGGTGAAAAAGAAGCCATTGATATTGGTTTCCAGCAGGACCTTATGGTGAAGATCCATCCGATGCACCCGCTCCACCATCACATCCAGTGCTCTCTGCATGCAGAGATCCCACTCCGGTCCCGTATCGTGGTAAAGCTCCCGCCGCAGGTCCGGCTGATCATAAAGGCCTGTGTAACAATTGCCGGTGCAAAGGATTCCTTCCCGGATGGCTGCATGATAACCGCAGGAGCATTGAAGCTCTCCTTTCATTAGGGTGCTGCCATGAAGTTCTGCTTTATGGATGGAAAAACGTCCGCCACAACTCGGGCAAGCCAGAAGCGGGACTGCTTCCAGCGGCATGCCGGTCAGCGCCGCCTTGCAGGGCAAGCGCAGCCGTTCCACCCGTTCATCTTCTTCATGAAGCTGTTTCAGGCTTCTTTTCAGCTGTTCCTGCTGTGCCAGAAGCTGTTCCCTCTTGCTGCGCAACATCCCCTGATATTCATCGATTGTGGAAGGCTCGATGGCATTGGACAACCTGTATAGCTGTGCAATGCTTTTGATTTCCGTGAGCGTAAAGCCCATAGCTTTCCACTGCTGGATCTGCTGATACTCTTCCAGATCCCGCTGCGCAAAGTCCAGCTGTTTCCCTCTCAGTTTCGGGAACAGCAGTCCTTCTGTCACATAATAACGTATCGTATCGCGGCTCGTATTGCATGCCGCAGCAAACTCTCCGATCTTCATACCTGCTCTGCCGACCGTTCACCGGTCATGCACTTCCCTTTCTGTCATTCTTCTGGATACTTTTTTAAACGAAAAACAAAGGTAGCACGTACTTTTTAAGGCCGCACTGCCTTTGCTGGTTCTATTATAAAAATCCGCAGGCTGCTTGTCAACGTTTCTTTTAAATGATGTCAAACGGGCATTTTCGATGGCTCGTATGAGGTGATGTTTATTGAGCAAAGAAGTCAACGAAGAACGCACTCCCCGAACCATTGAAGATGTAAAGGAGATGCTGACCAAGCACTCCAACGGCGAAATCCAACGAACGATTCAGAATTGCATCACGATTTTGCAGAACGACCATGTGCTTGCCGATGCCATCCGACTGAACCTGTTGAGCGAACGCATCGACATCGTAAAGCCCGTAGGCTGGCATGATCTACGCCTTTTTGGAGGACTACACGGGTGACCGGGTGTGTTTCAAGCAGCTTTATGCGGAAGCCAAGCAGCTGGGCTTTCCCTTCTGATGAACAGCGTTACACGGTTGGTTACAGATTCGGTTACGTTCCAGTTACGGCGAAAAAGCCGCATGACTGCTGCATTTTCCGCTTTCTGTAACCATTAACCTTAAAAGATAAGAAAAAGTATAAAGCCCACCGAATGCCCTGTGTGCAGAAAAGATAATTTTCCTGCCCGGTTACAGGTGTTTGGTTACAAGAAATTGGGTCTGCAAAAATAGAAATTCAAGGGATATATTTTATTCCCCACTGCATAATGGCATAAAATACCGGCAACAAATCTTGTCCTTTCTGTGTTAGGGAGTATTCTACTCGCAACGGCATCTCATTGTACTGGATTCGTTGTATTAAATCATCGACTTCCAACTCTTTGAGGGCATTTGTCAGCGCCGTATTTGTGATTGGCTTTAGTACCTTTTTTAGTTCACCGAACCGCATGGGCGATTTAATACAAAGCTCATAGAGAATTTGCAATTTCCATTTTCCCTGGAGCATCTGAATCACTGGCGTGACCGGACAATTTCCCTGCGTTGTCAGAATTACACTGCTGACTTTCTGCTTGAATTCCTCATATGTCATGATTCTTTCATTCTCCGTTCCTTCATAATAGTGTTTTTATACCAGGTGCAAATGATTTGCGTACTTGATTGCAAAACGCAATCAAGTATAATAATTGTATCAGCATATCGTAGCCCCGTCAATCGTTGAAATTTATAGAAAGGCTTGAACCTTATGAAAGAACTAAACATTATGGAGGCAACCGTTTATACCTCTTCCAATGCCTGGAATGGCTTTGGCAAGGTCGCGTCTGCGGCAGAAGGTTAAATTGGGGAGCAGGAGGAGGCATCAGCGGTGACTGTTTGCATCAAGGATTGTATTCAGAACATGAATCTGGTGATTGGATCAAAAGCGGCTTCATAAATCTGCAAACGGACAGCCGGAACTTTCCACCGCAAAAGAAACAAATGTGAAAAACATGGAGGTTTCCGCGCTTCCATCACAAAAAGACAACTTCCTGTCACAAAACCACTTTGGAAAAAGCGGCTGTCCATGATAGAATGAAGAAAATACTATAATAAGGAGTTTTCTTTATGGCAGCTACTTCTCAAAAGCTCTCCGGCACCACCGATCTTACGGTGGGCAAACCGCTGTTCCAGATCCTGCGGTTCGCCTTGCCGCTGGTGCTGGGCACCTTATTCCAGCAGCTGTACAGCTTTGCGGATACCGTCATCGTAGGGCGGTGTCTGGGCACCGATGCGCTGGGCGCGGTAGGCACTACCTACTCCCTCAACTTTCTTATTCTGGGCTTTGTGCAGGGAGCCTGCGTGGGCTTTGGCATCCCGGCGGCAGAGACCTTTGGCGCAAAGGATAAGGACGGACTGCAAAAATACCTGCTGAACGGCGCACTGCTCTGTCTGGTGCTGAGCGTGGTGTTCACCGTGCTTACCACCCTGATGGCGGGGCCGCTGCTCCGGCTCATCCACACGCCCGAGGAACTGTACGCCGATGCCGTGCTCTACATCCAGATCATTTTTCTGGGCATCCCGGCTACGGTGCTGTACAACTACGCCTCCAGCGTGCTGCGGGCACTGGGCGATTCCCGGCACCCGTTTTATTTCCTGCTGGCCGCCAGCGTGGTGAACATTCTGCTGGACTACCTCTTCATCGTGCCGCTGGGCATGGGGGTGGACGGTGCTGCCATTGCCACCGTGCTCAGCCAGCTGCTCAGCGGCGGGCTGTGTGCTTACTGGTTCTTTGCCCGCACGGCAAAGCTGGAGGGGCTTTCCTTCCGGCAGCCGCGCACCCTGCTTTCGGCAGGACACTGCAAGCGGCTGGCCTACATCGGCCTTCCCATGGGGTTTGAATATTCCGTCTCGGCCATTGGCGCAGTCATCATGCAGGATGCCATCAACCTGCTTGGCAGCACCGCCGTGGCCGCCCAGACCGCAGGCGAAAAGATCCGGCAGATGTTCACCCTGCCCATGGAGAGCGTAGGCATGGCTATGGCTACCTATGTGGGGCAAAACCACGGTGCCCGCCGCACCGACCGCATCCGGCAGGGCATCAAGGACGGCTGCATGGTGCAGCTGCTCTACTGTGCCGTGGCGTGGGGCGTGATCTTTTTCATCAAGCCCTACGCGGTGGGGCTGGTGCTGGGCGATGCCGACCCCGCCGTCACGGCGGGTGCTATCCAGTACCTCAGCGTCATGAGTATGCTGTTCTGCTTCCACGGCCTGCTGATGATCTTCCGCAACACTTTGCAGGGGCTTGGTTACAGCGTGCTGGCCATCGTTTCCGGCGTGGGCGAGCTCATCGGCCGCAGCCTTGGCGGCGTACTGGCGGTAAAGACCGGCCTTGGGTATCTGGGCATCTGCCTTTCCAACCCTTTTGCATGGGGCTTGGCGATGTTCTACTGCCTGTTCATGGTCTGCCGCATCCTCCGGCGGGAGTCACAGATCGAAGCCTGAAACTTATGACAAAAAGCACGAAGGCCCGTTGGGAACTCCCCACGGGCCTTCGTGTTTCTGAAGAAGAATTAAAGAAGATTGGAGATGGCTTTTTTAGTCCTCTGCCATACCGATCAGGTCGAACTTTTCGGTGGAGACAGTCACCGTAAAGTCCTTCTTGGCAGGCTTTGCGAACTTGACCCAGATGGTGCGGTCAGGCAGGTTGTAGTACCAGCCGGACTCTGCGGCCTCCCAGCCATCGCGGACGATGAACTGGGGAAGCTGCTGCCCATCCACGCTGACCCAGAGCGCACCCTTTTTCTTGCTGACCAGCTTCAGGGTCATGCGCTCCACGGGGGATTCGTAGCTGCCCTCGGTGGCAAAGCGGATGTCGGTGCGGTCACCAGCCTTGACGGTGATGGTGGTCTTGGCGTAAACGCCGTTTTTGTAGTCCTCGGTGTGGCCGTCGTCATCGTACAGCACAAAGCTGGTGTCGGTCTCGGCAGCCACCAGCAGGTCGATCTGGCGCATGGTGTCCTTGAGGATGTGCTTGACGTCCTCGGTGGTCACCACAACGGCAGAGCCGCGCAGGAACATGGGGATGCTTGCCAGCGTGACCGGGACCTCGATGGTCTGGCCGCCCTCATAGGCGCGCAGGTCGTCGTTCATATCGTACCAGGTGCAGCCTGCGGGCAGGTAGATGGTGCGGGTAGTGGCACCCTTTTCCACTACGTTCGCCACCAGAATGCTCTTGCCAAACATAAAGGTCAGGTTCTTGTCGGTGTAGCACTTGGGGTCCTCCGGGAACTCCAGGAACAGCGGACGCCATGCCGGCATACCGTTCTGGTTGGACTCGTACATCAGGGAGTACAGGGTGGGCATCAGACGGTAGCGCAGCTGGTAGGCTGCACGGATGTAGGGCAGGTTCTCCTCGTACATCCACGGCTGGGTGACGGTGTTATCGTTGTTGGCGGAGTTCAGGCAGAAGCGGGGCTGGAAGATGCCGTTCTGCAGCCAGCGGAGCAGCAGTTCTGCTTCGGGTGCGGGGCCGGCAAAGCCGCCGATATCGCCGCCCTCGTTGGGCTGGCCGGACAGACCCATGCCGGTGATGATGGGGATATTGTACTTCAGGGTCTTCCAGCTGGTGTAGTTATCGCCGCACCAGGTCTGAGCGTAGCGCTGGATGCCGGAGCTGCCGCTGCGGCAAACCATGTAGGGACGGGCGTTGGGGTTGTGGTCGGTTACAGCCTCTGCACTCATGCGGCACATCAGGGTGCTCATGATGGGCTTGAGCTGGGCGATGGTGCCGCCCTTGCCGTCAAAATCACAGATACATTCCTGATCCATCAGGCTGTCGTACTCGCAGTTGTCGTTCCAGACGGAATCAGTGCCCACGGCGATGATGGACTCGGTGAGGTACTTTTTCCAAGCTGCACGGCCTTCGGGCTTGGTGTAGTCCCAGAATGCGCCGTCGCCGCCCCACCATTTGCCGACACCGTAGGTCTCGGGGTGCTTGCTGTCGCGGACGAACACATCGTCCTTCAGGAACTCGTCAAAGCGGGGGTGGCACAGCAGCATACCGGGCTTGACGTTGGGCACGTTCTGGGCGTGCTTTTCGTTCATGGCTGCAAAGTAGGCCTTCGGGTCCTTAAAACGGTCGGTGTTCCATGTAAAGAAGCAGCGCTTGCCGTTGTAGGTAGCGTAGCCGCTGGACAGGTGGAAGCCGTCGATGGGGAAGACCTCTTCCTTGATGGTGTCGATAAAGCCCAGCACAGCGTCATCGCTGTCCTTTTCCAGCTCGGGGTAGTACATGCTGGAGCCCTGATAGCCCAGCGCACGCTTGGGCAGCAGTGCCGGACGGCCGGTCAGCAGGGTGTAGTTGTCCACGATGCGGGCGATGGTGTCGCCGCCGATGAGGAAGCAGTCCAGATCGCCGCCGTCTGCCTGAAAATAGGTGTAGCGGGGCCAGTAGTTGCTCTTTTCGCAGCCCATGTTGAACACGGACTCGTAGAAGTTGTGGTAGAACACGCCCACAGCCTTGTGGGTGTCGCGGTCCAGACGGATGTAGAAGGGAATGTGCTTATAGAGGGTATCCATCTTCTCGGCATCGTAGCCCATGGCGTCGGTGGCGCGCTCCCGCTGGAAGGTCTTGTTCTTATCCAGCAGGCCGCTCTTTTCGCCAAAGCCGTAGAAGCAGTCGTCCTCCTTCATCCGGCTGTAAGCCACCACGCGGTTGTTGGCGTCCTTGACGAAGGGATTGCCGGGCAGGGTGCTGTACAGCTCGGAGCCATCGGCAGCCAGCAGCTTGAAGTTGATGGGGTCCTTGTCCACCACCAGCGTCACCTTGCCGGTGGCAAAGGTGAGGGCGCTGTCATCCTCGGTGACCTGTGCGGCGAAAGGCTCCACACGGGTGCGCTCACCCTTGAACAGCTCGTCCATCCGGTCCTCCCATGCGGTGGTCATCAGGACATAGGACTCCTCTGCCAACTCGTGGTCAAAGCTTGCGCGGACGCGGACGATCTCATCGGTCACAAAGCAGACCTTGATATCTGCGTTATCAGTATGCAGCAGGAAAGCGCCGTCTTTGCGCTCCATGCCGGTAAAACGGGAGCAGATCTCCATAATTTTTACTCCTCTCAATTGATTTTTGATAAAAAAACGCCCCCTGTTCTCCCAATATAGCATGGCCATATTCAAGAAGTTCAGGAGGCATGAAAGCGATTATAAAATTCTGATGAAGATCAGATCAAACCTGCAAGCTGCGGGATGAATAAGCGCCATGCAGCAGATAAACCACCGGCAGACCGTTCTCGTAATCGTACCGCTGTGCAGGGCCTGCCTCGGTGATCTGTTCATTACCCTCCGGGGTAGGGATCACAACATTGATCTCGGTGTTGTGCATCAGCACCTTGCTGAAATAGTGACAGGTTAAAAACATATCGATGTCCTCCTTTTTTCTTATGTCTGACAGCGCCTGTTGGCGCAATTCCATCCATTCAATGTCCGAACCAGCGGGAAGTCTTGTCCTGTAACATCTGGACAAAGTCCTTCCGATCCACCATCACAAGAGAACCGCCGCGTTTCCACTCCATCCCGCATTGCCGGGCGATGTATTTACGGAAGCGTTCCGGGCTGTCTGGCAGCAGCGCCGTTCTGGGTACCATGACGGCAAACTGCCGGTCCTGAAAGATATAAAAATATTCGTCATCTTCAATCAGTCGCCCGACCTGCTCGTATTTCAGGTGGGCACCGTTTTCCACGTCCACACCGCCATCGTTGACCCGGCAGCTCACGGTGGTTTCTGCCCCGCCCCGCTGCATGATGACGCCCTCTGCCGCCACCCGGCTCAAAAAGTCCGGCATGGCGAACATGGCACAGCCCACCAGCAGGCAGAGCACTTTGACAACGGTAGGAATCGCAGTGAACAGTGCCGCCATCACCAACACAAAGGCTGCTGCAAGCCACAGCAGGTGCCGCAGCCCCTCGTAGGTGTAGAACTCTGTGCGGAACATCCGGCGGATGGTCTCATCGTTAAAGACCACTTTGGCTTCAAAATGATTCTTTGAGGTCTGCATGCGCTGGCTCCTTTCGGATGGTCACGAAATGCAACCAATACATTTGTCGATAAGCACAAAAATATTGAAACAAATTTGTGCATTTGGTCTATCTCGTCTCATTACGCCCTTATCATACTAAAAATTCTGCCGTTTTTCCGCAGATTTTGTGATTCAAATGTTGCAAATTGTGATATATACTGATATACTAGAGCAAAAAAAGACGTAAAAGAATGATTCTTGTTTTTTAACAAGGAACAGGAGCGGCTATGGGCATGGAACGGGTCTCACATTATATCGATAATGTCCTTACGGAAGCACAGGCGCGGATGGGGCTGAACAACACCCGGCTTCTGGTCACATGGTACACGAACTGGGAAAACAGGCAGTCTGTGGTGCACTCCCACCCGTATCACGAGCTGGTGCTCCCCATCGGCGGCAGCACGGTGCGCTACTCGGTGGGCGGCAGCGTGTATCTGGTCCATGTGGGGGAGCTGGTCTACTTTCCGTCTCAGGTCTACCACTCCGGCAACTTCCGTATTGATGCCGACCAGTCGGATCGTCTGGTCGTCCAGATCGACGATGCCCTATGGCAAGCCACCCGCCGGCGCACGAACCTGAAAAACACAGGCTGGTTGCAGCAGCTCACCGTGCTGGACAGCGAAGCCTGCCGCAAGTGGGATTTCAAGGGGCTTTTCATCCGCATGGCACAAAGTCTGGAGTTGCCGGGCTCCATCCGGGACATCGTTTTTGAGGCGCAGGTCTCTGAAATGATGCTGCTCATCACGCAGGCCACCGGCAGCGGACAGACCACCGCACCCAGCAGCACCAGTGTGCTGGTCGCGCGCGCCGTGGCTTACCTGCAGGCGCATTATCAGGACCCGACCCTGACCACCGTGCAGCTGGCGCAGGAGCTTTACGCCAGCCGGGAGCACCTTTCCCGCGCATTCAAGGAGTGCACCATGGAGAGCATCCACAACTACCTGACCTATCTGCGGATGCAGCACTGCCGCAAGGCGCTGGAAGAGGGCGTTTCCGTCCTGAACGCCTGCACCGAGAGCGGCTTCCCGGATTACAGCAGCTTCCTGAAAACCTTCCGCCGCCTGTACGGCATCACCCCTGCCGAATACCGCGCACAGCACAGGACAGTGGTGCGTTAAAAAGGTTTCGGAAACATCTTTTTGCACCCTGCCGAAAGCAATGTGTTTTCATGACCTCAGCCAACAAAAAAATGAGATAGACAACCCCTTGCGGGGAAGCCTATCTCATTTTTTGTTGGCGCTATTTAGGGTGTATCTGAAAAGTCGAAAATTTAGTCTATTTTACAAATACACCTTAGCAACAGCCCCGTCAAGCGTAGCGAGACTGAGAGGGTTCGTCCCTCATTGTGCAAACATCATTTGTGCGCCACAGCGCGCAGGATACGGTTTGCAATGTACTTGTGCCCGCTCACAGTGGGGTGGGCATCGGTGGCGGTCATGGCGAAGGGAATGGGCACATAGGTCACGTTCTCGTTCTGGGCGGCAAGGTCATTGGCAAGGGAGTTCAGCCGCCGGAACAGCTGTGTCCACTCCGGCAGCAGGGGCACGGGGTTCGTGTAGCCCACCAGGATGATCTGCGCGTCCGGGTTCAGCGCCCGCAGCTGGGCCACCACCTGCGGCATATTCACGGCGGCGTCCTGATACGCCTGCTCACAGATGGCGTCGGTGCCGCCCCACAGCAGCAGCTGGCTGACGGCTTTTTGCTCTTCGCGGGTCAGCCACAACTTGGAAAGGTCGCTGTTCAGTCGTTGCAGATTCTCAAAGCTGGGGGTGCGCAGCACACCGCTGACGATGGTGGCTACCAGCTGCTCGCTCTTCCAGTTGGTGGCGTTGCCCAGCGCCACAAGGGCGGGCACCAGCGCATCGTTGGAGCCAATTTGTACGCTGATGATATCTGCCCGCTTGAGGTAGTCCAGCATCTGGGGGTAGACGTAGTAGGTACCCGCCTGCTGGTTCATCTGGGGCATTGCGCCGGTGCGCAGCATATCCACAAGGTCGCCGGTGGTCAGCCCGGGCAAGCCGAGGTTGATGGCGTGCTGACGGTCCAGCCCAAGCCCCTTGCCCACCAGCGAAACATAGCACTGCTCCGGGTAACCCTCGAAGTTTGCGGCTACGTCCATGCCGATGGCGGCATCGGTGTACTTGAAATCCGGCAGCCCCACGCCGGAAACGATGCTGTCGCCCAGCGCCACATAGGTGCGCTGAGGGTCGGCGGCAGGGGATTCCTCAGCGGGGGTCTCAGTGCTTGGAGAAACTTCCTCGGCGGGAGTTTCAGTGTCCGGGGCGGTCTCCTCGGCGGCAGCTTCTTCGGCGGGCTGGGCAGTTTCCCCGGTAGGAGCTTCCTCGGCAGGCTGCACCTGCGCGGCGGGGGCAGCCTCCGGCGGCAGGGCATCGGGCTGCTGTGCAAAGGCGGGCACAGCCAGCAGCACCAGCGCAGCGGCGCTGCACAGCCATGCGGCAAAACGGGGATGGTTCATGGATGGTTCCTTCTTTCTCAAGGGCAGGCGGGACGCTATTTTCACGGGAGTTTTTACCCCAGCTCCTCCTCCAGCTTACGGTAGTCGGCCTTACCGGCGGGGGTCATGGGCATTTCGGCGATGATCTTATAAGCCGAGGAGGCGGGCTGCACATACTCCGGCAGCTCCTCACGGCACAGCTGGCGCAGCTCCCGCAGGATCTGGCGCTTTTTTCCGGTGGCGGCAGGGTCCAGCACCACAAAAACGAAGGGCAGACGTCCCTGAGTGTGGTCGGTATCGGCGTAGCCCACCACGCAGCACTGGTGCACGGCGGGGTGGCGGCTGATGACGTTTTCGATCATAGAGGGGAACACCTTGAAGCCGTCGTGCCGGATGATGATGCGCTTGATGCGGGCATCCAGATACACAAAACCGTCCTCGTCCATGTAGCCGATATCGCCGGTGTGCGCCCACAGCTGGCCGTCGGCGTGGCGGCGCAGCAGGTAAGCGGTCTCATCGGGCTTGTTGTAGTAGCCCTTCATGGCGGTGGGGGTGCAGATGCAGATCTCGCCGCGCTGACCGATGGGCAGCTCGGTCTCGGTGCCCGGCTCGAAAATAGAGACGACTGTGTTGACCATGGGGATGCCTACGCTGCCGGGCTTTGTCACGTTACCGGCGGCGATGGTAGCTGCCGAGGAGACCTCGGTCATGCCGTAGCCCTTTGCCAGCGGGTACTCGACCCCGTGATCCTTGAGGAACTGGTTCACCGTCTGCTCCGCGCCCAGCGAGAGGGAATCGCCGCCGGCGGCGTAGTTGCGGATGAAGGAGAGGTCTTTGTTTTTCAGCAGCGGGTCGGCAGCCAGCTGCTGGTAGTGGGTGGGCACGCCGAACATGTGTTCGGGCTTGTGCTTCCACACCAGCGCGCCCAGCTTATCCGGGTCCAGATTGGGGATGATAATGACATGCAGTCCCATGACCAGCGGCATGTGGATGCCGCAGCTGTAACCGTAGGCGATGAAGGGCGGCATGACATTCAGCAGCTTCTGTCCGCGGTGGAACAGGCGGCTCTGGGCAGCAAACTCCTGTGCAAGGGCGTTGAAGCAGTAGTCGGTCAGCATAACGCCCTTGGGCGAGCCGGTGGTACCGCCGGTGTGCACCACTACGCAGGCGTGCTGGGGGTCGTAGGGCGTGGCGGCGGCGCTGTGTCCCTTGCCCGCGTCAATAAAGTTCTTCCAGCGCAGCACGTTGGAGGCGTAGCGGTTTTTATCCGGGTTTGTCAGCTTGTAGCCCACGGCCTTGGCCAGCGGCAGGCTGTCGGCGGGGCTGAGCACCACCACCCGCTCCACGCTGGTGCGCTTTGCGGCCTGATGGCAGCGGGGGTACACCACGTTCAGGCAGATGAGCAGGCGGGACTCCACCTCCTCGATATACTCCCGGATGCCCTCGGCGCTGTACCGGGGATCTACCAGATTCAGGGTAGCGCCCAGCAGATCGGCGGCGTAGAAGGCGTAGACCACCTCCGGGGTCATCACGCTGACCACCGTGATGATATCGCCCTTTTTCACCCCCAGCGCCTGCAAGGCAGCAGCGGTCTTTTTTACCTGCACGATCAGGTCTGCATAGCTGAACTTACGGCCGTAGTATTCCAGTGCGGTGTCGCCCAGATGCCGCTCGTTGTTGCGGCAGATCAGCTCAAAGGCCGAGCACTCCGGCACGGTCTGGTGGATGTACTTTTCATCATAATACTTCAGCCAAGGCTTTGCCTTGGAGGCATAGACCGGCTCCTTGGTGTTTTCAGTCATAGGATCAAAACCTTTCTTCTTTTCTCTTTTCTCTTTTCTTTCAATTCTTCCGTCCGGCGCAGCGCTTGCGGCGGCCATAAAAAAGGCAGCTTGCCATGGTGGAAAGCTGCCGGGATGCTGCTGCATCAGAGAGGGCAAAATCTCCCATTCAGTATTGTAGTAGAACCGCGCAGGAAAGTCAATAAACAAACCGTGCAAACGTGAAAAAGGGGAACAGAAACGCCCGCAGGTGTTTCTGTTCCCCAAAATGAAAATATGCTTTTTGCGTCAGCTTATTTTTTTGAAAGCGCGGTACGAGAAGTACATCTCGCCCTTGACTTCTGCCACCGACAGGCCGATATATTCGCAATCCGGATCATCCCAGCAGCAACAGCAGTGCACCGGTGAGCAGAAGGGCGGTCAGTCTTGCCAGCTTTTTCATAGGGGTCAGCCTCCAATCCTTTCTTACAGCATGGCGTAGGTTTCTTCGGTACTTTAAGTATATCAGATGCCGCACGCGCCATGCAAGGGCGATTCGATGCAAAATAACCCTCATTCACGCAGGGTAAGAGAAATATTTCCCGCCTTTTTGGGCAAGGTGCGCAAAGAACCCCTTCCGTCTGCTCACTGCGTTCGCAGCCACCTTCCCCAAGGGGACGGCTTCAGCGGTGGCGGGAAAGTTTCCGGCAGCACCCAAAGGCTCCCCCTTGGGGGAGCTGGCGCGTTAGCGCCTGAAGGGGTGACCCCTCCCGTGAAAATGCAAAGCCGGAGCGTCCGCAGACGCTCCGGCTTTGCTCTATTAAAAATAATCTTTCCGCTGATTATGGCCAGAGCGCCAGCGGAGGCCATTCTAAATCGTCCCGCCTGCGGCGAGCCACTGCTCCGCTTCCGCGTCATTGCACAGCACCCAGTGCTGCGGGCGCAGCTGGCGCCATGCGGGGGGCGCGGTGGTGTAGTCGTGCATGGCGGGGTCGTACACCAGCAGTTGCTTTTCCCGCTCCCGGCGCGGGTCCGGCATGGGAATGGCGGACAGCAGGCTGCGGGTGTAGGGGTGCAGCGGGTGGGTGACCAGCTCCTCGGCGTCTGCCAGCTCCAGGATATTGCCCTTGCGGATGACGGCAATGCGGTCGGAAATGTAGCGCATCACCGAAAGATCGTGGGCGATGAACAGGTAGGTGATGCCGCGCTGCTTTTGCAGTTGGCGCAGCAGGTTGAGCACCTGCGCCCGGATGGACATATCCAGCGCACTGATGGGCTCATCTGCCACGATGAACTCCGGCTCTACGATGAGCGCCCGGGCAATGCCGATGCGCTGCCGCTGCCCGCCGGAGAATTCGTGGGGGAAGCGGGAAGCAAACTCCGGCAGCAACCCTACGTCCAACAGCGCCTGCCGCACCTTTTCCTCCCGCTGCGCAGCGGTAAGCTCCGGGCGCACGTTCTGCAAGCCCTCGCCCACGATGTAGCTCACCTTGGCGCGTTCGTTCAGGGAGGATTGCGGGTCCTGAAAGATCATCTGAATTTCCCGGGTGAGCTGCCTGTCCAGCGCGCGGGAAATTTTGCCGTTGATGCGTTGACCCTTGTAAAGGATCTCGCCGCCGGTGGTGGGCAAAATGCGCAGAATGGCGCGGCCGATGGTGGTCTTGCCGGAGCCGCTCTCGCCCACAAGACCGAAGGTCTCGCCCTTATAGATGGTAAAGCTGGCGTTCTGCACTGCAGAATAGGCTTTGCGCCCGCTGCCGTAGGTCACCTGCAGATTTTTTACTTCCAGTAACGGCTCTGCCATATCACAGCCCCTCCTTTTGCAGCTTTTTCACCGCAGCGGGCGGCTCGATGTGGGGCGCGCGGGGGTCCAGCAGCCATGTGCGCGCCTTATGGGTGGGCGACACCGCAAAGTAAGGCGGCCGCTTGACAAAATCGATCTTGAGCGCCTGCGGGTTGCGGGGCGCAAAGGCGTCGCCGCGGATCTCGGCAAACAGGTTGGGCGGCGTGCCCGGGATGCTGAACAGGTCCTCGCCCTTCACGCCCATCTGTGGCATACTGGACAGCAGCGCCCATGTGTAGGGGTGGCGGGGGTCGTAGTAAATTTCGTCCGCTGTGCCGATCTCCACGATGTCGCCCGCGTACATCACTGCCACCCGGTCGGCAAGGTTTGCCACCACGCCAAGGTCGTGGGTGATCAGCACGATGGTCAGGCGGTATTTCTCCCGCATTTGCCGCAGCAGCTGTAAAATTTGCGCCTGAATGGTCACATCCAGCGCGGTGGTAGGCTCGTCGCAGAGCAGTATTTTGGGGTTGCAGGCCAGCGCAATGGCAATGACCACCCGCTGCCGCATGCCGCCGGAGAACTCGTGGGGGTACTGCTTATACCGCAGCGCAGGGTCGGAGATGCCCACGTCCCGCAGGTATTCCAGCGTCTTTTCCCGCGCAGCAGCGCCCTTTAAGCCCTGATGCAGGGTGACCGCCTCGGTGATCTGCTCGCCGATGGTCTTGAGCGGGTTCAGGCTGGTCATGGGGTCCTGCATCACCATGGCGATCTCCCGCCCGCGGACGGCAAGCCACTCTTTTTCAGTCTTGAGCGCCGCAAGGTGCAGCGGGGTGCAGCCGGGGGTGGGGTAGTAGTCGATGCTGCCGCCGGTGATGCTGCCGTTTGCGTCTAAAAGGCCCATAAAGCTTTTTGTGAACACGCTTTTGCCGGAGCCGCTCTCGCCCACAAGGGCCAGCACCTCGCCCCGGTAAAGGTCGAGGTCGATCTCCCGGATGGCGTGCAGGGTGCGCCCGCGCAGCCCGAACCGGATCTGCAAGCCGCGCACCGAGAGGATGGGGTCTTGGGTCATGGGGTATCCTCCTTATTGCAGATGGTTCTTGGGGTCGGCGGCGTCCGAGAAGGCGTTGCCGATCAGGTAAAAGGCGATGGTGACAAAGCTCAGAATGAGGGTAGGGTACAGCAGCTGATACCGCAGCCCGGCCTGCATCATCACCTTGCGGCCGTCGTTCACCAGATTGCCCAGCGAGGGCGTTTCCACCGAGAGACCAAGACCGATATAGGTGATGAATACCTCGTTGCCGATGGCTTCCGGGATGGTAAGCGCCATGCGCAGCATGATGACCGAGACGAGATACGGCAGCAGGTTGCGCAGCACAATGCGCAAAGTGGGCGTGCCGATGCAGCGGGAGGCGATGTTGTAGTCCCGGTCGCGGATAATCAGGATCTGGTTGCGGATGAACCGCGCCATCTCGATCCAGCCCTTGATGGACATACCAAGGATCATCGTCCAGATGCTGGGGGTAGCCACATAGGAGATAAGAATGAGCACAATGGCGGTGGGGATGTTATCGAAGATGTTGTACAGCTCGGTAAAGAGGAAGTCCAGTCCGCGCACATAGCCCCACAGCACACCGGCGGTAATGCCTACGGCAGCTTCGATGACCGCCACGAAAAAGGCGATGGTCAGGCTGGTGCGCGCACCCGCCCAGATGCGCGCCCACAGATCCTGCCCGATGGAGTTGGAGCCCCAGAGAAAGCCCTGCTGCCCCGGGGCGATGTTGCGGTACTGGATGCCGGTGGCGGGGTCTACGGCGCAAAGGTTGGGGTCTGCCTGCCCGGGCAGCAGCGGCTGCACAAAGGCGAACACCACCACCGCCGCCAGCGCTGCCAGCAGCGCCACGGCAAGCTTGTTTTTAAAAAAGGCACGGAAGGTGCTGCCCCAGTAGCTATAACTGGTGCTGGCAGTGGCTTCCGCCTGCTGGCTGCTGAACCCGGCGGGGGTGAAAAGCTCCTCCTCCGGCAGGGCAGCCCACGCGGCGGGGCCGTCCTTTTGCAGGGTGTTCAGCTGCGCTTCCAGCCGGCGGGAACACGCGCGTTTGAACATCAGCGGCCACCTTCCTTCTTACCAAAATTGATGCGCGGGTCAATGAGCACCATTAAGATATCGCCTAAAATCAGCCCCACGATGCCCACGCAGGCGTACAGCAGCACGATGCCCTGCACCATGGTGTTGTCGTGGCGCTGCACACAGGTGACCAGCAGCCCGCCCATGCCGGGGATGCTGTACAGGCTCTCGATGTAGATCGAGCCCACCACCGTGTTGAGGAACGCCGAGGGGATATACTGCACCAGCGGCACCATGGCGTTGCGGAACACATGATGCAGCGCGATATCCCGCCCGCACACACCCTTGGCGCGGGCAAGACGGACGTAGTCCTTGTTGCTTTCGTCCACCATGTAGCGGCGCAGCCACATGGCGTAAAAGGCTAGGTTTGCAAGGCTCATGCTGCACACCGGCAGCACCCAGTACCGCCAGTTTGCGGCGTTGAAGAGCAGGCCAACGCCCACCGCCGCCGTGCCGTACATCTGGATGTACAAAAAGTACACCGCAGCGGGCACGGCCTGAATGAGCACGATGAGCGCCGTACCCAGCTTATCCGGCCAGCGGCCTTTGTACTGCCCCATCACAAGCCCCAGCGGAATGCCCAGCACAAGGCTGAGCAGCATGGCCAGCACGCCCATCTGCACAGAGATGGGCAGCTTCTGCGCTAAAATCTGCGTGACCGGGGCGTTTACCTTATAGATATGGCTCACGCCAAGGTCGCCGTGCAAAGCGTTCTTCCAAAAGCGCCCCACCTGCACCGGCAGGGGGTCTAAAAGCCCCATGGCTTGCAGCCCGGCCTGAATTTGCGCCTCGGACATTTTTTCGTAGTTTGCAAAGTAGCCTTCCACCGGCATGAGCCGCAGCAGGCAGAACACCAGCGTCACGATGATAAACAGCGTCAGCACCGAGCGCCCGATGCGCTTTGCAAGATATTGCACCATGGTGTGCACCTCTCTTTTTCTAGCCCTTACCGTGCATCCCGGTTGGCGTTATACTCGTCCATGGAAACGTAATGGTCGAGGATATGGATGCCCTTCAGGCGGTTCGAGGAGAAGCCGGTGGGGGCGTACTGCCCCTCCCAGAGGTTCAGCCGGGTGGCGATGTAGGGCGGCACCGGCAGACTGAGCGGGATGACCAGCGCATTCTCGATAAGGTACGCTTCGGCATCGGCAAAGGCGGCGTACCGGGCGTCAAGGTCGGCGGTGATGGCCTTGGCTTTTTCCACCATGTCCATGTAGGTCATGACCTGCTCGGCGGTCTCGCCGGTGATGATGCCGTCCTCTACGCCGGTGCGCAGGAAAGCGTAGCAGGTGCCCCGGTCGCCTGCTTCCTGATAGAAGGGGTACACCTCGGTCTCGGGGTCGGAGTAGTCCGCACCCCAGTAGTAGGACATGAACTCATACGCACCCGCGCGGCGCACCGCGTTCAAAAAGTTATCCGAGGGTCCCTGCGTAATAATGATCTCCACAAAGTCGAAGCCGTCGTTCAAAACGCCCTCCACCTGCTGCTTGAACACCTGACACTGCTTGTCCCAGTCCACCACAGCGGGGTTGTAGGGGTACTGTACTTTAATGGGAAAGGTAGCCCCCGCAGCGGTCAGCTCCTGCACGGCGGCGTCGCGGTACTGCTTGGCGGTGGCTTCGTTGAAGTGGTCGGTCACGTTGGCAAGTGCACCGCATTCGGTGTAGTCCACGCCCTTGCTGTCGGCGCAGAAGGAGGGCGGGGTGATGGTGTGCAGCTTGTAGTTCTCGTACCCTTCCGGCGCAGTGACCGCCAGCGTGACGGCGGGGTTGATGGCGTAGAGGAACGCCTTGCGGAAGTTGGTACTGTTCACCGCCTTGGCCCAGTTGTCCGGCTGGTACTGGGCGTCCACGCCGGTGGTGTTCCAGTTGGGGAACTGGTGGGCGTAGGGCAGGAAGTTGAAGAAATAGAAGTAGCTCTTGCCGGTCTCCGGGCGCTCCATGGACACCATGTCCTTGGTGGTATCGTCTGCCAGCCAGCTGTCCAGAATGTCCGAGCTGATGGTGGCCTGGTCAATTTCGCCGCGCCGCACCATCTCCGGGCCGCTGATAAGTGCTTCCTGATTGTAGATGTAGCGGATGGTGTCGATATAGACGTTGTCCTTATCGTAGTTTTCGGGGTTCTTCTTCATCACCCAGCTTTCCAGCGGGGTGTACTCCGCCAGATAGAACGCACCGCAGCTGCAGGCAGTCTCGGCGCTGGTGCAGAACTGGTCGCCCAGCTCTGCCAGCATGGGGCCGTAGGCAGGCTCGAAGGGGGCGTAGTTCAAAAGGCTCAAAAAGCCCGGGAAGTCGTAGTTCAAGGTATAGGTCAGGGTGTGCTCGTCCACAGCTGCCACGCCCACGGAGGAAAAGTCCACGGCGGGGCAGGTGGTGGTGCTGCCGTCGGCGGCGGTCAGGGTCACGGTGCCTGCGGCGTCGATGGCATAGGTGGTGCCGTCCTCGGCCACCGTGCCGTTGTTGGCATTGTTGCGCCAGACGCAGTAGTTATAGTAGTCCTCAGCCCCGGCCACATAGGGGGTGACAAGGCTGGCGGTGCCGGAGGCGTAGTCCGGGTTCAGCAGATAGGCCAGCGCGTCCACAAAGTCCTGCGCGGTCACAGGGCCCAGCACTGCGCCGGTATAGTCCACCCAGTTTTCGTCCCGCAGGTGGAAAGTCCATGTCAGGGTGTCGGCATCCCATTCCCAGCTGGTGGCAAGACCTTCGCGGATCTTGCCGCGGCTGTCGTACTCCACCAGCGTGTCCACGCAGTGGGTGCCGTGGTACAGGTCCGGGTCGGCAGAGCAGATCAGGTAGTTCAGGGTGGCGGGCTGACGGGCGTACAGCACGGTGTAGGTGGCGCTGCCGTCACCGGCGGCAGTGCCGCCCGCAGCGGAGCCGCCGCAGCTGCTCAGCAGCCCGGCAGCAGCGGTGGAAAGGGCTGCTGCACCGCCGGCCTTTAAGAACTGGCGGCGGGAAAAAGCATGATACATCATAAAAAACCTCTTTCGCTCTTTGTAAAAAAGAGGTAACGGAAGCACCTCCGTTACCTCTCTGTAACAAGTCCATCGGCTACCAACGGTAACTTTAAGCTCAGTATAGCATTGTTTGGGCGCAACGTCAAATAGTTTCCACCGGGGCGCTAGTCTGCGCCCTCATCCGGCTGCTTCCGTTGGTCGCAGCCACCTTCCCCCGACCGGGGGAAGGCTTTTGCACGCCCGGAAGGTTTTTCATTGCGTCTGATACTTTAACAATGAGCCTAACGGCGTGCGCTCTCTCAGGCGCTCCCGCGCCAGATTCCCCCTTTTGTCGCTGCGCGACATCTTCCCCCGGAGCGGGGGAAGTCTTTCCTCAAAGGGAGAGCCAAGCCGTTAGGTTTGTTGCTAAAGTATTAGGCATAATGAGGAAGTTTTCGGCAGTGCTCTTGGCTCTCCCTTTGGGAGAGCTGGCAAAGCCGCAAGGCTTTGACTGAGAGGGCGAAGTTGGCGCACCTAGATACTTTGCACTTGAGCCAGAAGCTTTGCGCCTTATTCGGAAACCTGCTCCCCGAGACTGGGCGCAGTGACGTTAGCAGGGGCAGCGCTCTGCCCGGCGGGGATGGTATCGGGCAGGGCGGCAGCGGCGGTCTCTGCGGTCTGGGCAGCAGCTTCGGCGGCGGGTTCCACGGCGTTTTCCGCTGCTGCGGCGGCTTCCTCGGCGGCCTTGGCGGCGCGTTCGGCCTTCAGCTGCTCGGCGCGCAGGCGTGCTTCCTCCTGCCGCTTCTGGGTGCGCGCCTTGATGCGGCACACCGAGCACAGGCCATCGGCGCTGTCCGGGGCAATGGGCTTGCCGCACTGCTTGCACAGGGTCTTGGTGCACTTGTGCAGTACCACGGGGCCAAGGGTGGTAAGCTGGTACAGCTTCATGCCGTCAAAGCCCTTGTTGGAGCACACGTTCATGCACACGCCGCACTCGCTGCACTTCCATGGGGTAAGCACCATGCGGGTCTGGCCGCCCGGCATCTCCTCAAACTTCAAGGCGTTGGCGCGGCAGGCTTTTTCGCACCGGCCGCAGCCGAAGCAGTTGTCGGTGAATTTGGGCATATAGTAGCCGTACTGCAGGGGCGTTTCCATGGCGGCTTTCAGCTGCTTTGTGCGCTGGTGCAGCAGCAGACGGAAGTCCACCCCGCTGTCCTCTTCGCTGCGCAGACCGGGCAGCATCTGCAGCAGCTTTTTGGTGCCGCTCTTGGAGCCGTGGCTCACCTGTTCCAGCATCTCGCGGCGGGTCAGCTCCTGCACATGGTAGGGGTACTCTTTTTCCTCATACGCCAGCGAGAACCGCGCCTCGAACATCGGCTGACCAAAAAAGTCCACAAGTCTTGTCAATTCCTTGCGCAGCTGCTCGGCGCACAAATCGTTCTCGCACCCGCCGCAGGGGGTCAGGTCCAGCACGATCTTTTTGTTCAGCGCCAGATACGCCAGCGCTTCCCACGAGAGCGCACAGATGCAGCTGCGCACCACGGTGTTCTTGCGGGTGGATTTCTCACAGCCGATCCAGATGGTATCGCTGTCGGTGTCGGCAGCGGCGGTATCCCGCTGCACCTGCTCCGGCGAGGGCGCAATGCAGCCGCTGCGGCAGGCGGAAACGCACAGCCCGCAGTCGGTGCAGGGGTCCCAGTCCTTGACAAGGTTCGGGCGGGAGAAGATCTCCTCGCCGTAGGGACAGATATCCTTGCAGGTGGTGCAGGGCTTGCGGTGAGGGTGCAAATTCCAGCATTGGCGGCGGTTGATCTCGGGATGGGTGGTCTTCATCAGGGCATCCATTGCAGTTCTGGTAAAAAAGCCCATGGTCTTTACTCCTTTTCCACAACAGAGGTAAGTGCGGCGTGGTCGAGCAGGAAGCGCTGCACCTTCTGGTTGGTCACGGCGGCGGCGATGGCGTCCCGGCTCAGCACCTTGCGGATCTCCTCCTCCGGGGTGTCGTGCAGCTTGGAAAGGCGGGCGATCTCGGCGTCCACCTCCTGCTGGGTCACGGTGATCTTTTCAGCTTCAGCAATGGCGCGCACCGCCAGCATTGCCCGCAGCTGACGCTCGGCTTCCTTGCGGTAGCCCTCCCGCACCTGCTCCGGGGTCAGCCCGGCGCTCTTGCAGTACAGCTCCATGGTCATCTGGCTCTTGCGCAGCCGCTGGCGCAGCTGGGTCATCTGGTATTCGGCGTTCTGTGCCAGCAGCTCGGCGGGCAGCTCCACGGTCAGATTTGCGCCCGCCATATCCAGCAGCGCCGCCCCGGCAATGCGGTCGGCGTTGGCTTCGTGGGAAAGGCGCTTTTTCTCCCGCAGGCTCTCCCGCAGGGCTTCCAAGTCCGCAAAGCCCAGCATCTTGGCAAAGGCATCGTCCACCGGGGGCACCTGCTTGCGCTCTACCGTGTGCAGACAAATTTCAAACTGTGCGGTCCTGCCGGAAAGCTCCGGCACCCGGAAGTCGACAGGGTAGGTAAAATCGAACCGGAAAGTCTCGCCCGCGCAGTGGCCGTACACGGCATCCTCGGCGGCAGGCATCAGCTGCCCGGTGCCCAGCACCACGGTCACCTGTTCCATCCGGCTGTCCGGGATGGGAGCCCCTTCCAGAAAGCCCTCGAAATCCAGCGTGACCCGCATCCCGCGGGCGGCGGGGTCGCCGGTGGACACAAAGGGCGCGTGCACCCGCGCCATGTTGGCGATATCCGCTTCCACGGCCTTTTCCGATACCGGGCGCACCCGGCGGGTGAAAGCAAGCCCCTTGTACTGCCCTAAAGCGGCAGCGGGCATGGTGTTTGCAGCTTGTTCCATAGTCGAACACTCCTTTTATATAGCAAAGCGGCGTTACAGCCCACGGGCGGCCAGCCAGCTTTCTGCAATTTCGGAGAACATCTCCGGATATTGGGCATCTTCTGCGGCAAAGGCGCTCAGGTAATACTCCACCTCGGCGCGGGTGGGGGCTACAGTGCGCCGCCATATCGTAAAGGTGGTGCCGTTGCCCATATCAAAGGTGGCTTCCTGCGCAAAATACTCGTCCCGCACCGCAAGGAACATCTCGTTCCACCTGTGGGACATCTCGCCGTTGCCCACAAAGGTCTGGGGGAAGGGGTCGGCGGTGAGAACGTACTTTGCTTCAAAGAACTGCATGGGGAAGTTGTGGGTGCCCGGCACCGAGAAGCCGAAGGCCAGCTTGTCGTTGATGGGCATTGCGGGCAGAAGGCAGTTCTTGAAATGATCCGGGCAGTACAGCATATCGTGGGGGATCATGTAGCTGATCTCGCCCTCGGCGCAGTGGGTGTCGATCCAGTTGGCAATGGCCTTGATCTGTGGCAGATCCTTGCGGTCGTAGATCAGCTTGTCCAGCCGGACGAACTCTCTGGTGGCTTCCAGCGGGAAGTGATCCACCAGAAAGCCCGGCATCGCCACAACAGTCAGCGGAGAGCAGCGCACCGAGACCGCAAACACCAGCGTGAACACCCAGTAGAAAAGCTTGAGGTTCCGGTGCTTCTGGATGCCCTCGGCCAATGCCGCCGCGCCGGTGAGGAACAGCAGCAGCCACCCCGGCACAAACAGCAGCATCTGGTGAGAGCCGGAGTTCTGCACCCGGATAAACAGCAAAAGGCTGGTAAGCAGCTCTGCGCCCGCAAGGCAGGGCAGGGCGGGCAGGCGGCGCTTTGCCGCAAACCACAGCCCCAGCCCGATGAGGATAAAGTTCAGCAGCCCGATGCGCAAAGCCTGTGCGGCCAGCTCCAGCGTGAGTCCGCCGAAGTTGTAGTAAGCGTAGCGCCCGGCGTAATCATAGCCGAGGATGCGGCTGACCATCGGCCACAGCAGAATGAGCATGGCGACCATACTCATCAGCCCGAACAGCACCAGGTTGCGCACCTGTGCACGCGCCTGCGGTTTCTGCCCGGCGCGGGCGGTGCGCACGCTGCTTACCAGCACCAGCACCGCGTAGGCAAAGTAGTAGCCCACCACAAAGTATAGGTACCACCGGCGGGAAAGGATGATGGCTGCCGTAGCGGCAAACAGCAGGCAAAAGCGTACCGGCTGCAGCGTTTCAAACCGGAAATCCAGCGTAAGCAGCAGGATGCTAAAGGCGAAGATCAGGCCGAACCAGTCCGGCTGTCCCAGCATGGCGCTCATGCGCAAAAAGGGAAAGGTGATGCACCACGAAAGGCCTATGAGGAAGTACCAGAACCGGTGCTTCACCCGCAGCAGCTGCCCCACTTTAATGGTAAGCCCCGCCAGCAGCACCAGCAGCATGGGCAGGACGCTGAACACCTGACAGAAGGCAAAGCTGTCGCCGGTGCGGTCGCTCAGGCAGAAGGGAAACTCCAGAAACAGGGTGATGAAGTTGGTATAGTCCTCGGCGAAAGAGCCGAAGATGAAATGAAAACCAGCCGCCGGGCTTTGCAAAAAGGCGGTTTCGGCGCTGTACTGCTTGCTGATGTAGTTAAAATAATCCCAGATGTAAACAAAGCTGCGGCGGTCAAGCGCCCAGAAAAAATAGACCAGCGCCGCCGCCCACAGGCCTAAAAGCACTGCCTTGTGGAACAGGTCAAACTTTACCCTCGCCACCCGCAGCACCAGCAGCACACAGGCAAACAGCGCTAGATTGCACCACAGGCTCATCAGCGGAAAAAACAACCCGCTGCCGGGCGCAGCCTGCGCAAAAACGGCCAGCAGCACCGCCGCCGCAGCCAGCGCCAGCACGCACTTTGCCGCGTTTGATGTGCGCAGCTTTGTTATGGTATCGGACATAGGGAATGAGCCCTCCTTGCAAAGTTTCACACAATACAGTATAACAACTCCCCGGGGTACTGTCCAGCACCCCGGCGGCGAAAAATGCAGAATGTCCCGCCGCTTTCAAAGCAGACGGGACATTTTTGCGTAAATATTACTTTTTGGAATCCTCTGCGGCAGCCTTAGCAGCCTTTGCCGCCTTGCGCTTTTGCGCCAGCGCCTTGTTGGCACTCAGGCGGGCGGCGTCCGGGTTCGGGGCTTCCGGGGTGAGCCGCAGCAGATAGCTGCCCATGGCGGGCAGGTCCAGCGTCAGGGTGTAGTCCCGGCCGAACACGCCGCCGTCGGTGGTGTGGAAGTTCTGCTTGCGGTGCGCCTTGTGCACGCCGCCCCAAGCCCCGGCCTCAGTATCCAGCACCAGCTCTGCGCTGCAGGGGAACTTGAGGTACAGGGGGAACTTTTTGTGGGCGTGGTCCTGTGTGTTCATGACGCAGAGCAGATTCTGCCCGCGCCCCTTGCGCAGCCATGCGTACACGCCCTCGGCGCAGCTTTCGCTTGCCACCCACTCAAAGCAGTCCGGGTTGTATTCGCCGTCATACAGCGCAGGCTCGGAGGCATAGGTGCGGCTCAGGGCGGCAAAGTATTTCTGGAAGGCGTCGTGGAAGGGGTATTCCAGCAGATTCCAGTCCAGCTCCCGCTTTTCGTCCCACTCCCGGAAGTGCGCCAGCTCGTTGCCCATAAAGTTCAGCTTTTTGCCGGGATGGGTGTACATATAAAAATATAGGGTGCGCAGCTGGGCGCACTTTTCCGCGTAGCTGCCCCACAGCTTATCAATGATGGTCTTTTTGCCGTGCACCACCTCATCGTGGCTCAGCGCCAGCAGATACAGCTCGTTGTAGAAGTAGTGCATACTGAACAGAAGCTTGCCGTAGCAGCCCGGGCGCTCGCCGAAGGGGGTGGCAAAGTAGTCCAGCGTGTCGTGCATCCAGCCCATGTCCCACTTGTAGTCAAAGCCCACGCCCTCGTAGCGGGTGGGGGCGGTCACCTTGAGGAAGTTGGTGGAGTCCTCGGCCATGTAGATGCCGGTGGGCCAGCGCTCGTTCAGGCCGTGGTTCAGGCTGCGCAGAAAGTTCACAGCCCCCTCGTTCACGCCGCGGTTCGGGTCTCCCTGCCAGTACAGCGCGCGGGAAATGGCGTCCATGCGGATGCCGTCGCAGTGGTACACGTCCATCCACAGGGCAGCGGCACTGTTCAAAAAGCTGCACACCTCCCGGCGGTAGTAATTGAAGTTGCAGGTGCCCCACTCGCTGTGGCCCACATCGCTGTCGTACTCGTAGAGGTAGGTGCCGTCAAACTTTGCCAGAGCGTCGGCGTTGGCGGCAAAGTGCACCGGCACAAAGTCCATGATGACGCCGATGCCCATGCGGTGGCAGGCGTTGACAAAACCGGCAAACTGGGCGGGGGTGCCGTAGCGGCTGGTCACCGAGAAGTAGCCGGTGGTCTGGTAGCCCCAGCTGCCGTCAAAGGGATGTTCTGCCAGCGGCAGCAGCTCCACATGGGTAAAGTGGTGCTCCAGCAGCCACGGAATGAGCTCCCGCGCCAGTTCCTCGTAGTTGTACCACCCGTCCGAGCCGTCCGGCTGGGTTGCGCCGGGCTTATGCTTCCAGCTGCCGGCGTGCAGCTCGTAGATGTTCAGCGGGCGGTTGCGGCATTTGTCCCGCCGCTCCATCCACGCGGTATCATCAAAGGTGAAATCCAGCTTTGTCAGCTTGCTGGCAGTGCCGGGGCGCAGCTCGGTGGCAAAGGCGTAGGGGTCGCTGCGCATCACGGTGCTACCGTCTGCGCCGTGCACGCGGTATTTGTACAAGTCCCCCTCCGCAAGGCCGGGGATAAAGGCGCTCCACACGCCGGTATCGGCTTTTTCCATGGGCACGCCGCGCTCCCAACCGTCAAAGCCGCCGCATACCTCCACGGCGGTGGCACCGGGTGCCCACACGGCAAAACGCCAGCCCTCGGCGCCGTTTGGGTCGGTGCAGGGGTGCGCACCCAGAATGCGGTAGGCATCGAAGCAGTCGCCACTGAAAAACGTGCGGGGGATCACAGGGTAATTCATGCAAAGATCTCCTTACTTCTCTATGTTGACCGGCGGTATACGCCGGTTGGTACAAAGCTGTTTGGGCAAACTATCCAAGAAAAACGCCTTTTTACCGGCACAGTGGCCGATAATCTTAGCAAATCCTGACAAAAATCGGCAAAAATACACATATTTGCCAGAGGGTGTGGTATACTGTTGCTACCGCCGTGCAAGCGGTGCAACTTTTTAAAGCAATAGAATGGGAGCGAACGATCATGGCTTGGTATGACGAAGCAGTATTTTATCACATCTATCCGCTGGGGCTGTGCGGCTGTGCGCACGAAAACGACGGCCAGCCCACCCCGGGCGCTTTTGCAAAGCTGGAAGCATGGGCAGCCCACGCGGCAAAGCTGGGCTGTACGGCCATCTACATTGGCCCGCTGTTCGAGAGCGGCTCCCACGGCTACGATACCATCGACTACCGTCTGGTGGACCGCCGCCTTGGCACCAACGAGGAGTTCAAAGCCTTTGTGGCGGCCTGCCACGCACGCGGACAGCGGGTCATCGTGGACGGCGTGTTCAACCATGTGGGCCGCGATTTCTTTGCCTTCCAGGACCTGAAGGCCAACCGCGAGAACGCCCGCTATAAGGACTGGTTCTGCGATGTGAACTTCTGGGGCAACAACGAGTATAACGACGGCTTTTCCTACGGCAACTGGGGCGGCTACAACCTGCTGGTCAAGCTGAACCAGCGCAACCCGGAGGTGCAGCAGTACCATTATGATACCGTCCGCTTCTGGGTGGAGCAGTTCGACATCGACGGCATCCGTCTGGACGCAGCCGATGTGCTGGATTTCGACTTCATGCGCGGGCTGCGCCGTCTGGCAAACGAGGTAAAGCCGGAGTTCTGGCTGATGGGCGAGGTGATCCACGGGGATTACAGCCGCTGGGCAAACCCGGAAATGCTGCACTCCGTGACCAACTACGAGCTGCACAAGGGCCTGTGGAGCGGCCACAACGACCACAACTATTTTGAGATCGCCCACACCATGCGCCGGTTGCAGGGGCTGTGCCACGACACCCGGCTGTATCTCTTCTCGGATAACCACGATGTAGAGCGCCTGCCCAACAAGCTGCGCAACAAAGAGCACATCCGACATATCGCCATTCTGGTGTACAGCCTGTGGGGCATCCCGTCCATCTACTACGGCTCGGAGTTCGGCATTGAGGGCAAAAAGGAGTGGGGCAGCGACTGGCCGCTGCGCCCCTGCTTGGAACTTAGCGACTACGCTGATGCAGAACGCACAAATCCTGTTACCAGTGTATACAAAGTTCTGGGGAAATGCAAGGCTGAATTGCCGGAAATGACCTACGGCGAGGTAAAAGAATTGCAGCTTACCACCCAGTGCTATGCTTTTGCCCGGGTGCTGGACGGCAAGGCGGTGGTAGCGGTGCTGAATAACGGCGATACCCCCGTACAGCTGGAGTTCCAGCTGCCGGTGGAGGCAGCCAAGGTCACCGACCTGATGGCAGACACCGTAGGCGCGCAGGAGGTGTTGGTCTCCACCGAGTGGAACCGCATGAAAGTGCAGCTGCCCTCCAATTACGCCACCCTGCTGCGGGTAGAATAAACCCACGCTTGCGGCTTGACCGGAGCAAAAGCCTTCACTTTTTGGGGAAAGGTTTCCCCCTTCCGGGGGAAGCCTTTTTTCGGAAGCCTGCTGCTGGAATAACCTTGCACATTGCGCCGCGTTTTGCTACAATAAGGAGAGAAAAGTCGTTTTACGGAAAGGAAGCCTGAACCCCTATGAATGCAGCACAGCGCAGAGAACGCATCCTGACCCGGCTGAACAGCGCCGGTGCCCCCTTAAGCGCCAGCACACTGGCGGCAGAACTGGGAGTGTCGCGGCAGATCGTGGTAGGGGATGTGGCGCTGCTGCGCGCCGGCGGGGCGCAGATCGATGCCACCCCCCGGGGCTACCAGCTGCACCCGGCGGAAAAGGGCTATACCGGCATTCTGGCCTGTGTGCACCGCACGCAGGAGGAGATGCGCCGGGAGCTGTACACCGTGGTGGATCAGGGCGGCACGGTGGTGGATGTGGCGGTGGAAAACAGCCTGTACGGCGAGATCCGCGCCACGCTGAACCTGTGCAACCGGTACGACGTGGACAACTTTATCCGTCAGGCCGCCGATGCGCCCGAAAGCCTTTTGAGCCGCATGACCGGCGGCGTGCACCTGCACACCCTGCGCTGCCCGGACAAGGAAACCTTTGCCCGCATCCGAGATGCTTTGGAGCAGCAGGGGCTTTTGTACCGCAAGGAGTGACCCTGCGGCGCTTATACCCAGTATAAAAAGGCTTGCGGGGCTTGTCTATCCGCAAAACCGGAAAAATGTTGGAAAATCAACAAAAAAGCAAAAGAGGTGGGTTTTCTGGATATCCGCATTGAAAAGACCGAGCGCGCCATCAAAGAAGCCTTTATGGAGCTGCGCCGTGAGAAACCGGTGGAGAAGATCCGTGTCAAGGAATTGTGCGACCGCGCCTGCATCAATAAATCCACATTTTATGCCCATTATCAGGATATCTATGCGCTGGCCAACGCCATGGAGGACGAGATGGTGCAGGCGGTGGTGGAAAGCCTGCCCCGCCTGACCGCCAGCGATGTGAGCGAGCGTACTGAGTGGCTTGCGCGGGAGATGTTCCGCGCCTTTGCCGAGCATCGGGAGGAGATCACCGTGCTCTTTTCCGGCTCCCGGCAGGGGCTGTTCATCAACCGCGTGGAACAGGCCATGTGCCAGTGCATCGCCCAGACCGACCCCACCTTTGAGGCAGACGTAGTGCGCAAGGTGGTGCTGTCCTTCTGCGTGCAGGGGTGCTACTACACCTTTACCAGCTACTGCGGCCAGATGGACGAAAAGCGCCTTGTGGCGCTGCTTGCCTCCATCGCCCGCGCCGCACAGCGGATACGGATGTGACGGGACGATTTAGAATGCGCTCCGCTGTGCTTTGCGCATAATCAGCGGAAAAATTATTTTTATTTTCGGGATAGCGGAGCGTCTGCGGACGCTCCGCTATCCCATTTTCACGGGTGGGGACGTAACCGAAAACGGCAGTTGCGCCCTTTTCCATAAAAATACCAAGTCGGGCAGTCTGCGGGCGGTCCGATTTTTTGTATTCACGGGGGATACATACCTTGACAAAACCACCAAAAAATAAGACGGAAATTCGTCATCTGCACTTTTTTACCAGATTTCTCAAGAAATAGTTTACACTATGCCGGAAACGGTGGTATTATATAAAATAGTATGGTATGGGGTAAAATGCGCCTGTATACGCCGGGAGGGTATGGGATGAAGAATAAGATCTCGCGCCGCAGTTTTCTGGCGGTGGCTGCGGTCTCGGCAGCGGCACTGGCAGTGACCGGCTGCGATGCAAAAAAGAGCAAAAAAGAAGTGACCGACATCACGGTGTGGAACTACTACAACGGCGACCAGCTGGAAATCTTCAACCGCCTTGTGAGCACCTTCAACGAGACCATCGGCAAGGAGAAGGGCATCCGGGTGATAGGTTCCAGTCAGGGCACGGTGAACGACCTGGAAACCAACGTGATGGACGCTGCGGAAGGCAAGGTGGGCTCTGCGGAGATGCCCACCATTTTTGCCGCCTACGCGGATACCGCCTATAAGCTGGACCAGATGGGCATGGTGGTGGATTTAAAGGACTACCTGACCGAGGACGAAAAGGCCGCCTTTGTGCCCGGCTATATCACCGAGGGCGATTTTGACGGCAGCGGCAGCATAAAAATTTTTCCGGTGGCAAAATCCACCGAGCTGATGTTCTTTAACGATACCGACTGGCAGCGGTTCTCGAAAGACACCTTTGTGCGCTACGGCGCCCTTTCCACCATGGAGGGCGTGACGGCGGTAGCCGAGCAGTACTACAACTGGTCCGGCGGCAAGGCACTGTTTGGCCGGGACGCGCTGGCAAACTATATGATTGTGGGCGCAAAGCAGCTGGGCTGCGAAATTTTTGAAGTGCACAACGGTAAAATGACCCTGCACTTTGACCGTGATGTGGTGCGCAAGCTGTGGGATAACTACTATGTGCCCTTCGTCAAGGGGTATTTTGTTGCGAATGGCCGCTTCCGCAGCGATGACGTGAAAACCGGCGCACTGCTGGGCTGTGTAGGCTCCTGTGCCAGTGCCACCTTCTTCCCGAAACAGGTCATGCCGGGGGATAACCAGATCCACGATATCGAGATGAAGGTGCTGCCTGCGCCCCGGTTTGCCGGGGGCAAAAAGGTGGCGGTGCAGCAGGGCGCCGGCATGGTGGTCACCACCGGCACCGAGGCCGAGATCAACGGCGCAGTTACCTTTTTAAAGTGGTTCACCGAGCCGCAGAATAATATCGCTTTCTCGGTGGAGTCGGGCTATCTGCCGGTGACCACCGCCGCCAACGACATGGACGCTATCCGCGCAAGCGGGCTGGAGCTGACCGACACCATGGAGCAGGTCCTTTCCGGTGCCGTGAGAGTGGTGTGCAAAAACGAGCTGTACACCCCCACGGCCTTTGCAGGCGGCAACGCAGCCCGCAAGATCCTGGAATACAGCATGGGCGATCTGGCCAGTGCCGACCGGGACACGGTGCTGGCGCGCATCGCCGCAGGCCAGAGCGCCGAAGCAGCCATGGCAGAGTTTTTGACCGACGACTATTTTGAGGCGTGGTATCAGGCCACCCTTGCACAGTTACAGCAGTACGAGGGCTGACCGCCCGAAAAAAAGACGGAAAGGGGGCAGGGCGATGTTTGACGCATGGAAAGAGCGCCAGCGGCAGCGCTTGAAAAACAGACCGGAACGAACCGTGTTCCACAATATTTTTGCCACCATGATGCTGGTGCTGACAATAGAACTGCTGATGGCGGCCGTCAGCATCCTTGCCGTCAATGTGACCGGGCAGCTGGACGAAAACGCCAAGGACCTGCTTACCATGCGGGTGCGCAACCGCGCCAGCTATGTGCAGGATATCCTGCAGAACGCGGAGGATCTGACACAACTGAGCGAGCAGATCAACGCCACCACCCAGCAGATGCTGGAAAGCGGCGATATCTCGCTGGATACGCTGGATAACAGCAGCGAGCAGAGCGATGCCCTGCTGGTTACCCTTGCCCCGCAGCTTCTGAACACCCTGCGTGCAAAGCAGGTGACCGGCATCTTTATCATGCTGAACACCCATGATCTGGACACCTGCGAGGTGGGCAAAAAAATGCCCGGCATCTACCTGCGGGATCTGGACCCGGAAGCCCGCCCCTCGGAGCGCAACAGCGACCTTTTGCTGGAACGCGCCAGCGCCACCGTGGTAAAAGAGCTGGCTATCGGTACGGATAAGGGCTGGCAGCCCGCCTTCCCTTATCAGGGCAACACCAAGGGCGGCATCCTGCGCTCGGTCTTTCAGGCTGCGTATAAAGATGGCGCCAGCCTTTCGGCGGAAAATTATGGCCGCTGGACCACAAACTCCTACTGTCTGGCTGGGGACGACCGGAACGCCATTGCCTACTCGATACCGCTGATCCTGCCGGACGGCACAGTGTACGGCGTGGTGGGCGTGGAACTGCTTACCGAGTATCTGCAAACCAAGCTGCCGTTCACCGAGCTGGACGAGGACAAGGCGGGCACTTATTTCATTGTATCCACCACCGATGCGCAGACAGACGGTGCGCTTACCCTGCGCAAGACCGTGACCTCCGGCGAGGATCTGGTAACGGCAGATGCACCGCTGGGCGTTTTGAACTGCCGCAGCGACGGCAACGGCGGCAACTGGGCAGAGCTGAACGATAAGCGCTATTATATGGTGTTGGAGCCGCTGCAATTGTACAACCGCAACGCGCCCTTTGCCGGTGAAAAGTGGTATCTGGCGGGTGCCATGGAGCAGTCGGTGCTGCTGGCTTTTTCCGACCGGGTGCGCAAGGTGCTGCTGACCACCATGGTGATCACACTGGTGCTGAGCGTTTTGGGCAGCCTGCTGATCTCGGCGCGGCTGGCCAGCCCCATTGACCATTTGTACCGCGAGGTGGTAGACGCGCAGGAGAAAAAGACCTTCCCCCGCCTGTCCCGCACCGCCATCCGGGAGGTGGACCGCTTTGCCGAGACCATTACCCAGCTGAACAAGGAGCTGGTGACCAACTCCACCAAGTTCTTGCGCATCATGGATATGGCCAGTGTGGAGATCGGCGGCTACGAGCTGCGCACCGACACCGGCAGCGTGTTCGTGACCGATAATTTCTTCTCCCTGCTGGGGGTGCCCGATGTTCAGGGCAATCAGCTGAGCGTGCGCCGCTTCGAGGAGGTGCTCAAGGGCATCCGGGAAAAGAACCCCTGCGCCAACACCGCCGAGGGGGACGAGTTGCTGACCATCCAGCAGCCGGACGGGGTGCGGTATATCATGCTGCGCAGCACCATCGAGGGGCACGCCAAGATCGGCCTTGCCGAGGACGTGACCGCCACCGTGCTGGAACGGAAGCGCATCGAGCACGAGCGCGATTACGATATCCTGACCGGGCTGTACAACCGGCAGGCCTTCAACCGGGTGTGTACGGAGCTGTTCGCCGCGCCGGAGCGTATGGGCGTGGCGGCGCTGATGATGATGGACCTGGATAACCTCAAGCACATCAACGATACCTACGGCCACGACTGGGGCGACCAGTACATCCGCCGCACCGGCCAGTGCCTGCGGGACAATACCCCCGTCGGGACGGTCTGCGCCCGCCTTTCCGGCGACGAGTTCCTTGTGCTGTTCCACGGCTACCGCAGCCGGGACGCAGTGCGGGAAAAGATCGACCACCTGACTGGTGCCATGCAGCAGAGCGTGGCGCTGCTGCCTAGCGGCAACGCTTTGCATATCAGCCTTTCCGGCGGCATTGCGTGGTACCCGGACGACGGGCAGGACTGGGAGACACTGAAGAAATACGCCGACTTTGCCATGTATCAGGTCAAGCACGCGGATAAGGGCCGGGTGGAGGAGTTCGACATCGGGGTGTACAACCGCGAAGCCTACGCCGAGCGCACCCGCCGGGAGTTCCGGCAGCTGCTCAGCAATGCACAGGTGTTCTACTGCTTCCAGCCCATCTTCTCGGCGCGCAGCGGCAGGGTAGTCGCCTACGAGGCGCTGATGCGTTCCGACCTGCCTACCCTGCGCTCCCCGGCCACCATCATGAAGCTGGCGCGGGAGCAGGGCGCGCTGTACGAGATCGAGCGCATCACCTTTACCAAGGCGCTGGAGACCTTCGACAGCCTGTGCCGGGCAGGCAGTGTGTCCGAGGAGGCTATGATCTTTGTCAACTCCATCGCCAACACCTGCCTGTCACATGAGGACGGCAAATATATAGACGACCATTGGCACGAGCTGTGCCACCGCATGGTCGTCGAGATCACCGAAGAGGAAGCTATCGACTACGAAGCACTGGAGAGAAAGCGCAATGCACCGGGCTTTTCCGGGATGTTTGCGCTGGACGATTACGGCAGCGGCTATTCCAACGAGAATACGCTATTGCAGCTTGCGCCCCGGTTCGTCAAGGTGGATATTACCATCATCCGTGGCATCGACACCTCGCCGGACAAGCAGCAGATCCTGCGCAATGTGGTGACCTACGCCCACCCCCGCAGCATGAAAATTGTTGCCGAGGGCGTGGAGACCGCTGCCGAGCTGCGCACGGTCATCGAGCTGGGCGCAGACCTTTTGCAGGGCTATTTTCTGGCTCGTCCGGCCATTGTGCCGGGAGCGATCGCGCCGGAAGCGGCTGCGATCATCGGGGAATTACAGCGCCGGAAAAAAGACTAAAATATAAGCCCTCCCGGGCGCTGCGGCGCAGGGAGGGTTTTTGCAACGGAGGGAAATAGATATGGTTCAGGTGGATCTCATCACCGGCTTTTTGGGCGCAGGCAAGACCACCTTTCTGCGCCGCTATGTGCGGTATCTGGTGCAGCAGGGGCATAAAGTGTGCATTCTGGAAAACGATTTTGGCGCGGTGAACGTGGATGCCATGCTGGTGCAGGAGGTGCTGGGCCCCGGCTGCGATGTGGAGACCATCAGCGGCGGCTGCGACTGCGACACCCACCAGCGCCGGATGCGCACCAAGCTCATCGCCATGGCCATGCGCGGCTTCGACCGGGTAGTGGTGGAGCCCAGCGGCATCTTTGATGTGGACGAGTTTTTCGATATCCTGCGGGACGACCCGCTGGACCGGTGGTACCGGCTGGGCAGCGTGATCGCCATCGTGGACGCCCTGCTGCCGGAAACGCTTTCGCCGCAGGCAGAGTACCTGCTGGCCTCCGAGACCATGAACGCGGGCTGTGTGCTGCTGAGCCGCGCCCAGCTGGCAGCGTCCGCCCAGTGCGCCGCCGCCGCTGCCCACTTGGAGCGGGCGCTGGAAGCCGCAAAATCCTCCCGCCGCTTTGCGCCGGGGGAGATCCTTGCCAAGGACTGGGACGCCCTGACCGATGCCGACCTTGCTGCCCTTGCCGCCTGCGGCTACCGGCAGGCAAGCTGCGAAAAGCTGCATTTTGACCAGCACGCAGCCTTTACCTCCCTTTGCTTTCTGGAGCTTCACCTCACCCCGGAGCAGCTGCAGGCCGCCGCACAGCGGCTGTTCAACGTACCGAAATGCGGGCGGGTGCTGCGGGTCAAGGGCTTTGCGCCCGCCCCGGTAGGCGGCTGGCTGGAACTGAACGCCACCGCCGCCGGTTGCACCCTTGCCCCCATCCCGCAGGGGCAGGAGGTGGTCATCGTCATCGGCGAGGCGCTGGACAAAGCCGCCATTGAAGCAAACCTGAAAGGGTGAAACGCAGTTTTCCCCCATAACAAAATGCATTGTGGAAAAACAGGAGGGACCGTCATGCAGGAAGTACGCGCAGCCGTCATCGGCACAGGGATTATGGGGCGCAAGTATGCCCGGATGATCGCAGAAGGAAAGGCGGGGGCATTGCGCCTGACCGCCGTGGTCTGCCGCAGCGCCGAAGCGCAGCAGTGGGCAAAAGACACCCTGCCGGATACGGTGCGGGTGTGCCCCAGCGCCGAAGAATTGTACGCCCACGCGGAGGAGTTTGACGCCGTGCTGGTGGTCACTCCGCACAAGACCCACCCGGCGCTGGTGATGCAGGCCTTTGCCCACGGCAAGCACGTTCTGTGCGACAAGCCCAGCGCAAACGCGCTGGCACCGGCGCTGGAAATGAACCGCGCCGCCGAAAAAAGCGGCCTTGTTTTCGCCATGATGTTCCATCAGCGCCGCTACAAAAAGTATATGCGGCTTAAAAAATTACTGAATGATGGGGCATTGGGCGAGATCAAGCGGGTGCAGCTGGAAAACAGCCGCTACTTCCGCACATGGATGTACCACCGCTCCGGCAGCTGGCGTTCCAGCTGGGCAGGGGAGGGTGGCGGCGCGCTGCTCAATCAGGGGCAGCACATTCTGGACATCTGGCAGTGGCTGTTCGGAATGCCAATCAGTATTTATGCCGTGATACCATACGGTAAGTATAACGATTTTATGGTGGATGATGAGGCCACCCTGCTGATGGAGTACCCGCAGCAGCGCACGGCTACCTTTATCCTTTCCACCGGCGAGGGCAGCTACACCGAACGGCTGGAGATCGTGGGCACCAAGGGCACCGCCCTGCTGGAAGAGGACACCCTCACCCTGCACACCTATGCGCCGGACACCGAGACCTACCGCCGCACCGCAAGCTGCACCGAGCGCCAGCAGCTTACCGTGACTACCACCACCGAGCAGTTCGCACCCCAAGCCGAGCCCTACCCGGAGATGCTGGCAAACTTTGCGGATGCCATCCTGCACGGCACGCCCCTGACCGCCCCCGGCGTGGAGGGCGTGCGGGCGCTGGAACTGACCGATGCGGCTTACCTGTCCGCATGGCTGGGGGAAAAGCTCACCCTGCCGCTGGACGCGGACCGGTTTGAACAGGAGCTGCAAAAGCATATTCAGGAGGAACAGGCAAATGGCTAAGCTGCGGTTTATCGTGGTAGGCTCCGGCTGGCGGTCGCTGTTTTACTGGCGCATCGCGCGGGCGCTGCCGGAGCGGTTCGAGCTGTGCGCCATGCTTTGCCGCACCGAGGAAAAGGCCGAAAAAATGCACCGGGAGTACGGCGTGCCGGTAAGCACCTCGGCGGAGCAGTGCGCTGCCCTGCACCCGGACCTTGTGGTGGTGGCGGTGAATAAAGCCTCCATCGCCGCCGTCAGCACCGAATGGTTGGCCCGGGGCTTTGCCGTGCTGAGCGAGACCCCGGCGGCGCTGAATGAGGACGCGCTGCGCGCCCTCTGGCAGCTGCACCGGCAGGGCGCAAAGCTGCAGGTGGCAGAGCAGTACTGGCTGTACCCCACGCTGGCAAAACGGCTGGCGGCGGTGCACAGCGGCGCACTGGGCACGCCGCAGTTTGCCCGGCTGTCGGTGGCGCACGGCTACCACGCGGTCAGTCTGGTGCGGCAGTTTTTGAACGCCGGGCAGCAGCCGGTGCGGGTGACCGGACGCAGCTGGACGGAAAAGATCATCGAAACGGATTCCCGCTGGGGTGCGGTGCATAACGGCGCTCTGGTGGAAAAGACCTTGCAGCAGCACACGCTGGAATTTGCGGGCGGCGGCACAGCGTTTCTGGATTTCAACGGCGTGCAGTACCACTCCTATCTGCGCAGCACCCACACCAGTGTGCAGGGGGAGAGGGGAGAGCTGTTCGATGATACTCTGCGCTGTCTGAATGCCGCCGGGGAGCCGGTGTGCCGTCTGCTGACCCCGCTGTCCGACCCGTTGGCAGCTGCCGCCGCGCAGGCAGGGCTTAACGAGGACGAGACCGCCATCGCCTGTTTTCTGGACAGGATGCAGGGCTATCTTGCCGGCGGGGCAGAGGTGTACCCGCTGGCAGACGCTTTGCAGGACGCCTACCTTGCCCTGCTGATGGAGCGCGCCCTTGCCGCCCCCGGCCAGCCGGTGGAAAGCACCCCGCAGCCGTGGAACACAGAAGAAAGATAAAAAAGGCTCAGAAGCACCTGTCGGCGCTTCTGAGCCTTTTTATAATAATTGGATCACATCAGGTCGATCAGTGCTTCCACCTCGTCCATGCGGGTGGCCCAGCTGGTGGCGATGCGCACCACGGTGTGGGTGTCGTCGAACTTTTCCCAGAAGCCGAACTTCGCCTTGCCTTCCAGCGCAGCCAGCTGGGCGTTTTCCAGCACAAGGAAGATCTGGTTGGTGGGAGAGTCCATAAAGAAGCGGTAGCCCTTTTCCGCAAAACCGGCCTTCAGGCGGTTGGCGGTGGTAATGGCGTTTTTGCTGATGGAGAAGTACAGGTCATCGGTGAACAGCACATCGAACTGGATGCCCAGCAGCCGCCCTTTTGCCAGCAGTGCGCCCTGCTGCTTGACCATGGTCATAAAGTGTGCCGGTGCACCGTGGGGGAACACCACAGCTTCGCCGCACAGCGCACCCACCTTGGTGCCGCCGATGTAGAACACATCGGTCAGCCGGGCAAGGTCGGCCAGCGTCACGTCCGTACCCTCGGCAGCCAGACCGTAGCCCAGCCGTGCACCATCAAGGAACAGCGGCATCTTGTACTCCTGACACACAGCGTGCAGGGCTTCCAGCTCTGCCTTGGTGTACAGGGTACCGTACTCGGTGGGGTGGGAGATGTACACCATGCCGGGGAACACCATGTGGTCGTGGTTGTCATCGGCGTAGAAGGTAGCCACCAGCGCCCGCAGCTCGGCGGCGTCCATCTTGCCGTTGTGCTGCGGCAGGGTGATGACCTTGTGGCCGGTGTACTCGATGGCACCGGCTTCGTGCCCGGCTACATGGCCGGTGGCGGCGGCCACCACGCCCTGCCACCGCTGCAGCATGGACGCGATGACGATGGCGTTGCTCTGGGTGCCGCCGGAGATGAACTGCACATCGGCCTCCGGGCAGGCGCAGGCGGCACGGATCTTCTCCCGGGCGCTGGCGCAGTAGGGGTCGGTGCCGTAGCCGGAGACCTTTTCAAAGTTGGTCTCGGTCAGCTTTTGCAGAATGGCGGGGTGCGCACCCTCGCAATAGTCGTTTTCAAAATACAGCATGGAAAAACGCTCCTCTATATATTTTATAAGAAAACAGTACCTCTATTCTACACCGCCGCGAAAACCCTGTCAAACCCAAAACGGTGCACTGCGCACACAATGCGTTGCAGAGCATTTACGAATGCCGGAAAGACGGCAAAAAAACGCTTGCGCAGCCGACACCGTAACCGCACTGCCTACAAAAAATGCGAAAGTATGATCCTTTCCAAAAAGATGAAAAGTTTTTTGAAAAAGTGCTTGACAATTCTGCTGCATCTGGTATAATAACTATCGTTCCCGGCGCTGCGGTGCAGGAACACAACAGAATATGCGGATATGGCGGAATTGGCAGACGCGTTAGATTCAGGTTCTAATCGGGGCAACTCGGTGGAGGTTCAAGTCCTCTTATCCGCACCACAAGAGAGACAGCTTTTGATAGCTGTCTTTTTTGTTTTACTCTGAAAAATAAGTACAAAAAAGCTGAGCATCTGTGAAAAAACAGGTGCCCAGCTTTTTACATTTTCAGTTCCGAAAAATTCTACTCTTTTTTGAGTGGAAAAAGACGAGATTTTTGCTTTACGCATTGCAAGTTGGAAAAGAACTTCTGGAGGGCAAAAGCAAGACAGGGCAAAAACGATTCGGTAGAGATATTTGTTCTTCTGTGCATGAGAAAACGCCGGAAGTTTCGGTCGTTTTTCAGCGCATCAAAGATGCCCTCTACCTGCATGAACTGATTCATGCTCTTCTATTAAATTATTTTTCCACCTTTAAATTATTTTTCCACCTTGCTCAGCAGGATGCGGTCGTTATCCAGATTTTTGCCCGCGTTCTCGCGGAACTTTTCCAGCAGGTCGTCCACGGTCATCTTGCTGCGCGCGGCGCCCTTTACGTCAAATACGGTGCGCCCGGCGTCCATCATCAGGGTGCGGTTGCCCAGTTCCAGCGCCTGATGCATATTGTGGGTCACCATCAGGCAGGTGATCTTTTTCTCGGCTACGATGCTCTTAGTCAGCGCCAGCACCTTTTCGGCGGTGGCGGGGTCCAGCGCGGCGGTATGCTCGTCCAGCAGCAGCAGCTTGGGGGTGACAAGGGTAGCCATAAGCAGGGTAAGCGCCTGCCGCTGCCCGCCGGAGAGCAGCCCCACCGGCTGCTTCATGCGGTCCTCCAGCCCCATGTCCAGCAGGGCCAGCTTTTCGCGGAAAAGCGCCTTATCCTTGCGGGAAATGCGGGAGAAGATGGCGTTGGGCGCGGTGCCTGCCCGCAGGTAAGCCAGCGCCAGATTTTCCTCGATGGTCATGTTGGGCGCGGTGCCCTTGAGCGGGTCTTGGAACAGATGTCCGATGACCTTGCTGCGCTGGTGCTCCGGCGCAAAGGTGATGTCCTGCCCGCCCAGCAGAATGCTGCCCTCGTCGGCGATAAAGCCACCGGTGATGGCGTTGAACAGGGTGGATTTGCCCGCACCGTTGGAGCCCACGATGGTGGCAAAATCTCCGGCCTCCATCTGCAGGCTCACCCCGGCAAGCGCCACCTTTTCGTTGACGGTGCCGGGGTTAAAGGTCTTGTGCAGGTCGTTCAGCTGCAGCATTTCCATGTTACTGTCCCTCCCTGTTGGTCACGGTGCGGCGGGCACGGGCAGCGTGCCGGCGCTTTTCAAAGGCGAAGTGCTCCCGGATGGCGGGCATGGAGATGGCCACTGCCACAATGATGGCAGAAACCAGCTTCATGGCGGCGGCGGGCACGTTGAACCGCAGCGCCACCGCCACGATAAAGCGGTACAGGCAGCTGCCGAATACCACGCCCAGAATGCGGCGCAGCATGGTGCGCTTGCCCACCAGCGTCTCACCAATGATCAGGGAAGCCAGTGCAATGGTCACCATGCCGGTGCCCACGTTGATATCGCAGCTTTTCTGGTACTGCGCCAGCAGCCCGCCGGACAGCGCACACAGCGCGCCGGACACGCACAGCCCCACCGTGATGGTAAAGGCGGGGTTAATGCTGGAAGCACGCACCATGGCGGCGTTATCGCCGGTGGCGCGGATGGAAAGCCCCAGCCGCGTGCCCAGAAATCCCAGCATCGCCGCGCAGGCGATGGCAATAATGACCGCCGCCAGTGCCAGCTTGTACCAGCTGCCCAGAAAGCCCAGCGAAGTTTTTGCCATCGAGAAGATGGTAGGGGTCTTGACCAGCGACATGGTGGAGGAGAAGCCCATCACCGCCAGATTGATGGTGTACAGGCCGGTGTTGACGATGATACCGGCCATGATGCTTTCCACCCCGAGCCTTGTCTGCAAAAAGGCGGTGACAAAGCCGGAGCACACCCCCGCTGCCATGGCTGCTGCCAGCGCAAGGATGGGGTGGCCGGTCAGCGCCACCTGACAGGCCACGGCGCAGCCCAGCGTAAAGCAGCCGTCGGTGGAAAGGTCGGCAATGTTCAGGATGGAGTAGCTGAGAAACAGTGCCAACGCCACCAGTCCGTAGATGCAGCCCAGCTCCAGCGCTGTCTGCAAAACGTTGAGGGAAAAGATACTCGCCAGCATGGTGTATGCTCCTTTTATGTTTTTTTGAATTCTTTTTTCACGGGAAGGGGACGTTTTCCCCAGAACTGCCAAAAGCTCTCCCTTGCGGGAGAGCCGGAAAAGCCGTCAGGCTTTGACAGAGCGGGGCGTTCAGGAGAAGTTCTCGGCGGTGGTCACCTCGCAGATCTCAGTGCAGTAGGGCTTGAAGGCTTCCTTCAGGGCAGCCAGATCCAGCCCCAGCGCCGCGGCGGTCTCGGTGTTGATGGTGACGATGCCGTTGTCAAAGGTCTGGTAGGGCAGGTCTGCGGGGGTCTTGCCGTCGCACAGCAGCTGGCTGACCATATCGGCGGTGGCTTCGCCCAGCTGGACGTAGTCCACGCCGTAGCCCACCAGTGCGCCGTTCAGCGCAAAGCTGTCGGCACCGGTGTAGTGCTGCACACCGGCTTCGATGAAACTCTCGTAGATGGACAGCTCGGCGGTCATGATGGTGTTATCGGTGGGGGTGAACACGGCCTTGACCCCGGCGGCTACCAGTGCTTCAGCAGCCATTTGCACCTCGGCGGTGGTGGTGCCGTTCTTTTCTACCACCTTGATGCCGTTCTTCTCGCAGAAGGCCTTGGCGTCCGCAATGGCCTGGGTGGAGGAATCCTGACTTAAATCATACAGCAGACCGATGGTGTCGATGCCGGGGTTTGCCGCCACGATCAGGTTCATGATGGCGTCGGTGTTCAGGGCATCGGAGGTGCCGGTGATGTTCTCCTCGCCGTCAAAGCCTGCGGCGGCGGGGTCGGTCACAGCAGAGTAGACCACCGGGATGTCGGTGTCCTCCACAGCGGCCAGCATGGTAGCGGCGGTGGGGGTGGCCACAGCCACGATCACGTCCACGCCGTCAGCCACAAGGTCTGCGCCGATCTGGTTCAGGTTGGATTGGTCGGCCTGTGCGTTGGCGTAGTAATCAGCGTAGTCAAAGGTGACGCCCTTCTCCTTGCCAATGGCGTCCAGACGGCTCTCCACAGATTCTACGATCTGGTTGAGGGAGGCATGGTCCACATAGTTGACGATGCCCACCTTAAAGGTCTCGCCAGCGGCAGCGGCGCTGCCGGAAGCAGCTGCGGAGGAGGAGACCGCTGCACTGGAAGCGGTGCTGGAAGCAGCGCCGCCGCAGCCGGTCAGTGCCATGGCAGAAACAGCAGAAGCGGCCAGAGCGGCCTTCAGGAAGCTGCGGCGGGAGATCATGTTCAGGTTTTTCATAGTGGTTAACTCCTTTCCCGGAGCGGGCGGCAAATCAAAAGACCCGCTCCCTTTGCGGGACGGGTCTTAAAACAAAACGACCCTGTCCCTGTGTGTTATCCACAAGGACAGGATCGGTAAATTACGATTCTGCGGTGCCACCTTGCTTGCTCTGCATCCAATACAGCAGAGCCACTCACGGAGAGCCAACACTCCCCTGTCCTGTAACGGAGACTTCCGTCCAAAGCTACTAGGGCTTGTGCCCGTTTGCCCGGCCCTCGGCGGCCCACGAATCTCTGCCCCGCTTTCGCCCGTTTGCACTGTCCGGGCTCACTGCAGATGCGCTGTGCAGGTTCTCTTCCGCCTCATCGGTTTGATTGCATTATACACTTTATCTTCGTAAAGTCAAGAGGGAATTTAAAATTTTTATTTTTTTGCCCGGTCAAAGTCATTCTTCTGCCGGGGTGCCGATGCTGCGGCGCTTGCGGCGCACAAAGTAGGCAACGTACACCACCCACACCGGAATGGCTACGGCGGTCACCACACGGCTGGCGGAAAGCCCGGCGGCCTGATACACAAAGTCGATGCTGCTTGCGCCCGCCGGGCAGAGCACCGCCATCAGTCCCTCGTCCACCCGCAGAATGTCGGTCTTTTCGCCGTTGACGTAGGCGGTAAAGCCGTCATCGTAGGGTACGGAGAAAAAGACGAGGTTTGCTTTATCCAGCGTGATCTCGGCATGGAAGCCCGCGTTGTTCATCTGGAACACCGAGCAGCTGTGGGCGCGGCGGTCGGCGCAGTCCTGTGTGTAGCTGTCGTAGTGCAGATCGTTTAGCATGTCCTCCGAAAGCTCGGTTAGGTAGGAACTGTATTTTTCTACGTCCTCGTCCTCCAGCACCAGCGCCCGCATCAGCAGATTGGAACGCAGGGTCTTGATCGAAGTCTGGTAGGTGGCCTCGGTCACATAGTAGTCGTAGGTAAAGCCCATGGGCACATAGTTGTCGTTGCGGTAGAGCGTGTAGCCGTCCACGTCGCCCAGATAGGTCCAGCCCTCGTCCGCTTCGTCCTCAAAGCTTTCGCGTTTTTCCGGGGTGGTAATGAGGTACTCCACGCTCAACAGACCGCGCAACGCGTAATTGGTGATCTCCGGCTCGCTGCGCACGTCCCGCTTGACCCCCAGCCCCGGGTAGAAGCTGAGGATGCTGGGAGCCGCTGTGCTGCCGAAGTATTGCAGGCAGCTCTTATCCAGCCACATCCCGATGTTGTCGTGGATCTTGTAGGTGTCGATGCGGTAGTCGCCCTCCGGCAGATCGTTTTTCAGCAGCAGGGCGTTATTGTCCTGCTCCACAAGGTCGCTGTCGGTGTGCCACTGGCCAAACTTGCCAATGCCGATGTGCACCATGGTGAACACGCAGGCAAATACCAGCACCGCCGCCGTCATGCGCTGCGCAAAGCGGCTGTCCTGCCGCCATATACCGCAGAGGTAGCGGTACAGCATAAGCCCCAGCAGACCAAAGCCCAGCACGGTAAAGAATTGCCCCGGGTTCTTCAGCACGCCGAAAGACCATGTCTCAGTGGTATCGTCCCGCACGGGCACCACGGCAAAGACCAGCGTAGCCAGCATGATCCAGCTGATGCCCCGGGCAGGTGCGTCCAGATCAACATCCGGGTCCTCCAGCGCGTTCACGGTCATGGCGGCAAGGATGAGGGTGGGCATATAGTACCAGCGTGCGTAGTAGCTGGAGTTCAGGGCGTAGAAGGCGCTGTTCAGCACCGGCACCAGCGCACACACGGCGCACACCGCCACGATGCGCTTTTTGCTGTCAGCCTTCCGGCTGCGCCAGTAGGCCATGGCACCGGCCAGACTGCACAGCGGCAGATAGGCGGTCATGCTCGTCCACTTGATGACGCCCTCCGACCAGACCGAGGTGAGGTAAGGGGAGTCCGGCGGCAGGATCCAGCTGAGCAGGATGGCAAGATACTGCTGAACCTTGGCGTAGGTCAAAAAGCCCCAGCCGGAGGAAAGGTCGATGGTGCGCGGGTTCTGCAACAGGCTGAGCACCGCCGGGAACAGCAGCAGACAGCCCATGGCAACGCCCAGCACGCTCTCCCACAACAGATGCCCGAACTTGCGTCCGGTCAGCCGGAAGTCCTTGGCGGTCAGCTTGCATACAAAGTAGATGCACAGGAAAATTACCTGTCCCACAAAGAAGAAGTAGTTGTTCAGCAGGTTCACCGCCACCCAGAAGGCGAACAGCCCGTGACGATCCTCATAAATGGCTTCGTCCAGCGCCCAGAGCAGGTAGGGGAACAGCGCCACCACATCCACAAAGTGGTTGAAGAACACGTTGTACACCGCAAAGCCGGAAAGCGCGTACAGGCAGGCACCCAGCACCGCGTAGTTCTCGTTTTTAACGTAGCGGCGCAGGTACAGGAACGCGCCGCCGCCCGCCACGCCGAACTTGAGCACCAGCAGCGGCACCATCATATAGGGCAGCCAGCTTTGCGGCAGCAGTACCGATAGCCAGAAGAACGGCGAGCCGTACAGGTAGAAGGAGTAGGCGTTCATCACCCCGCTGCCAAGGTCGGTCGCCCACGAAAAGGTATTGTGCGGCGCACCGGCAAAGGTGCTGTCCGGGTAGCCTGCGCCCTTGACGAAACCATTCATATACCGGTAAAAGCTGATCTGCTGGCTGTTAAAATCGCCGGCATAGTGGAAAAAGCCGCCGTCAAGAATATAGAACGGCAGAAAGAATATCGCCGCCGTCAGGGCGCACAGTCCCACTGCCTGCCAGAATTTTTTATGGGTCTGCTCCCTTGGTGTGAGCAGCCGTGGTTTTTTGAACATTTCCATAGCGTTCCTCTTTCTCCGCGCACCGGCGCGGAAGTGGATTTGATCTCTCCTTGTAGTATAGCACGGCGGCGGGCAAGAAAAAAGGGCTTGACAACCAAGCGCCCGGCGGGTATGGTGAAGAAAAGGAGGCGTATTGCCATGCTGTATCCCTTCAGCGCCTTGCTGGCGCGCATGAAGTACATTACCCGGTGGAGCCTGATGCACTCCACCCGGGCGGAATCCCTCAGCGAGCACACCTGCGACACCGCCTTGCTGGTGCACCTGCTGTGCCTCATCGCCAAGCACTACACCGGCACACCTTGCCGCCCCGAGGTGGTGGCGGTGGCGGCGCTGTACCACGACGCGCCGGAGATCATTACCGGGGATATGCCCACGCCGGTCAAGTACCATTCCCCGGCGCTGCGGGACGCCTACAAGGCGCTGGAGACCGAGAGCGTGCGCTCCATGGCGGCTCTGCTGCCCGCAGAGCTGGCCGCAGAGTTGACCCCCTGCATGGACGGCACCGCCCTGACGGCAGAGGAGCACCGGCTGCTCAAAGCCGCCGACCGGCTGAGCGCGCTGATCAAATGCACCGAGGAGCAGCGCAGCGGCAACCACGAATTTGACGCTGCACTCACGCAGCAGCGCGCCGCGCTGCAAGCCATGCACTGCCCGGAGGCCGACTGGTTTTTGGAGCACTGCCTGCCCTGCTACACCCAGAATCTGGACGAGCTGACGAAGCCGTAACAATACGGCTTGCCGCCGGGCAAAGACGATTGGGAATGGCCTCCGCTTGCGCTCTGGCCATATTCAGCGGAAAGATTATTTTAATTTCGGGGTTCAGGAAAGTCTGCGGACTTTCCTGAACCCCATTTTCACAGGAAGGGTTTAGAACGAACTCCCTCAGTCAAAACCTGACGGTTTTGCCAAAGGCTCCCTCTGGGAGGGAGCCTTTGGCATGGCGGTAAAGTTTCCGGCTAAAGCGCAAAGTTTGCGGGCGGGAACGCTCCCCCTCGGGGGAGCTGTCGCGCAGCGACTGAGGGGCTATAAATGGAGAAGCGAAAAAAGCGTTAAAGCGATA
>CAKSZE010000004.1 GCA_934525325.1 uncultured Faecalibacterium sp.
TTCCGGGGCGACCTCAAAGTCGATCTTGCCCAGATTGACGTCTGCGCGCACGATGGTGATCATCATGGTATCGCCCAAGTTCCAGTTCTTGCCGGAAACGGGGTCAGAAAGGCGCACACCCTCGGTGAGCATAGTGCCGGTGGCGGTCAGGCTGGAAGCGGGCACAAAGCCCTCCACACCGTTTTCCAGTTCGATGAACAGGCCGCGCTGGGTCACGCCGGAGATGCGGCCCTCGTAGCACTCGCCCAAATGGCGGCGGGCATACTCGGCCTTGTAGCAGTCCTCGGCCTTGCGCTCGATCTGCATAGCAATCACCTCGCGCTCGCTGGCCTGCTTGCTGACGTCCTCGGCAAACTCGCTGTAACGCAGGATCATGGTGTCCTTATCCGTGCCCTTCAGCTGCGCCGTCATGATGCGGTGGATAGCCAGATCCGGGTAGCGGCGGATGGGGCTGGTAAAGTGGGCATAGTCCTGCAGTACAAGACCATAGTGTCCCTTGGGCTTTTCCTCATACACGGCCTTGGACATACAGCGCAGCATACCGGTGTTGATGATCTGCTCGTAAGCAGTGCCGCGCACGCCCTCCAGAATAGCGCTCAGCTCCTTGGGGGTGGGCACATCCTTGGCAAAGTGATCGTTGACGCCGCAGGCCTGCAGCAGACCGTGCAGACGCTCCAGCTTTTCGGCGTTGGGCTCCTCGTGCACGCGGTACACAAAGGGGATCTGCTTTACCCGGGCAAAGTGGGCGGCGCACTGGTTTGCCAGCAGCATGAACTCCTCGATCATGGCCTCGCTCTCGCCGGAGGTGCGCTTTTTCACATCGATGCAGTGGCCGTCCTCGTCCAGGATCAGCTTTACCTCGCCGCTCTCGATATCCATGCAGCCGCGCTCCTTGCGCAGGCGGGCACGGTGGCCGTACAGCTCCTTCATGGCGGGCAGCTGCGCCAGTACCTCGTGGTACTTGCCGGTCAGCTCGTCATCGGCGTTACCGGCCAACAGGGCGTTGATCTCGGAGTACACACCCTTGACCCGGCTGCGGATGACGGACTTGACAAAGCGGTAATCGGTCAGGTTGCCGTCCTTATCCAGCCGCATCAGGCAGGAGAAGGCCAGCCGCAGCACGCCCTCGTTCAGGCTGCAAATGCCGTTAGACAGCTGCTTGGGCAGCATGGGCACTACCTGATCGGCGTAGTAGACGCTGGTAGCGCGGTTAAAGGCTTCGTTGTCCAGCTCGCTGCCGGGCTTGACGTAGTTGGAAACATCCGCGATGTGCACGCCCAGCTCAAAGCCGCCGTCCGGGGTCTTGGTCAGGCTGATGGCGTCGTCGATGTCCTTGGTCTCGGCGCTGTCGATGGTAAAGATGGGCAGGGCGCGCAGATCCATGCGGCCCTCGCAGTCCGCAGCGGACACCTCGGCGTTGTCCAGCTTTTTGGCTTCGTCCCGCACCTTGTCCGGGAAGCGGCTGCGGATATCCTGCGCGTAGAGCAGTGCCTTTGCGCAGCGCTTAGCCTCGTCACAGCTGCCAAAGCGCATCGCCACGCCCACGCGGTGATCCTCCTGACGGCTGCCGCGCAGCAGGATCTCCACTGCCACCTTGTCGCCGTCCTTGGCGCTGCCTTCGCAGTCCCGCATAACCTGCATGGAGATGGCGGGGCAATCGTCCGGTACAAACTTCAGGCGGCCCTCCATGCGGTGCATGGTACCCACCAGAGCGTTCTTCTCCTCCAGAACAGCAAGGATCTCGCCCTCATCGCTGCCCTCCACCCGGGGGTGTGCAAACTTTTCTACCAACACCTTGTCGCCGGGCATAGCACCGCGGGTGAACCGACCGGGGATAAAGATATCGCTGGTGCCGTCCTCCAGCATAACAAAGGCAAAGTTTTTGCCCAGCTTTACCACCTTGCACAGCAGCGCCTTGTCGGCACGGCCGCTGCGCACGGTGAAGAACACGCCCTGCCGCTGGCAGATGACGGCCTCGTGCACCAGCTGGTCCACAGCCTCCATCACCTTGCGGTCTGCGCTGCGATCCCCGCCGAACTTATTCTTCAGATCCTTTACGGTGCACGGCTGATTCTGGATCGCGTGCTCAATTTTATCGCGCATTGCCATAAAATATTTTCTCCTTCACTTCCGTGGCCGTGCATCTCCTGCGGAGCACAGCCCTGCCTTGGGACGGACACTTTTCCCCTGTCCCCTCTTTGCGGCAGACCGCAGAACCGGCTGCCCACACTTTTTCTGCACAGAAAAACAGCCCCGTCCGTTCACGGGGCTGCAACGCCTTCTCAGCCTGCCAGACGGCCTGCAAACAGGCAAGCCAGAATAGCGACCACAAAGAACACCACGCCTGCAATGCGGGTGACCTTAGCCAGCATCTGATCTGCCGGGGTCAGACGTGCATTGTTGGCACCGCCCACGCTGCCGTTGATGGCACCGGACAGGCCCTGACCGTGGGTGTGCTGCATGAGGGTGAGGAAAACGATGACCAGCGAAGCCACCAGCAGAATGGCACCGCCAACAATTTCGATAACAGACATGAATCGTAACGCTCCTTTTATTTGTAAATACGGAAAACTACGCAAAAATACAACTATATAGTAGCATAACAAAGCCAAAATTGCAAGTAGAATCCACGCATTTATCCCGCTGCTTCCAGCGCGTTGCAGACCTGCGCAAAGATAGCTGCGCCGGAGTACGCCGTGTGCACCGCACCGTCCTGCAATACCACAATGGTATAGCGGGGCTTCCCCTCCGGCCAGAAACCCGCAAACCACAGGTTGCAGCGCTCGGTGCCCTCCGGGGTGAACTGCCCGGTCTGGGCGGTACCGGTCTTGCCGCCCGCCCCGCCGGAAAGCCCGGCGGCGTCCTGCGCGGTGCCCTGCTGCACCACCTGTACCAGCATAGCGCGCAAAAGTGCTGCGCTCTGCGTCGGGAGCACCCGCCGTCCCCGGGGGTGGCTGAGGGTCTCCACCGGCTGCCCGGTGGTCTCGTCCAGCGTGGCTTGCAGCACATAGGGAGCGCGATATATGCCGTCTGCTGCAAGGGTATTGAACAGTGCCGCTACCTGCATGGGTGTCGCCAGCAGACTGCCCTGCCCAAAGCTGAAATTCGCCAGCTGCCCGCTTTGCGCAAGCTCCTGCGGGGCGGGCAGCTGCCCGGCCTCGGCGGCAAGTCCTTCTGCCAGCGGCAGGCTCTGCCCAAAGCCGAAAGCCTTGGCGGCGTCCAGCAGTTTTTCCGCGCCCAGCTGCTGCCCCAGACGGATAAAATAGCCGTTGCAGCTTTTTTCCAGCGCAGCGGAAAGGTCTACCTGTCCATGCGGTACTCCGCCCGCGCAGCGGAAGATCTGCCCATCCACCACCACCGCGCCGGTGCACTCAAAAACCGGCTGCAAGCCCGCTTCCAGTGCAGCCGCCGCCAGCACCGGCTTGAACACCGAGCCCACCGCATAGCTTTGCAGCGCCCGGTTCAGGAAGGGACTGTTCTCTGCCTGCAAGCTGTCGGCAAGGTGCTCCGGGTCGTAGCCCGGCACACTGACGCTTGCGCGCACCGCCGCTGTGGCGGTATCCAGCACCAGAATGCAGCCGCTTTGCATGGTACTTGCCGCCACCGCTTCCACCGCCCGTTGCACCGGACGGGAGATGGTCAGCTGCACGCCCAGCGCCCCGCTGTCGGCTTGCAAAAGCTGGGGAGTCTCCCCGGTGCGCAGCGTGCCCTGCGCTGTGACGGCACAGACAAGGCTGCTGTGCTCCCTTGTGCCGGAAAGCACGGCGTCCAGTGCCTTTTCCAGCCCGGCAGCGCCGTGACCTGTGCTATCCAGATAGCCCAGCAGATGCTGACACAGCGGCACCGCCGCATACCGCCGGGCGGTGGGGTAACCGGTCAGTCCAAGGCGGGCGGGGTCGCAGTTTACCTCCAGTAAAAACGGCGCAGCGCGGCTGCGGCTGCGGTACAAAAGCGCCTGCCCGGCGGCATCGGTGCAGGCATACAGCCGGTCGTAATTGCCCTGCCCGGGGAAGCACAGCACCTGCCAGCGCTCCTCTAACCCAGTGAGCAGCCGCCCTTGTGCATCGTAAAAGTTACCCCGCCGGGCGGGCAGCTGCAGGGTGACTGCGCTCTGCGCCGCCGCGCGCGCAGCATAGGCGGGGTGCTGCGCCAGCAGATACAACCGGCACAGCACCACCATAAACCCCAGCAGCAAGGCGGCATACACCGCCAACACCCGTTTGCCGGACATCCCCGCGCCCCCTTTCCGTATGGTTAGGGTGGGCAGCAGGGGCGCGGGGTATACATTTTATACTATCCCGGTACGGTTTTCTCAGCTACTAAACAGAGGAGAAAAAATAAGCAGCAAAAAAATTCCCACGATTATCAAAAGAATCTTTCTGTTCGCTTCGTCAAACTCCTGCTCTCTTCGATGTTCTCTTGCCTGTTTTTTAGCAGCTTTTTCCTTTTCCGCCTTTCGTCTTTCATACTCTTCTGTTTCCATTTGAAGATGTTTCAACTTGATTTGGCGTTCCGTTTCAGCTTCAATGATCCGGGCTTCGTCTACAATATGATGCTCCACTCTGGAATCGATCAGGTCGATCTTCGTCCCACAGTATTCGCAGAACAAAAAGGCGCGGTTCTCATTCTTGATAGTCAAATCTGCACCGCAGCTAGGACATTTCATTATCCGTGGCATACTGCATTCCTCCTCATCTTTCTATAAAGATAACATGGCGGTGCTATGCCGTCAAGCACCAGAGGAGCCGTATAGCAGACATATTTTCCAGCGCGTGTCATTTGCTCTGAATATCTTGCGTTATTGCTGTTCGATACAATTTCGATGAAAAAGCACCAAATAAAGCAAAAATCGGCACCCGCTTTTCAGCGAGTGCCGATTTTGTTACCCTATTAAGCGCTTTGATTTTTGGCGTAAGTGGCGTAAGTTTGGCGTAAATCCGCTTTTGCGCGCTCCAAAAATCAAGGATTCATGCGGTTTTTGGGCTGTTATTAGTACATGCCGCCCATGTCACCGCCGGCAGGTGCGGCGGGAGCCGGGGGTTCCGGCAGGTCGGCCACGAGGCTCTCGGTGGTCAGCACCATCTCGGCGACGGAAGCCGCATTCTCCAGAGCGGAACGGGTAACCTTGGTCGGGTCTACGATGCCAGCGGCGATCATATCCTCGACAAAGACCTCGTTCTGGGCATCGAAGCCGTAGTTGGGCTTGTTGGCAGAAACGATCTTGTCGATGATGACGCTGCCCTCCAGACCGGCGTTCTTGGCGATCTGGCGCAGAGGAGCCTCCAGAGCCTTCAGCACGATCTTGGCACCGGTGCGCTCGTCGCCTTCCAGCGTGTCGCACAGGGCGCGCACAGCGGGGATGGCATTGATGGGAGCGGTACCGCCGCCGGCCACAACACCTTCCTGCACAGCTGCCTTGGTAGCGTTCAGAGCATCCTCGATGCGCAGCTTCTTGTCCTTCATCTCGACTTCGGTAGCAGCACCGACCTTGATGACAGCCACGCCGCCGGCCAGCTTAGCCAGACGCTCCTGCAGCTTCTCGCGGTCAAAGTCGCTGGTAGCGGCCTCGATCTGGCTGCGGATCTGGGCAATGCGGGCTGCAATAGCGTCCTTGTCGCCTGCGCCGCCCACGATGGTGGTGTTCTCCTTGGTCACCTTGACCTGACGGGCATGACCCAGCAGCTGGACGGTAGCGTCCTTCAGCTCGTAGCCCAGATCAGAGGAGATCACAGTGCCGCCGGTCAGGGTGGCGATATCCTGCAGCATCTCCTTGCGGCGGTCGCCGAAGCCGGGAGCCTTGACAGCCACGACGTTCAGGGTGCCGCGCAGACGGTTGACGATCAGGGTGGACAGAGCCTCGCCCTCGATATCCTCAGCCACGATCAGCAGCTTCATGCCGTTCTGCATCACCTGCTCCAGCAGGGGCACCAGATCCTGAATGACGCTGATCTTCTTATCGGTGATCAGGATGGCGGCGTTGTCCAGATCGGCCACCATCTTATCGGTATCGGTGACCATATAGGGGGTCAGGTAGCCGCGGTCGAACTGCATACCTTCCACGATCTCGTTGTAGGTCTCGGCGGTGGTCTTGTTTTCCTCGATGGTGATAACGCCGTCAGAGGTGACCTTCTCCATAGCCTCGGCGATCAGGCGGCCGATCTCGGGGTCACCGGCAGAAATGGTGCCGACGCGGGCGATATCGTTGCTGTCCTTCACCTTCTGGCTGTGTGCCTTGATGGTCTCCACAGCGGTGGCAACAGCCTTGCTCATGCCGCGGCGGATATCCATGGGATTTGCACCGGCGGTAACGTTCTTCATGCCCTCGTTGACCATGGCCTGTGCCAGCACGGTAGCGGTGGTAGTGCCATCGCCTGCGGCATCGTTGGTCTTGGTTGCGACCTCACGCACCAGCTGTGCGCCCATGTTCTCGAACTCGTCCTTCAGCTCGATCTCCTTTGCGATGGTCACGCCATCGTTGGTGATGACCGGTGCGCCGAACTTTTTGCCCAGCACCACATTGCGGCCCTTGGGGCCGAGGGTGATCTTAACGGTGTTAGCCAGGGTATCAATACCGGCACACAGTGCCTTACGGGCGTCCTCGCCCTGCTTGATCTGCTTTGCCATAATACATCGCTCCTTTATAATACAAGCTCAATTGAAAAGGGAAAATTCAGTTTCAGTCTTCCACAACAGCCAGAATGTCGCTCTGGCGCACGATGGTGCACTCTTCGCCGTCCACCTTGACCTCGGTGCCGGAGTACTTGCTAGTGAGGACCTTGTCGCCGACCTTGACGGTCATCTTGACTTCCTTGCCGTCCACAACACCGCCGGGGCCAACTGCGATGACCTGTGCCACCTGCGGCTTCTCTTTTGCGCTGCCGGTCAGAATCAGGCCACCCTTGGTGGTCTCCTCAACCTCAACAGTCTTAATGACAACACGGTCTGCAAGAGGAATGATCTTCATAATTCTTGCCCTCCAATTATATTGAATTTATTTGAAACTTTGTTGCGTCCTGCAGGGGCTTCGTGTGTGCTCCGCAGTGGTTTAGCACTCCTTTTATTTGAGTGCTAAGTGTATTGTACTCATCTTGCCCTGAAAAATCAAGGGGTTTTGCAATTTTTCTTTGTTAAGAATTTATGACACCCCAAAATCACACTCAGCCACGCAAAAAAGCGGCGCATCCTTGACAGGACGCGCCGCCTTTTTTATACTTATAGCGCATTACAAAAACACAGCTGCCGCGCTTTGCGGCAGAACGGAGGAGTCTGTGACAGACAAAAAGCTGATCTCATCTTTACAGGGACTGCGGGCAGTCGCATTTTTGTGCGTGATCCTCTCCCATTGCGGGGCCCCGTGGCTGGGGCCGTGGGCGATCACGGTATTCGTGGCGCTGTCCGGCTTTCTGATGACCTGCAACTATTACGACCGCCCGCGCACAGCACCGGGGGCGCGGTCTGCCATAGACTTCTCCTTTAAAAAAATACGCAGGCTGTACCCGCTGCACCTTATTATGATGGCTGCCGCCCTGTTATTTGTACTGAAGGGGCTTCTGGCGCAGCCCTCTGTCCGCGGGGCGCTTTCCTGTGCGGCGCAGCTTGTGGTGAGCATTTTTCTGCTGCAAACATGGGTTCCTTCCAGCCGTTTCTGGTTCTGCCTGAACGGAGTGGCGTGGTATCTCTCAGTACAGGCTTTTTTGTATGCCATCTTTCCCCCGCTTCTCGCTGTACTGAAAAAGGCCGATGCACGCAGACTGCGCCGCATTGCCGCTGCAATCTTCTGCGCACAGTGCCTTTTCTCCCTCGCGGTCTGGAAGGCCGGACTTAGCGGAACGGCAGTATTTTACCTGACCTATCTGTGTCCGCTGTTCCGGGCGGGAGATTTTACCATCAGCTGTTGTATGGGCTGCCTTTATCGAAACCGCAAACCGGAGAGCACCCTGCCGGGCGGTGCTTTCTCCCTGCTGGAACTTGCCGCTGTGCTGCTTGCGGGCGGCAGCCTGTTTATCGCCGCCAAACAGGTGGGGGTTCTGGGCGCAGTGGCCTTCCGGTACAATGTGCTGTTTATCCCCTCTGCGGTGCTGCTGGTCTGGCTGCTTGCCGTGGGCAAGGGGTTCATTTCCCGGCTGCTTTCCGCAAAGCCGTTTTTGTGGCTGGCCGGGCTCTCCCCTTACGGCTTTCTGATCCATCAGGTACTGATCCGGTATATGGAGTGGTTCGCGGACAAGCTTAACCTTCCAGTGCAGCCTGTGGTCTGGACCCTGACCGTATTTTTGCTCACGCTCTGCCTGAGCTGGCTTTATAAGGCGCTGGAACGCCGGGTGCGGCAGCGCCACGCCAAAGCTACCACCTGACAAACAAAATTCAAGGCCGCTGCACGTTTTTCTGTGCAGCGGCCTTGTTTGGTTTATTTTTTACTTCACAGCCGCTTTTTTAGCGGTAAAGCGCTGGTAGGCGGGCAGCGGCAGCAGCACGCGTCCTGTCAACGGCTGCACCTGTACCGACACCTGCTTGCAGGGGGCGCACTCGCCGTCCACGGTGGCAATGATGGGCCCGCGGCCATCTGCTGCCCGCAGGCTGACCGATTTTGCGCGGCGGTAGATAAAGTAGGGCTTTGCGGCCTCGGTCAGCTGGCCGTTTTGAAAGTGCTGGCCGTTTTTGTACAGCATCAGCAGCTTTGCAATGACCCGGCGGCTGACCTTGCGCACGATGAACACATCCAGCCAGCCGTCATCCGGCTGTGCCTCCGGCCCTGCCATAAAGCCGCCGCCGTAGGCGCGGCCATTGCACACCGCACACATCAGGCAGTCCACGGTCAGCACCTCGCCGTCAATAACGTACTCCACCCTGCGGCCGATATGCCCGCACAACTGCTGGGCGATGGACAGCGCATAGGCTGCTTCGCCGCCGCACAGGGGGATGCGCCGGAACTTGGGGATGCCGTAGGCCACCTGTGCGTCCAGACCGGCGGCGCAGATGGTGGCAGAAAGTCCCAGACTGGTGCGCATCAGGTCGATGGGCACTGCCCCACCGGCCAGCTGGGCGTCCAGATCCAGAAACTCCTCCTTTGTACCGTAGGTGCGCAGAAAGTCGTTGCCGCTGCCATAGGGCAGGCAACCCACGGCGGTCTTATCAAAGCCGTGGGCACCGGTGAGCGCCTCGTTGAAGGTGCCGTCACCGCCGGCGGTAAAAATGCGCAGTTCCACCCCGGCCTTCTGGGCGGCAGCGGCGGCAGCGCGGGCTAGTTCCCGGGCGTGACCTGCGTGGGTGGTGACGCGGATGGTGTAGTCCTCCGGGGCAAGCCCGGCACCGGCAGCAGCCGCCGCGATCTGCTGCGGCAGGGTGCGGGTACAGTCGGCCTTTCCGGCTGCGGGGTTGAGAAGAAACAGCGTGTGCATCGGGATCCTCCCTGTTGTAACTCTATTTCCTCTATAATAGTCGAAAACCGCGCCGGTTGCAAGCAAAAACGCTATTTTGCTATTTTCTTATAGGGTTATGGTTTCATCCTCCCGCAAAACGATGCTGCCATCGGCGGCGCAGTCTGCCGTCCAGTGCTGCCCTACGCAGGCAGTTCCGGCGGCAATGCGGTTTGCAAGCGCCTGCTCCACCGCCCTGTCCACCTGACGGCGCAGTTCCCGCGCACCATAGGCCGATTGCGCCCGGGCCGCCAGTGCTGCCCCCACCTGCGGGGTGTGGCGCAGCCGGTAGCCGCTGCGGGCGGCGCGCTGCTCCAGCTGGCAGAGCATTTTTTCTGCAATGGCGCAGAGGTTTTCCTCTGCCAGCGGACGGAACACGATCACCTCGTCCAGCCGCCCGAGCAACTCTGGGCGGAACCACTTTTTGGCCTCCTCCACGGCCTGTGCGGACTGCTTTTCAAACACGGCTTCTGCCCCGGCGGCAAAGCCCAGCGGCGCGTTCTGCCCCGCCAAGAACCGTGCGCCCAAGTTGGAGGTGAGCAGCACGATGGTATTGCGGAAATCCGCCTTGCGGCCCATGGCATCGGTCAGCTGACCGTCCTCCAAAATTTGCAGCAGGATATTCTGGATATCCGGGTGCGCCTTTTCGATCTCGTCAAACAGCACCACGCTGTACGGGCGGCGGCGCACGGCTTCGGTCAGCTGCCCGCCCTCATCGTGGCCAAGGTAGCCCGGCGGCGCACCCAGCAGCCGGGCGGCGGTGTGCTGCTCCTGATACTCCGACATATCAAATTTGAGCAGCGCCTTCTCGCTGCCGAACCAGCTGACGGCAAGCGCCCGTGCCAGTGCGGTCTTGCCCACACCGGTGGGGCCTAAAAACAGCATAGCACCGATAGGACGCCCCGGCTCCCCCAGACCGGTGCGGCTGCGCCGGATGGCTCCCGCCACCGCTGCCACCGCCCGCTGCTGGCCGACAATTTCCGCGTTCAGGCGGCTTTCCAGCTTGTCCAGACGCTCCCGCTCCTGTTCGCCCACCCGCTGGGCGGGCACACCGCTGGCGGCTGCCACCACCCGGGCGATATCCTCCGGGGTGAGCACCGGCTGGGTGCGCTGCTCCTTTTCGGCAAGGATGCGCGCCGCCGCACAGGCTTCGTCCACAAGGTCGATGGCCTTATCCGGCAGGCAGCGCCCGGGCAGATACCGCACCGAAAGCTCCACCGCCGCCTGCAGGGTCTGGGGCGGCAGGCGCACGTTGTGGTAGCGCTCGTAGCGGGGCGCAAGGCCGTTGAGGATCTCCACCGCCTGTGCGGGGGTGGGTTCCTCCACCTGCACCCTGCCAAAGCGGCGTTCCAGCGCGGCATCCTTCTGGATGTGGGTGCGGAACTCCTGATTGGTGGTTGCACCGATGATCTGCAATTCGCCCCGGGCAAGCACCGGCTTTAAGATGCTGGCGGCATCGATAGCACCCTCGGCGGCACCGGCACCCACGATGGTGTGGAATTCATCAATAAACAGGATGGCGGTGCCGTCCCGCACCAGCTCTTCCAGCAGGTTTTTCAGCCGCTCCTCAAAATCGCCCCGGTACTTGGTACCCGCCACCAAACTGGCCATATCCAGCGCCAGCAGCCGCCGCCCTTGCAGCGCTCTGGGCACCTGTCCGGCAGCAATGCGCAGCGCCAGACCTTCGGCCAGCGCCGTTTTGCCCACGCCCGGCTCGCCAATCAGACAGGGGTCGTTTTTCTGGCGGCGGCATAATATCTCCACCATGCGGTCCAGCTCGGCTTCCCGGCAGAACACCGGGTCCAGTTCCCCTTCGGCGGCGCGGCGGGTCAGGTCGCGGCAATATTTATCGCTGGCACGGCTGCCCCGGGGGATGCTTGCCGACACCCGGGGCTGGGCGGGCAGCACGAACTGTCCGCTCAGCTGGCGGCACTCCCGCACTGCTTCGGTGAGCGGAAGCCCCATCTCCGCCAGCAGCAGCCCGGCGGCGCAGCCGTCATCCTCCAGCATGGCGCAGAGCAGGTGTTCCGGCTCTGCCCGGCTGACGTGGGCGTTCTGCGCCCCAATGAGCGCGTAGTCCATGGTGCGGCGCAGATCCGGTGCCATAGCCTGCCGGGTCAGCCGCTGTGCCGGGGCGCTGCGGCGCTGCGCCAGCTGGCGGCGCACCTCCGGCTCGGTGATGTTTTTCCGGGTGAGGAACTGCGCCGCAGCGCCCTGCTGCCGCAGCATGGCAAGCAAAAGGTGGCTGGTATCTGCCTGCTCACAGCCCAAATCCCCCGCCAGCTGCACCGCCTGCTGCAACAGCCGCGCCGCCGGGCGCGAAAAGCCCCGGTAACCGCCCATGCCCAGATTTTCCCAAATGCCCATGTGTCTGCTCCTTGCTGCATATAAAATCGTCTGCACTGGAAGTATAGCCCCAAAGGCACAGAAAAAATCAGTCGTTTGTGTCGGGCGGCAGAAAAGTAAAAACCGACCCGCAGCGGTTGCCGGGGCGCGGGTGCGTCCGGCTGCTGCGGGTCGGTTTTTTATTGCTTTACTTTACTGCGGGCAGCGCGCTGCCGGTACGTTTATGCGCAGTGCAAAGCGGGGCTTAGCCTGCCACCTTGCGGTAGGCGTTCAGCACCTGATAGGCCGGGATGCTGCTGCCGGGGGCAAATTTGCCGTTCAGGCGGCGCTTCATCAGGCCCTGCTCCACGCACCACTGGGCTGCCTTGGCGGTATCCGGGTCTGCCACGTCTGCAAAGGCCGGGGCCTCGGCAGGCTCGGGACGGCCTGCGGTGTTCCACAGCAGCAGCGCGGTCTGGGCGCGGTTTTCGGGTGCAGCCACGCCTTCCGGCAGCAGGGCTTGCAGCTTCTGGCCGGAAACATAATTGTACACGCCGTAGCCCACAACGCCAGCCACCGCTGCGCCAGCCGCCGCCACGATGACGATTGCACCGCCGCCGGTGGAACCGCCGGGGGTGCCGGGGGTGGTGCCGCCCGGGGTATCGCCGCCGGAGGGAGGCGTTGCCGTGCCGTCCGGGACGTCCTTCACGTTCAGGACAAAGGTCTCACTGTAATCCTTGCCGCAATTGTAGGTGTAGGTCACTTGGTTCTCGCCCTCGTTCACCGTCAGGGTTTTGCCGCTCACAGTGCCGCCGTTCCAGTTGGTGGCCTTGCTCACGTCAAATTTACCGGGGAGGGTGCGCAGGTCAAAGGTGCGGTCGCTTCCCACCGCAATGGAATAGGTGTTGTTCTCTGCTTCAAATTTTGAAAGGTAGCTAGCGGAGAGGTCAACTTTCGTATTCTCCACATTCAAGCTGGTCAGATTGTTTTGGCTGCACCACAGCGTCACCAATTTGGTATTCTGGCGCACATCCAGTTCCGTCAGCTGGTTTTGGTAGCACTCCAACTCTATCAAGTTGGTATTTTTGCTCACATCCAGTTCCGTCAGCTTGTTATTGGCGCAATACAGAGTCTCCAACTTAGGAAAGTACTCGATGCCTTCCAAGGTTTCAATGCCCTTGCCCCAAACACTGATTCCCTTGACATCTACCCGTTCGGCTGTACTCAGAAACGTATCGTCGTCTGTGTCAAACTTTTTGAGATATTCCCGGAACGCATCATCCGGGAAATAGTAAGAGGACAGTTCGATGGTGCTATTAGCATTCACCCCCCTGCCGCCAACGCGCTGAAGGGCAGGAAGGTGAATACCATAGCCAGCGTCAAAAGGGCACTGACAAGGCGCGTTCGTTTTGAGAATCATTGTTTCATGGGGTGCTCCTTTCGTTTTTTGTGTTGTGATTGCTGTGCGGAAAAAGGGGGTTTCTATCGGTGCGCGGGAAGGGGCTGTGTGCCGGGTCAGCTGCCGCCCTTGGACGACCCGCCGCAGCCTGCAAGGCCGATGGTCAGCGCCAGCAGCGCTGCAAAAGTTTTCATGGCTTTCATATCCGCTCCTTTTTTATGCCCACGGGTCGGCGGATTTCGGTATCTGGATGCCGGTCATCAGGTATTGCTCCCACAAGAACCACTGCCCGTTGCCCTTGCGGCGCAGGGTGATGGGGCGGGGGCTGTCGGCACCGCCGCAGGGGATGAACAGCTTGCAATAGCCCTCCTCGGTGTTGGAGGTGTGGTTGCTGCCCACCAGCAGGGTGAAGGGCTGGCGGGGGGTATAGTCGTTATCCGGTGCAGCGCCTGCAAAGTAGGAGAACGGGATATAGCTCTTGCCGTCCCGGAAGCGGTCGTTCAAAAAGGAGACCTCCTGCCCGTTCATGGGGCGGGGACCCCGCAGCCAGTTGAGCATTTCCAGCCCGATGCTTTTATCGGCACCGTAGACGCACAAGGCGCAGACGGTAAGCGCCGCCGTCTTAAAGGGGGTATCCAGACTGGCCTCCGGCATTGCCTGCATCTGTGCAAGACTTTCCGGCAGTGCCTGAAAGGTAAAGGTGACGGTCTGGTTGCTGGAAATGTTGGTGGCAGCCTGCTTCATCTTGTCAAAAAGTCCCATCGTATGCTCCCTTCTGCTTCAGATTTTTATTTTCGGTCAGTGTCCGGCCCTCCCGGTGGTTCCGGGCAGCGGCTGCGTTCAGAACGAACCGCCTCCGCCGCCGTGGGTGGTGCCGCTGGAGGAGGTGTGGGTGGAGCTGCCGCCGGAACTGCCGGAATCAGTCTCCTTCGGCCGCTCGGTGCGGTGCACGTCCCGGTACAGGAACAGATCCCGCTGATTGGTCAGCTTCATGCTGCCCTGCCGCACATAGTCGGTTGCGTCCCGCTGCGGTGCCACGCTCTTGAGCTGGCTCTTCATCACGCCGGTCACGATCAGCGCCGTCACCAGACCAATGACCAGCGCCACGCCCAGATACACGATAGAGAACGGCTCCTTGGGCATATTATCTACGTCATAGGGTTGACCTTCGCGGGCGGCGGTGACATACGCATCCGTCCACTGGATAAAGGTGCGGAAGGCGGCGGCGTAATCGCCGTCTGCCATGTCGGGGGTCATCTGCTCGCCAAGGTACTGGATACCGGCATCCGTAAAGGCGGTAATGCCGTAGCCGCAGGTGGAGATATGCCATTTGCGGTCGCCTATGCTCACCAGCAGCAGCACACCGTCCCGGTTTTCACCGTAGCCGAACTGGCAGTAATCGTACAGGTCATCGGCGTATTCTTCCATGCTGGTGTAGCCCTCGTCTTCCAGCGAGTTGATGGTGGCAACGACCACATCAAAGCTCTGGCGGACGCTCAGCTCCTCCAGTGAAGCTTCCAGCTCGCTGTCCTCGTCCTCGGTCAGGACTTCCGCGCTGTCGTTCATGCGGTAATACAGGTCGGCAAAGCCGTCTGCGGCAAAGGCCGGTACAGCCAGCGCCAGCAAAAGCACCAGTGCGGCCAGCGCAGCACAGAGGGAGCGCAGTCGGGTAGCAGTGTTTTTCATCTTCCGTCCCTCCTTTACAGAATCCCGGCCAGCCACAGCAGCCACATCACCGCATAGGATGCGGCACCAACGGCTGCGGTAAGGCCCAGCGTCCACTTGCGGGCGGCGGCCTTATCTACCGGCAAATCGCCCACGAACTTACCCGTCTGGCCATTCATGGCAAAAATGTAGTTGTTGCCGCGCCAGCTGGTGCTCAGCACCCACACCGGGAACAGGGCATATTTCGCCTTGCCGCCGTGCAGCTGGATGCTGCTGTTCTCCACCTTGACCGAGTCGTAGCCGGTAACGGTCTGGGTAAAGGCGTCCTCGGTGGACTGACGGATGCGCTCGTTGGCGCGCTGGATGCTCTTTTGGGCGTCCACATCGTACTTATCGGCCACATAGCCTGCCAGATACGCGGTCTTGAAGGGCACGGCATCCTGCATGGTAAACGGCTCAATGGATTCCATCAGGTCATCCTCCATCTTGGAGGAGCCATCCACCGGCACCGCGTCAAAGCCCAGCACGCCGTCCCGGCGCACGGAGTAGTAGCTGGTCTCGGTGTAATCGTAGTCGTCATCCGACCAGCAGCGGGTGCGGGTGGCGGTAAAGCGCAGCTGGGCGTCGGCATCGCTGTCGTACAGCCAGAAAGGCACATACACGCCCTTGATCTCATCGATATGGTTCTGGCTGCGGAACACCTTGGGCAGCAGGGTCTTGCCCTTGAGGTGCTCCTGCAATTTTGCCTTGGCAGCCTTTTTATCCAGCTTGAAGGGGATGATGAGGTCGGGGCGCAGGTCTCCGGCAAACTGTCCGGTCAAAACGATGGGGTTGCCGCAGAAGGGGCAGGCCGAGGCGGCCATGGTGTCGTCGCCCACGATCTCGCCGCCGCAGCTCTTGCAGACGTAAGTATGCAGACCGGCGGTCTCGCCCTCTGCCCAGCTGCCGCCGGGGGTGCCCCAGTTCATCTCGCTGGGCTTTTGGTCTTTCAGGTCCTCATCGTAGCCCTTCAGTGCATCCACCTCAAACTCAGTGTCGCAGTAGGGACATTTCATCTTCTGGGTGGTGCTGTCGAACTGGATGGCACCATCGCAGCAGGGGCACTTATATTCCAGCATTCCTGCCATAGCGTTTCCTCCTATTATGCACTGCGGGGCAGGGGCTTCGGCTTCTTCCCTGCCCCGCAGTGTGTTCAGTTATTGTGCAGCGGGCTGTGCGCCGGGCTTAGCTGCGGTCGTTGTCGTCAAAGGGGTCGCCGCACTCCGGGCAGAACTTGGGCGGGTGTGCAGGGTCGGCCGGTTCCCAGCCGCACTTGTCGCACTTATACTTGGGCGTACCGGCAGGCTTGGGTTTGCCGCACTCGGAGCAGAACTTGCCCTTGTTCACCGCGCCGCAGCTGCAGGTCCAGCCCTCTGCTGCCGCCGGGCGGGGCTTGCCGCACTCCGGGCAGAATTTGCCGGTAACGGTAGCACCGCAGCTGCAAGTCCAGCTGTCGGCAGCGGGCTTCGGCTCCGGCTTTTTGCTGCCGCATTCCGGGCAGAACTTGCCGGTAACGGTAGCGCCGCAGCTGCACTTCCAGCTGTCGGCGGCAGAAGTCTGCTGCTGAGGTGCTGCGGCCTGCTGGCCCATGGCGAACAGGTTCTGGGCGTTCATGCCGCCCATGCCGCCTGCACCGGCTGCCATGCCCATGCCCATAAAGCCGGTCATGGCACCGGCGGTGTTCCCGGCGGCGGTCTTCATGGCATCAATCTGACCGCCCACCAGACGGGCTGCGGCGGTGGTGGGGTCGGTGGTCATGGCGTTCTCTTCCCACTCGGTGATCTTCTTCTGCTGCTCCTCCGGGATGGACAGGGAGTTGATGTTGAAGGAGAACACTTCAATGCCGCGCTTTTTGCGCCAGACGTTGGACAGCTGCTCGTTCAGGGCGTCCGAGATCTCCAGCGTATGGGCGGGGATCTCGTAATACTGCACCTTGTTGGCGGAAAGGGTGGCAAGCGCCGGCTGCAAAGCGTTCATCAGCTCGCTCTTCAGGCGGGGAGCCAGCTCCGAGGCATCGTACTGGTTGGAGACATTGCTGCACACATTGGTGTAGAACAGCAGCGGGTCGCAGATGCGGTAGGTAAAGCTGCCGTTGCAGCGCAGATTGACCGAGAGCTTATAGCCCCGCTCCTCGCTGACCACCACGCGGAACGGGATGGGCGTAGCGGTGCCGTACAGGATCTCGCCCAGCTCCTTGGTGTTGATGTAGTACACGCGCTGGTCCTTGCCGGTGTCGCCGCCGTAGGTAAAGCGCTTGGCCACGGTCTGGAAGGTAGCGGCCAGACTATCGCCGAAGTTGCCAGTAAACACACTGGGCTCGGTGGAAGAATCGAAGGTGAACTCGCCCGGCTCGGCGCACACCTCCACCACCTTGCCCTGCTCCACGATGAGCATACACTGGCCATCGGCCACAGCAATGCCGCTGCCGTTGGTGATGATATTATCCTCGCCGTGGTTAGAGCTGCGGCGGGAGGTGCGCTTCTGACCCTTGACCATCAGCACGTCTTTGTCCAGAGAATCGCAATAGAAAAATTCCTTCCACTGGTCTGCAAGCGTTCCACCCAGTGCGCTCATACCTGCTTTGATCAAACCCATAGTAATTTCCTCCTGTACGTTTTATTGTTTTGCTTTCTTCTTACCTGATGATACGGAACGATTTTGTTTGCGGAGGGCTTTGACCCGCCCAAGGGAGAGGGTCGAAATATTGATACCATAATCATACTGCAATACAGCACTGAACGCAAGGTATTTCTAACCGTTGCCACCTGCCGTTCCGGCTTTCTTCACAAAAAAGAACACCGGAGCGTCCATAGAAACTCCGGTGTTCCGAAATAATATTTTGCCTGTCCCGTGCCGCAAACGGCTCAGAACCGCCGCCATGTATCCGGCATAAACAGCACCAGCATGGGGAAGATCTCCAGACGTCCGGCCAGCATATCGAAGATCAGCACCAGCTTTGCGGGGTCTGCAAAGCAGCCGAAGTTCTGCATTGGGCCTGCCATTTCCAAGCCCGGGCCGATGTTGTTCAGGGTAGCAGCCACGGCGGTAAAGTTCGTCACCATATCAAAGCCGTTCAGACTGATGAGGAAAAAGGAGGCCGCAAAGATAAAGATATACGCTGCAATGAACACATTGGTGGTTCGGATCGTCTCGTGGTTCAGCAGCTTGCCGTCCATGCGGGCGGGTGCCACCACCTGCGGGTGCAGAGCGGTCTTGAGCTCCTTAACTAAGGTCTTGCCAAGAATAAGGAAGCGGCTCACTTTGATGCCGCCGCCGGTGCTGCCCGCACAGGCACCAATAAACATGAGCATGACCAGAATCTCTTTGGAGAGGGTCGGCCACAGGTCAAAATCGCAGCTGGAAAAGCCGGTGGTGGTGATGATGGACCCCACCTGAAAAGCGGCCTGCCGCAGCGCCTCGCCAAAGCTGTTGTACATACTATAAATATTGGCGGTGATGATACCCACTGCCACCGCAATGACCACAAAGTAGCCCCGCACCTCCTCGCTGGCAGCAGCGCGGCGGAACTTGCGCATGAGCAGCAGGAAGTAGGCGTTGAAGTTGACGCCGAACAGGATCATGAAGATGGTCACGACCCACTGGATGTAGGGCGAAAAGCTGCCAAAACTGTCGTTGCGGAACCCGAAGCCACCGGTACCCGCCGTACCAAAGGCGGTAAGCAGGGCTTCGAACAGGGGCATTCTGCCAAGCAGCAGGAACACCAGTTCCAGCATGGTAAGGGCAAAGTAGATGCCGTACAGAATTTTAGCGGTAGACTGTACCTTGGGCACCAGCTTATCCACCTGCGGGCCAGGGCTTTCCGCTTTCATCAGGTTGACGTGGGAGCCGCCGGTCAGCGGCAGCAGCGAGAGCAGAAACACCAGAACGCCCATGCCGCCGATCCAGTGGGTGAAGCTGCGCCAGAACAGAATACCGTTGGGCAGCCCCTCCACGGCGGGCAGGATGCTGGCACCAGTGGTGGTAAAGCCGGAGACCGTCTCAAACAGGGCATCCACGGGGTTCGGGATGCAGCCGGTGAGCACAAAGGGCACCGCGCCCATCACCGAGATAAACACCCAGCACAGCGAGGTAGCCGCAAAGCCTTCGCGCATATAGAACACCTTACTGCGGGGCTTGATGGTGTGCAGGGCGTAGCCGATCCCGGCACTGACCGCAGCTGTGAGCAGAAACACGCCCAGCACCATCCACTCGCCATACACTAAGCTGGCGGCGGCGGGCAGCAGCAGCAGTGCGCCCTCGATCATCAGCACATAGCCCAGCAGACGGAAAACGATCGCATAATTCATAGTCCGCCTCCGTCAGTGCTCCACGATATCGCGCAGATCGTGCAGGCCATGCTCCAGCGTGACCACGATGACGTTGTCGCCCACTTGAATTTGGTCGCCGCCGCGGGGGATCAAAATCTTGCTGCCGCGGGTAATGCAGCACAGCAGCAGGTTCTTTTTCAGGTGCAGCTGGCTCAGGGGCACGCCGGTGGCGGCGCTCTCCTCGTGCACCGTAAACTCCAGTGCCTCCACGCGGTCGTCCAGAATGCGGTACAGGGTCTTGATGTTGCTGCCCGCCTCGTTCTGCAGGGCACGGACGTACTGCACGATGTAGTCACAGGTCATGTACTTGGGGTAGACCACGCTGCCCAGATCCAGCCCGGCCAGAATATCGTCAAATTCCAGACGGTTGACCTTGGTCACCAGCTTGCCGTTGGAGTGCTTTTTGGCAAACAGGGTCAGCAGCACGTTCTCCTCGTCGATGTTGGTCAGCGCCACAAAGGCCTCGGTGGATTCCAGACCCTCGGAAAGCAGAAATTCGCGGTTGGAGCCGTCCTCGTTCAGGATCTGTGCGCCGGGCAGCTGCTCGGCCAGCTCTACGCAGCGGGCTGCGTCCCGCTCCACGATGCGCACCCGCACATGGTTTTCCAGCAATTCCTGACTGAGGTAGTAGGCAATGGCACCGCCGCCCACGATCAGGGCGTTGCGTACCGGCTGCACCGGCAGATGCAGCTGCTGGAAGAAGGCGTGTGCCTTTTCCTGCGTGGCAAGGAAGGTGACCTGATCACCCTTTTGCAGCACAAAGTTACCGTTGGGGATGATGACCCCGCCGTCACGCTCTACTGCGCACACCAGAATATCGCTCTTGAGCCGGGTGGGGATCTCGCGGATGGCTACACCGTCCAGTGCATCGGGCAGCGCAAACTTGATCAGCCGCACACGGCCGTCCGCAAAGGTATCGATCTTGCTGGCACCGGGGAACCGCAGCAGATGAGAGATCTCCTTTGCCGCTGCCATTTCCGGGTTGATGATGGCGGAAATGCCGATCTGCTTTTTGATAAAGTCCAGCTCGTGGCTGTAAGACGGGTTGCGCACGCGGGCAATGCCGTGGCAGTGCCCCGCCTTTTTGGCAAACATGCAGCAAAGCAGATTCAGTTCGTCCGAGCCGGTGACCGCAATGAACACGTCCGCATCCTCAATGCCCGCCTCGGACAGGGTGGTGATGGACGAGCCATTGCCCACGATGCCCAGCACGTCGTAGCTTTCGGTCAGGTGCTCCACGCGCGCCTTGTTGGTGTCCACCACAGTCACGTTGTGGCCTTCCTCGCTGAGCTGGCGTGCCAGAGCCGTACCGACCTTGCCGCCGCCCACCAGAATGATCTTCATAACAAGTCCTTTCTCCTTTGGCAGCCCCTTTTCCCGGGGCTAGCAATCACAGTATAGTATAACATATCCCACCGTAAAGTTCTACCATTTGTCCCGCAAATACAGCGAAATGCTTAAAAAACGACCATTCCTTTGTGCAAGATGGTCTGTTTTCAGCGTGAAAGCGCAAAAAAGGGGCTGCCGCACAGCTTTTGTGCAGCAGCCCCTTAGAGGTTTTATAAGATTCAGTACCGCTCTACGCCGTCCTTGGTGACAAGGGCGTACACCAGCGGGGCTTCCTCCGGCTTTTCCGCGCCGTACACAAGGCCGCTGCGGTACTCGGCAGCGGCGGCTTCAAACTTGTCCGCTGCGCCGTAGAAGGTGGCAAGGCTTTCGCCCTTATGGACATAGTCGCCGCGCTTTTTGTGCAGGGTGATACCGGCGGCAAAGTCCAGCGGATCGCCCTTTTTCTGGCGGCCTGCGCCCAGCAGCACACTGGCAGAGCCGATCTTTTCGGCATCGTTGGCCACAATGTAACCATCCTGCTCGGCCAGCAGCTCGTAACTGGCGGCGGGCTGTGCAAACAGGCTGTAATCGTCCAGCACCCGGATGTCGCCGCCCTGTGCGGCAAACATTTCCTTGCACTTGGCAAAGGCAGAACCGTCCGCAATGACAGCCTCGGCCATGGCGCGGCAGTGGGCGGCATCGCCCTTGCCCGCCAGCACCAGCATATTGGCTGCCAGTTGCAGGCACACCTCGGTCAGGTCTGCCGGACCGTGGCCCTTGAGCACGTCCATGCTCTCCATCACTTCCAGACTGTTGCCAATGTTGTGACCCAGCGGGGTGTCCATATCGGTGATCATAGCGGCTACCCTGCGGCCATGGTGGGTGCCGATGGCGACCATCAGCTGCGCCAGTTCAATGCTCTGGTCGACAGTTTTCATAAAGGCGCCGGTGCCGGTGGTGACGTCCAGCAGAATGGCGTCCGAGCCGGAAGCCAGTTTTTTGGACATGATGCTGGACGCAATGAGCGGGATGCAGCTGACGGTGGCGGTAACGTCCCGCAGGGCGTACATCTTTTTATCCGCCACGGCAATGCCCTCGCTCTGGCCGATGACCGACAGGCCGATCCGGTTCACCTGTGCAAAAAACTCCTCCTGCGAGAGGGCGGTCTTTGTGCCGGGCACGCTTTCCATTTTATCAATGGTGCCGCCGGTGTGGCCGAGGCCCCGACCGCTCATTTTGGCGATCTTCACCCCGCAGGCCGCCACGATGGGCGCAATGACCAGCGTGGTCTTATCGCCCACGCCGCCGGTGGAGTGCTTGTCCACCTTGATGCCCGGAATGGGCGAAAGGTCTACCATCACGCCGCTGTGCGCCATTACATCGGTCAGCTCGGCGGTCTCCTCATTGGTCATGCCGCACAGGTAGACTGCCATCATCCATGCAGCCATCTGGTAGTCGGTCACATCCCCGCAGACAAAGCCGTTGACAATGGCCTCCAGCTCTTCCCGGGTATGGGTGCCGCCATCCCGCTTTTTTGCGATCAGATCATAAATACGCATCGTTTCACGCTCCTGTTCTTCTTGCTTTTGGGGCGTTTTATGCCCGGATCTCCTGCCATACGCTCTGGCCGTCCAGCGTGGAAGCGTCCACTTCCAGATACTCGCAGATAGTCTGGGCGATGGTGCCGAAGCACAGCTTGGTGCCCAGATCCGTACCCGCCTTTACGCCCTTGCCGCAGACCAGATACGGCACATATTCGCGGGTATGGTCGGTGGTCTTGGTATAGGAGGGGTCACAGCCGTGGTCGGCGGTGATCATGAGCAGGTCACCCTCCCGCATCCCCGGCAGGAAGTCGGCCAGAAAACGGTCGAATTCCGTAGCGGCGGCTGCGTAGCCTGCCACATCGCGGCGGTGGCCGTAGAGCATATCAAAATCCACCAGATTCACGAAAGCAAGGCCTTCAAAATCCCGGGTCTGCAAGGCCTTGGTAAAGGCGATGCCGTTGGTGTTGCCGGTGGTCTTGATCTTTTCGGTCACGCCCTCGCCGTCAAAGATATCGTAGATCTTGCCCACGGCGATCACGTCCTTACCGGCATCTTTCAGCAGATCCAGCATAGTGGCGCGGGGCGGCTTCAGGCTCAGGTCGTGGCGGTTGGTGGTGCGGTAGAAGGTGTCCGCGCTGTTGCCAAGGAAGGGGCGGGCGATCACGCGGCCCACGCCGTACTTGCCCTTGAGCATTTCCCGGGCGATCTCACAGTAGCGGTACAGCTCCTGCACCGGCACCAGCTCCTCGTTGGCGGCCACCTGAAAAACGCTGTCGGCGCTGGTGTAGACGATGAGGGCGTTTTCCCGCATGGCCTGCTCGCCGTAGTCCTTCAGTACCTGCGTGCCGGAATAGGGCTTGTTGCACAGCACCTTGTGGCCGGTCTTTTGCTCATACTCCCGGATCAGTTCCTCCGGGAAGCCCTCGGGGAAGGTGGGCAGCGGCTCCGGGCTGACCACACCGGCGATCTCCCAGTGGCCAATGGTGGTATCCTTGCCCATGCTCTGCTCCTGCAGGCGGGCAAAGGCAGCCGCCGGAGCATCCGCTCTCTCCCCTGCGGTCACGCCGTCAATGTTGAATAAGCCCAGCTTGCGCAGATTGGGGCAATTGAAATTGGGGTGTTTTGCAATGGCACCCAAGGTGTTGGTGCCTGCGTCACCGAAGGCAGCGGCGTCCGGCTCTGCGCCGATGCCAAAGCTGTCCAGCACGATCAGAAAAACGCGTTTTTCCATAGTGGTCACTCCATTTCTCCGGGACGCGTCCCGGAACAGTACTACTTTATTACCCTTATTATAAGCAAAAAGCCCCTCCGATGCAAGAGGAAGCGGCCTTGCGCGGTCTTATCAGTTTTTACGTTTTGCAGCAGTTTTCCCCTGTCAAACGGCACGCGGAAAGCTGCGGCGCATCGTTAAGTTTTCCACAATCTCTCCCACAAACATAAACAGATGCAAAAACTTGTATTCAAGCAAAAATTCCTCTTGCTCTCTTGCACCGGAATGATTATAATAATAGGTGGTAGAGTTTTGGGTTTTCCGCTTTACCACATAAACCGACCCGCTGTACCGGGAACTTTTTTGTTCCCCTTGGTCATACACAGCAGCCTGCAGGGATGCTGTGCCGGATATAAGTAAGAGAGAGTTGACGGAGGTATATTGCATGAGAAAGACGAAAATTATTTGCACCCTTGGCCCTTCCACCGATAAGGAAGGCGTGCTGCGCGATCTGATCGCCAACGGCATGAACGTGGCCCGTTTCAATTTTTCCCACGGTTCCCACGAGGAGCATCTGGGCCGCTTTGAAAAGCTGAAGGCTCTGCGCGAGGAGCTGGGCAAGCCCGTGGCCGCACTGCTGGACACCAAGGGTCCCGAGATCCGCCTGAAGGACTTCAAGAACGGCGTTGAGAATCTGGTTGCAGGCCAGACCTTTACCCTGACCACCCGCGATGTGGAGGGCACCAACGAGATCTGCTCCATCACCTACAAGGACCTGCCCATGGACGTGGAGCCGGGCGGCACCATCATGCTGGACGATGGCCTGATCAAGCTGCAGATCCAGACCGTGAACGACACCGACATCGTCTGCACCGTGCTGAACAACGGCAAAATCAAGAACAAGAAGGGCGTCAACGTGCCCGGCGTGCACCTGTCCATGCCGTATATGAGCCAGCGCGATAAGGATGACATCATCTTCGGCATCCAGCAGGGCTACGATTTCATCGCCGCCTCCTTTGTGCGCACCGCACAGGACGTGTACGATATCCGCAACCTGCTGAACCAGTACGACTCCAACATCCGCATCATTGCAAAGATCGAGAACCGCGAGGGCGTGAACAACATCGACAGCATTCTGGCTGCTGCCGACGCCGTGATGGTGGCCCGTGGCGATCTGGGCGTGGAGATCGACTTCACCGAGCTGCCCGGCATCCAGAAGACCATCATCGAGCGCTCCTTCTCCTTCGGCAAGCCCATCGTCACCGCTACCCAGATGCTGGACAGCATGATTGTGAACCCCCGCCCCACCCGCGCCGAGATCTCGGACGTGGCAAACGCCATCTACGACGGCACCTCTGCCATTATGCTGTCCGGTGAGACCGCTGCCGGTGCCTACCCCGTGGAGGCGCTCAAGACCATGTCCGCCATTGCCGAGCGCACCGAGCAGGAGGGCTTCCATCTGCGCGGCCGCACGATGGATTCCAACCCCGGCAAGATCAGCGTCTCCGACGCTACCGCCCATGCTGCCTGCCTGACCGCACGGGACGTGAACGCCGCCGCCATCGTCACCGTGTCTGAGTCCGGCACCACCGCCCGCCTGCTGAGCAAGTACCGCCCGCAGCAGCCCATCATTGCCTGCGTCATGCGCGAGCAGGTGCAGCGTCAGCTGTCCCTGAGCTGGGGCATCACTCCGCTGATGATGTCTCTGGCACACAGCACCGATGAGCTGATCGAGATGTCCACCGCTCTGGCCAAGGAGAACGGCTACCTGCACAACGGCGAGCTGGCTGTTGTGACCGCAGGCGTGCCCGTAGGCGTTTCCGGCACCACCAACATGATCAAGATCCACATGGTGGGCAACTGTCTGGCTACCGGCGTGGGTGTCGGCCCTGAGAACAACGATGTTGCCAGCGGCAAGGCCTGCGTCTGCCGCACCATGGACGAGGTGCGCGCCAAGTTCAAGCCCGGCATGGTGCTGGTGGTACCCTCCACCAGCAACGAGATGCTGAGCTTTGTGCGCGACGCTGCCGCTCTGGTGGTAGAGGAACCCGGCCTGAACAGCCACGCCGCCATTGCCGGCAAGGCACTGCTGAAGCCCACCGTTGTGGGTGCCGCCGGTGCTACCAGCCACATCCGCGATGGTTTGATGGTGGCTGTGGACTGCGCACACGGCAGTGTGCAGCGCCTGCAGGGCTGATAAAGGAGAACGTAGTATGGAACGTATCGCAAGCTTTTGCGTGGATCACACCCGGCTGGAGCGCGGGATGTATCTGAGCCGTCAGGACGGCGATGTGCTCACTTGGGACATTCGCATGAAAAAGCCCAATCAGGGCGATTACCTGACCACCGCTGCCGCCCACACGCTGGAGCACCTGTTTGCCACCTACGCGCGCAACAGCGCCGTGAAAGACGGGGTGATCTATGTTGGCCCCATGGGCTGCCGCACCGGCTTTTACTTGCTTACTCGGGGGCTGACCCCTGCACAGGCCTTGCAGCTGACGGTGGATGCCTACCGCTTTATGGCTGGCTTTGAGGGCGCTGTGCCCGGTGCCAGCGAGGTGGAGTGCGGCAACTACCGCGATATGGATCTGCCCGCTGCCAAAGCTGAAGCCGCTGCCATGCTGCCCGTACTGGAAGCGTTGACCGCAGAGGATCTGCACTACTGATCTATGAACCAAAAAGAGCACCGCACAGTATTTTTGTGCGGTGCTCCTTTTTTGCTGTAAGACGATTTTGAATGGCCTCCGCTTCCGCTCTGGCCATATCAATAGGAATTTTATTATTAAAGAACAATCCCGGAAAGTCTGCGGACTTTCCGGGATTGAATTTTCACAGGAGAGGAGTTTCAACTGGAAACGGTCTCCAAATCCAAACCAATCAAATCAGCTCTAAAGCTGCAAATTCTTTGGCGATGCCGTCCTCGTACACCGAGGGGGCAATGCGGTCGCAGCGCTGCTTCAGGCTTGCAGAGCCGTTGGCCATACAGACGCTGACGCCGACCACATCGGTCATCTGCAGGTCGTTGTCGCTGTCGCCAAAGCCGATGCTGTCCTGCAGGGGCACGCCGAGATAGTCGCAGACGGCCTTGATGCCGCGTCCTTTATCAAATTTGCGGTTGATGAGTTCGCCGTTCACATAGCCGCCATCCAGACCGTCCAGCTTGCTCTCGCAGAACACGAATCTGTCCTCGTACAGGCGCTTCGCCTCGTCCAAGTCCTCGCTGCGCTCCGCGATATACACGATCTTATACAGCGGCTCGCCCTTGTAATCGGCCAGCGGACTGATGGTCATGCCGTCCTCCATAGCCTTGCGCCAGCGGGCGGCTTCGCTGTTCAGATTGCCTGCATCCCGGTGGGTGAAGCTCCAGCGCTCTATCATCTTCAGGCTGCCGTAGGTGGCATCCCGCGCTTCCAGCGTACACTCCACGCCGTGGCGCTCCATGGCGCTGCACACATCCTTTGCAAGGTCCGGCTCCATGGGCAGGTCTACCAGCACCTTGTCCCCGCAGAACACATAGCCGCCGGCGCTGCACACCGCGCCGTCAAAGCCGTAATCCAGCAGCGGCTGGGTCATGCGCAGGTTGCGCCCGGTGCACAAAAACAGCTTGTGGCCGTTGGCGTGCGCCTTGTGCAGCGCCCCGACCGTGCTTTGGGGGATCAGCATCTCGCCCGGGGGCAGCAGTGTGCCGTCGATATCTAAAAAGATCAGTTTTTGTTTCATTTGTTCCTCTTTTTTACAGTGAGCCGCGCTCTACCAGCGTATAGCCCAGCGTGGTCTGGCGCACCGGCGCAGCGTCCGGCCCGGTGTGCTCCAAGCTTTGCAGCAGCATCCGGGCAGCTTCCTGCCCTACCTGCCGCTGATAAAAGCGGATAGTTGTCAGGCCGGGCTCTACCACCTTGCCTGCCCAGTTGTCTCCGATGCCAGCAAGGCCTGTATCCTCTCCTACTTTGCGCCCGGCAGCGCGCAGCACCTGCAAAGCGCCAAAGGCCACGGTGTCGGTCACGCAGACCACACCGTCCAGCTGCGGGCAGCGCGCCAGCAGCTCCTCCATGCAGCGGTGTCCCTCTTCCATGGAAAAGGCCGTGCAATAGGCGCGGGGCAGACTGTCCGCATTTAGTCCCACCTCCCGCAGCGCATCCTGCACACCCTGACGGCGGGCAATGCCGGTGGCGGCGTCCTGCTCGCTGCCGCCGATGTACACGATATTTCTGCGGCCATGCTCCAGCATCTTCCGGGTCAGGTCGCGGGCGGCAGAGCGGTCATCATTATAAACGCAGGGCAGGTCTGCAAAGCGCTGCCCCGTTACCACCACAGGCACGCGGCAGTCTTTCAATGCCTTGCACAGCTGCGGGCTGGAATCATAGCCCAGCAAAATGATGCCGGCTACATGGTTGCGCTGCAATGCTGTAAGATATTCCAGCTCCATCTGTTCGTCCAGCTCGGTGTTCGCCAGCAGCATCAGGTAGCGGCTTGCGCCCAGCTCGGATGCAATGCCGCTGATGATCTGCCCCACCGACTGGGAGCTGATGCTGGGCACAATGACCCCCACCTGACGCACCTTGCCGGTGCGCAGGGTCTGGGCGGCAGTGTCCGGGCTGTAACCGGTCTTTTCCACTACGGCTTGTATCACGGCACGCTTCTGCTCGCTGAGGGGGCCGCCGTTCAAATAGCGGCTGACCGCAGCGCTGGAAACACCTGCCAGCTTTGCAATATCACTGATGGTCATAGGGTTGTTTTCTCCGTTCCCTCTCCGGTGGCAATGTGTAAACGTTTTCATGCTTATTATAAATCCGTTTCACATTTCCCGCAAGAGGTGCAATGACCGTTTTTCTGCGGGACAGTCTGCTGTTTTTTTGGTTGTTTTGTACAGCACAAACGTTTTTGCTTTCCAATTTACCGCCAGAATCGCAAAAACATTGCAATTACACAAGTCCCATGCTGATGGCGCGTGCGATAAGCCCCAGCACCAGCGCCGCCAGAATAATGCCCAGCGCCACCCTGCTCTCGCCGCCGGTCTGCTGCTTTTTACTGCGGGATGCCGTGCTGCGGCTCTGCTTTGTACCGGTGCTGCGGCTGCGGGTAGAGGTATTCTGCCGCCCGGCAGTGCTTTTTTGGCTGCGGGTCTGCTGTGCGCTGCGGGACTTGCTACGTGCGGTTGCCTTCCCCTGCTGTGCGTTCTGCGGGCTGCTCTGGCGCGCTTTAAGGGGCTTGCTCTCACTGCACCGGCTCAGGTAATCTTCTGCCTCGCGGTAATACTGTGCCAGTTCGTTCTCCTTAAAGGCGGTACCGGCGTAGCCCTCTTCCAGCGCCTCGATGGCTTCGTTGAACAGCAGCGCTGCCTGTGCGCCGTCCGCTGCAACCGCCGCGTGGGCAGCTTCGTTGCGGGCGGTGCGGATGGCGTTGCAGGCATGGCGTGCGGCAGAGGGGTGCGCCGTGTTGCCCAGCAGGTCCAGCGGGCGGGCGGCATCGGTCTCCGGGTCCAGCAGCACCCGCATACACAGAGTAGTGTCCAGCTGCTGCCAGCTGGTCTTGCCGGTAAGATCCGGCATACGGTCGTAGTAATCCGGGCTTTCCTGCTTGCGGGCGGCGATATGCTCCAGCAGCGCATCCAGACTGTGCGCCCCGGGCTTGCGCTCCCAGTGCCAGCGCAACAGACGGCGGCTGATCTCATCGCAGGCGGTCTTGATCTCAAAAGCCACCTGTAAGGCTTGTTCCGGCATGATATTTCCTTTCTGTGCAATGCACACAAAAGGCGGAGAAGGCACGCTGCCCCCTCCGCCGGGATGAACTTATATTACAGCACGAACTGGTAGTACACAAAGCCGCACAGCGCAATGGCTGCGCACAGGATGGCCGTAATGGGCGGCACCCAGCGGATCAGCGCTTCCGCCACGCTGTCCCGGCTGTCCTCGTACTCTTCGTCCTCCTCCACAGGTGCGGCCTGACGCACCGGAGCCGGAGCCGGAGCCGGACGGCGGGCGGCGGCGGGCATCACGCGGGTGCCCTCGTCTGCCGCAGCAGCAGTGGAAAGCGGTGCGCGGGCAGAGGCGTCCAGCACCCGGGTAGGCTCCGAGATGGGCTGAACAGGGGCGGCCTTCGGCTGGTATGCCGGGGCTCCCATGACCCGGGTGGGCTCCTCTACGGGCACTGCCGGGGCGGCAGGTGCTGCACCCACGATGCGGGTAGGCTCCTCCACCGCAGCGGGCGCTGCCGGGGCGTCGAGAGGCGTTTCCATCTCATCTGCCGGGGCGGCGGGCTGCAGCAGGGTGTTCAGCGCGTTCTGCAGCAGAATGCGGTCACAGCCGCACTCCGAGCAGTAAACGGTATCCTCCTCGGTGGGGTGGAAGGCACCGCAGGCGCAGTACCAGCCATTCTCGAACACCTGCGGCTGATACTTGAGCCCGGTGCGGTTCATGCGGGCTTCCAGCGCCTTTTGCAGCTCCGGGGCCAGACGGCGGGGTGCCGGCAGGCGCACACGCTTGATGCCATCCAGATGCACCACGCGCTTGCCGTTGTACACATTGCACAGCGAAACATCCACGCTGGTGATGGCCTTTGCCGTGATGAACACGGCATCGTCCTGTCCAAACAGCTCGCCGGGCTTTACCTGAAGATCCCGGTACTCGAACTTATCCTCACACAGGATCACACCGTCCACGCCCTTGCACTTGAAATGGATCTCCAGTGCGGTCAGGGTCACGCGGGAAATATTCTTGAAGGTCAGGCAGACAGCGTGCTCGCCGCTGACATCCCCCTTGAGCAGCTCCACGCAGACAAACTGCACCGGGCTGCCGGGAGTATAGTAGTTTGCACGGGTCTGGGCGACCGGGTTAAAATTTTCCTCCACGATGCTCGCTCCTTTCCTTAAAAAGCTTAGTCCTGCTGCTCCGGGGCGTCCGGCTGCGGCACTTCCGGCTGGGCAGGCTCGGCCTGCTCGGCGGGTTCGGCACGCTCAGCAGGCTCCGCAGGCTCTGCGGGCTGCACCGGGGCAGGCTGCACGGTCTGGTCGGGCTGCGCCTGCTCGGGCTTTGCATCCTCGCAGGGAGGCAGGGTGCCGCCGGCCATAATGGTGTTGAACTGCTCCTCGTTGAGCTTTTCGCGCTCCATCAGAGCCTTGGCCAGCGCATGGAGCTGGTCGATGTGCTCGGTCAGGGTGCGGCGGCAGGTCTCGTAAGCCTCATCGATGATATCACGGGTCTCGCTGTCGATCTCGGCAGCGGTGGTCTCGCTGTAACCCTTGCCCTGACCAAAGTCGCGGCCAAGGAAGGTCTCCTCCTGCGAGGTACCGTAGACCACGGGGCCCAGACGCTCGGAGAAACCGTAGCGGGTGATCATCTGGCGGGCGATGTTGGTGGCCTGCTGCAGGTCGTTGGAAGCACCGGTGGAGATGTCCTCCAGGATCAGCTGCTCGGCCACGCGGCCGCCCAGGCTGGACACGATGTCCTCAAACATCTCGCCCTTGGTCACATAGCTGCGATCCTTTTCGGGCAGATACATGGTGTAGCCGCCAGCCTGACCGCGCGGGATGATGGTGATCTCGTGCACGCGGGGATGGTGCTTGCAGTAGAAGCCTGCCACTGCGTGACCGGCCTCGTGGTAGGCGGTGAGTTTTTTCTCCTCCGGGGTGACCACGCGGCTCTTCTTCTCGGGGCCAGCCATCACCTTCATGGAAGCTTCCTCGATATCCTCCATGGTAATGGCCTTGCGGTTGCGGCGTGCTGCCAGCAGCGCGGCCTCGTTGACAAGGTTCTCAAGGTCTGCACCGGCAAAACCGGCGGTGCGCTGGGCAATGACCTTCAGGGAGACGTCCGGTGCAAGGGGTTTGTTGCGGGTGTGCACCTTCAGGATCTCCTCGCGTCCCTTGACATCCGGCAGACCCACATAGACCTGACGGTCAAAGCGGCCGGGACGCAGCAGCGCCTTATCCAGAATATCAGCACGGTTGGTGGCAGCCATGACGATGATGCCATCGTTAGCTTCAAAGCCGTCCATCTCCACCAGCAGCTGGTTCAAAGTCTGCTCGCGCTCATCGTGACCGCCGCCCAGACCTGCGCCGCGCTGACGACCCACGGCATCGATCTCGTCAATAAAGATGATACAGGGCATGGTCTTTTTGGCCTTATCGAACAGGTCACGCACACGGGATGCGCCCACGCCGACGTACATCTCCACAAAGTCCGAGCCGGAGATGGAATAGAAGGGCACTCCGGCCTCACCAGCACAGGCACGGGCCAGCAGGGTCTTACCGGTACCCGGAGGGCCCACCAGCAGCACGCCGTGGGGGATGCGGGCACCCAGCGTATTGAACTTATCCGGGCTCTTGAGGAACTCCACAACTTCCTTGAGTTCCTCTTTTTCCTCGTCCTCACCTGCCACATCGGCAAAGGTAGCAGTCTTTTTGTTCTCGTGCTCGTCCTTCACTCTGGCTTTGCCTACGTTCATGATGCCGCCGCCACCGGCGCCGCCGCGCATCATGGAGAACAGCAGGAAACCGGTACAGCCCAGCATCGCCAGATAGAACAGGATCTCCATCCAGGGGATGGTCTCCTTGGCGGGCACATAGTCGTACACCATGGGCGCGTCGGGGTTGGCTGCATCGTACTGGGCGATGTAGTCCGACACATGATCCACGAACATCCGGGCGTAGGGCAGCTTATAGCTGACCGTCTCGGTGCCGTCATCATTCTTCTTTACCCCGGTGGGGGCAGAGGAAGAGGAGGACAGCAGGCCGGAAAGCAGCCCGCCCGTGGACTGGGTGGTGGTCTGCTCGGCAGCGTTGGGCAACTCCTGTGTGCCCTCCTTCAGGGTCATGGTGATCACGCCGGTGTTCAGATCCAGCGAGAATTTGGTGACCTGATTGCTCTCAAAATAGTGTACCACCGTGGAATAAGCCATGGAGGAGCCGCTGGCGCTGCCGCCGGTGCCGCCCAGCACCGACCACACCATCAGCACGGCTGCCAGCACAATGGCGATCACCAGCGGATTGAAACGGGGTTTCTTCGGTTGCAAAAAAATCAACTCCAGTTCTGGATTTTTATAATGGACACGTTACTTCGTGTAGACCTCGGGCTTCAGCACGCCGACATAGGGCAGGTTGCGGTATTTTTCATCGTAGTCCAGACCATAGCCCACCACGAACTCGTCCGGCACCTGAAAACCCTCGTAATCCGGCTGGATGTCGGCCTTGCGGCGGCTAGGTTTATCCAGGATGGTGCAGATCTTAACGGAGTTCGGGTTGCGCATCTTGAGCATGGGCACAAGGTTGGACAGGGTGACGCCAGTGTCCAGAATGTCCTCCACGATCAGCACATCCTTGCCGGACAGATCGCCGTCCAGATCCTTGATGATCTTGACCAGACCGCTGGTGGTGGTGTTGCTGCCGCCGTAGCTGGAAACCACCATAAAGTCGATATTGCAGGGGATGCTCACAGCCCGCATCAGGTCGGCCATAAAGACCACCGAGCCCTTGAGGATGGACACCAGCACCAGATTTTTACCGGCATAATCCCGGCTGATCTGAGCGCCCAGCTCTGCCACCTTGGCCTTCAGCTGCTCTTCGCTGACCAGAACAGTCTTGACATCATCGTGCATACTCATTTGTTTTTTCCTCCTGTGTTTCGATCTCTGCATCCAAGTGCAGGATCCATCTGCTTTCCGTGTCCGGTGCAAGGCCATCGGCAAAGCCTTCCCCACACACCCATAAAATTTCGCTTCCGCTGGCCAGCAGCGGCAGCGTATCCCGCAGTTTGTTCGGGACACCGGCCTCGTTCATCCACTTGCGCAGCGGTTTGCTCAAACCGCGCCCCGCAGGCCGGAAGCGGTCTCCCGGCTGTCGGGCGCGCAGAACAAGACTAGTGTACAACGTAGTTATTCTAGCATAATCCGCCCGATTTTTTAAGTCTTTTTTATGAACGACTTGTATTTTTTCTTCAAAATCGGCTTTTAACAGCTCCGCTTTCCCCTTCCAGCCCCCGCGCAGCCGGAATTCCGGCTGTTTTTCGGGCAAAAAGGGCACCTGCTGCGGCGCGCTCTCCGGCTGCCGGGGCAGCGCCTGCGGCAGCGTTTCCTGCCGCAGACAGCCGTTCCCGGCGCAAAAACGCACCTGCCCGGTCAGCTGTACTGCGCCGCTGCCCTGCCGCACCACGGCGCACAGCAGCTGCACATATTTTTCCTCTGCGTCCCGCACCGGAGCCACAAAGCTGTGCAGCGCAGTCTCCAGCAGCAGCGGGTCTGCCGCCTGCAAGGGTGCCAGCCGCCACGCCGGTGCTGCGCCGGGCAGGCGTGCCGCCGCCAGAAGCTTTGCAGCCCCGGCGGCAAGGTAGGCATCTGCCCGCGCGGCCTTTTCACAGAACCGTGCCAGATTCTGCACCGCCGCCGCGTTGGTGCTTTCCAGCGCAGGCAGGGCGCTGTGGCGCAGCCGGTTGCGGGCGTAGGCATCGGTGTCGTTGGTCTCATCGGTGACCCACGGCTGCCCCGCTGCCCGGCAGACGGCCTCGGTCTCGGCGCGGCTCAGGCAGAGCAGCGGACGCAGGTAGCATCCGCGCCTTGGCCGGATGCCGCCCGCGCCGTGCAGCCCGGTGCCGCGCGCCAGACGCAGCAGCAGCGTTTCGGCTTGGTCATTTGCAGTATGGGCCGTGGCGATGGCATCTATCCCCTGCCCTTGCAGCTGCGCAAAGGCCGTGTAGCGCAGACGGCGCGCCCAGTCCTCCCCGGCGTGCGCCGGGGGCGGAGCAAGCTCTGCGGCATGGAACACCCGCAGCGGCACGCCCAGGCGGGCGCATTCCGCCCGCACAAAGGCTTCGTCCCGGTCGGCGCTCTGCCCGCGCAGACCGTGGTTCACATGGCAGGCAGAGAGCATATAGCCGAACTTCGGCTGCAGCTGCCGCAGCAAAAGCAGCAGCGCCATGCTGTCCGCTCCGCCGGAGACTGCCGCCGCCAGCCGCAGCGGTGCGCCGGGCTGCAAAAGCCCCTCCCGGGTGCAGAAATCCTCCACCCGGGCAAGAATCGCGGTATCCATCAGCGCTTGAAGTCCACATCCATAAAGCGGGTGTGGGCACCATCCCAGCCCAGCGGCACGGTGCTGGTCTCGCCGTGACGGTTCTTTGCCACGATGCACTCGGCAGTATCGGCATCCACCTCGGCGCCGTCCGGGTTCTGGCTGGCGTAGTAGGAATCGCGGTACAAGAACAGAACGCAGTCTGCATCCTGCTCGATGGAACCGGAGTCGCGCAGGTCCGAAAGCTGCGGGCGGTGGCTGGAGTTGTTGCCCTGCTTTTCCACCGCACGGGACAGCTGGCTCAGCGCGATGATGGGCACATTCAGCTCCTTGGCCATGATCTTCAGGTTTCGGGTGATGGAGCTGATCTCCTGCACGCGGTTCTCGCTGCGCTGGCCGGTGGTCATCAGCTGTAAATAGTCGATGACGATCAGGCCCACGTTGGGGCGGGCAGGGTCTTGATTCACCCGGCGGATCTTGGCCTTCATCTCGGTGATGGTGATACCGGAGGTATCGTCCATATAGATTGGTGCATCGTGCAGTTTTTCAGTAGCCAGCGCCAGATACTCCCAGTCCTCGGCACGCAGCGCACCGGTGCGGAAGGCCTGACTGTCGATGCCGGCCTCCGACGAGAGGATACGGTTAGTCAGCTGCTCCTTGGTCATTTCCAAGCTGAAGATGGCCACCGGCACCTTTTGCTGCATGGCCACGCGGGTGGCGATGTTCAGCGCAAAGCTGGTCTTGCCCATACCGGGACGGGCTGCCAGAATGACCAGATCGCCCCGGCCAAGGCCGGTAAGCACAGTATCCAGCAGACGGAAGCCGGTGGGGATGCCCTTGTACTTATCCGCATCCGGGCCGCTGATCTTTTGCAGATTGGTCAGCGTTTCCACCATGCTGGACGAAAGCGGGGTCAGGGCGCTGGAATCGCGACCGGAGCGGATCTCGTAGATGCGCTGCTCGGCGTTTTCCAGCAGAAGGTCGGCGTCCGGCTCGTCCCCTGCGTCCTGCAAGATGTCCTTGGCAACGCCCATCAGCTGACGCACCAGATATTTTTCCTGCACGATCTGGGCATAGGCCTTTACGTTGGAGATGCTGGGCACTGTTTCTGCCAGACCGGTCAGGTAGATCTTGGCCTCGTCTGCACTGGGGAACACGCCATCGGACACCACCGCATCCAGCAGGGTGACAAAATCGATGGTCTGATCGTTGGTGAACAGGCGCAGCATCTCGGTCCAGATCTGGGCATTCTGCCGGGTGTAGAACATTTCCGGCTTGATGATCTCCACCAGATCGGTCAGGGTATCGGGCTTGAGCAGCACCGCACCCAGCACGCTCTGCTCTGCCTGCATATTGTAGGGCAGATTGATGCCCACGCTCTCCAGATTCAGTTCATTGGAATAACGTCGTTCGTTCGGCATAGTAGTTTGTCCTTATCCAAAATCCAAAGCATCCTGTAAAGCCAAAAAGCGCCCCCTGCTGTGAGGGGGCGCAAACGGCACACAGATCAGGCCTGTTCCACTTCCACCTGGATCTTGAAGGAAGCCACGACGCCAACGTACAGACGGACCTTGCCGTTGAACACGCCGGCATCCTTGATGTCCTTGGTCTCCAGCTCGATCTTCTTTTTGTCGATGGGTGCACCTGCCAGCGCAGCCAGTGCCTCGGCAACTTCCTTGCCGGTCACCTTGCCGTGCAGACGGCCGGATGCGCCGCCCTTGGCCTTGATGGTCACGGTCTTGCCTTCGATCTTAGCAGCCAGAGCCTTGGCGGCTGCCACATTCTCAGCCTCGTGGAAATCGGCTGCGGCCTCCTTGCCGCGCGCCATGTTCACAGCGCTGGCATCTGCCACAGCGGCCAGCTTGCGCGGGAACAGGTAGTTGCGGGCGTAGCCGTCGGAGACCTCGTGGATCTCGTCCTTCTTGCCGATGCCCTTGATATCCTGCTTCAGAATCACTTTCATGATAGTATCCCTCACTTCTCACCGGAAAACCGGTGCAGTCTTATGGTAATAGTATAGCGCATTTGTCGTTTTTGGGCAAGAGGAAGCGGGGCAGCATTTCAAATGTCCTCCGCTGCACCCCTACCCCCTCAGTCGCCTGCGGCGACAGCTCCCCCAAGGGGACGCCTTTTTGCGGCAGCAAACCGGAGCATTTATGCTCCTTATGCCAGTTCCTTTGCGGCCACGTCCAGCGCTACCTCGATGACCTTGTCCATGTCGTAGTACTTATACTCGCCCAGACGGCCGCCAAAGATCACGCCCGGCTCGGCATCGGCCAGTGCCTTGTACTGCGCATACAGGGCACCGTTCTTCTCGTCGTTGACGGGATAGTAGGGCTCGTCGCCCTTTTTCCACTCGGCGCTGTACTCCCGGCTGATGACGGTCTTGGGCTGGGTGCCGAACTCGAAGTGCTTGTGCTCGATGATGCGGGTATAGGGGGTCTCGGCATCGGTGTAGTTGACCACCGCGTTGCCCTGATAGTTATCAGTGTCCAGCACCTCGGTCTCAAAGCGGACGCTGCGGTACTGCAAAGCACCCAGACGATAGCCGAAGTAGGCATCCACCGGGCCGGTGTAGACCACCTTCTCCGCCAGTGCGTCCAGCGCAGCCTTGTCGGCCAGATAATCCACGTTCAGGCGCACCTCGGTATCAGCCAGCATCTTTTCCACCATAGCGGTGTAGCCGCCGTTTGGGATGCCCTGATACAGGGCGTTGAAGTAGTTATCATCGTAGGTAAAGCGCACCGGCAGGCGCTTGATGATAAAAGCGGGCAGCTCGGTGCAGGGGCGTCCCCACTGCTTGCCGGTGTAGCCCTTAATGAGCTTTTCGTAGATATCGGTGCCCACAAGGCTGATGGCCTGCTCTTCGAGGTTCTGCGGGTCGGTGATGCCTGCAGCGGCCTTCTGCTCCTCGATCTTGGCCTTGGCCTCGGCAGGAGTCACCACGCCCCACATCTTGTTGAAGGTGTTCATGTTGAAGGGCAGGTTATAGATCTGGCCGTGGTAGTTGGCCACCGGGCTGTTGGTGTAGCGGTTGAACTCTGCAAACTGGTTCACATACTGCCACACGGCCTTGTTGTTGGTGTGGAAGATATGCGCGCCGTAGCGGTGCACGTTGATGCCCTCCACATTCTCAGTGTAGATATTGCCCGCGATATGGTCGCGCTTATCGATGACCAGACACTTTTTGCCTGCCTTTTTGGCTTCGTGGGCAAACACGGCACCAAACAGACCGGCACCAACGATGAGATAATCGTACTGTTTCATGTTTTATTCCCCTTTTGCCGGTCGTGCTTCCGGCGTAGTCTTTTTCTGGGAGAGATAATATTGGTCGATGGCATCCTGAATGCGGCTGCGGGCCGCCTGCGGGGTGATATGCTTCAGCTGGGCTGCTGCCATGGTCTGATGACCGCCGCCGCCCAGCGACTCCATGATCACCTGCACATTCACGGCACCCATGCTGCGGGCAGAGACGTTGACGCCGTTGCCCACCTGCACCGCCACAAAGCTGGCGTCCACGCCCTGAATGCGCAGCAGGTCGTTGGCGGCCTGCGCAATGGCGACCCGGGCTTCCGGGGCGACCTCGCCGCCGATGGAGATGGCACAGTTTTTGTACATCTGCGCCTTTTCCACCAGATCGGCCTTGGCGTTGTACTCCACCATGGTCACATCGAACAGCCTGCGCACCCGCTCGGTCTCTGCGCCGTAGCGGCGCAGGGCAGCAGCGGCTTCAAAGGTGCGCACACCGGTGTGCAGGGTAAAGTCCTGCGTATCCAGCAGAATGCCGGCAAGCAGACCTTCGGCCTCGATGCGGTTGGGCTTGTCGTCTCGCTCGCCCACATACTGCAACAGCTCGGTGACCAGTTCGCTGGCCGAGGAGGAATAGGGCTCGTGACAGACCAGCGCCGGGTTTTCGATGTAGCCCACGCCCTTGCGGTGGTGATCGATGACGGCCACCTTACCGCATTTTTCCAGAATGTCCTTGCTTTCTACAAGACCCACCTGATATGTATCCACCACGATGCACAGGGTGCGCTTGGAGATGATGGGCAGGGCGTCCTTGGGGTCGATGAAGTCATCCTTCTGCCCCGCCTTGCACAGTGCATCGATCAGGCTGGCAGCCAGTGTAGCGTCCCGCCGGACGGCGATGACCGCCGGCACATCGCAGATCTTACAAATGCGCAGCACGCCCTCAGCTGCACCGATGGCGTCCAGATCGCTCATGCGGTGACCCATGATGACCACATGGTCGGCTTCTTTGATCAGCTTGACCAGCTGGTCGGCCACAAGGCGGCTGCGCACCTTGCTGCGCTTTTCCACACCATGGCTCACGCCGCCGTAGAAGGTAAAGCCGTCCAGCGTCATCTCAGCGGCCTGATCGCCGCCGCGCCCCTGCGCCATATCCAGCGCGTGCTCGGCCATGTCCTGCGCTTCCCGCAGGGTGCGTGCACCGCGTCCGATGCCAATGGACAGCGAAAGGCTCACGCTGGGGTCCAATGCGCGGATCTTATCCAGCACATCGTAGCCGCGGTTGGCGAACTGCTCCAGCTGGCGCTCCTCCACCACCGCGATGTAGCGGCCGCCGCTGCCTACCCGGCGCAGAAAGCCGCTGCCGCGCCCGATCATATCCTCCAGAATGCGGTTGACGCCCTCCAGCAGGCGGGCGCGCTCGCTGTCCATCAGATCCCCGAACACATCGTCGTAGCCGTCCAGCTGGAAGGCAAGATACCCCGGACGGCTGGCCTTGTACTCCGCCTCGATGCGGCGCAGCTCGGTCTCCTCGTTCAGCACCAGCAGGGTCATGCTTTCGGCTTCGCCGGGCACGGTGGAGCTGTGCACGCTCCAGTAGCCGTCGGCAAGGGTCAGCAGCTGTCCCTCACGCTTGCGGCACAATTGCAGATCCAGCCCGGGCAGCAGCTTCTGCACCCGGCTGGCCAGCACATCCTGCCCGCCCAGCAGACGGGTGCGGAACTGGCTGTTGTACCACAGCACCGTCTCGCCGGAAAGCAGCGCCGCAGGCTGGGAAAGGGGCTCCAGACTGAACTGCACCTTGGATTTTTCAAAGGTGGTACCGCTTGTCCAGCGCACCACCCAGCTGCGCAGCTTGCAACGGAACAGGGTTGCCCCTATGCCCCACAGCACCACCAGCACAGCCAGCAGCGGCCATGCCATGGGGCGCTGCACCAACAGTGCCAGCAGCAAAAGGCCGCACAGCACCGCCAGACTGGCCGTGAGCATTTCCAGTGTCCATCTTGGTTTACGTTTCATTGGTTTTTTTGCCTCCTCAGACGCTGCACCGCCTTGCGGTGCGCCCGGGTCAGACCTCCATCAGGATCGGTAGGATCATCGGGCTGCGCTTGGTGCGCCGGTAGATATAGCTGCTCAGTGCCTCACGCACACGGGTCTTTACGCTGTTCCAGTCCCGGACATGCTCGTCCACACAGCGCTCCAGTGCATTTTCCACAATGCTCTGGGCACCGTCCATCAGGCTCTCGTTCTCGCGCACATACACGAAGCCCCGGCTTACCAGATCCGGCCCGGCCAGCACCTTGCCGGTCTTGCTGTCCACGGTTGCCACGATGATGACAAGGCCGTCCTCGGAGAGGTGCTTGCGGTCCCGCAGCACCACGTTGCCCACATCGCCCACGCCAAGGCCGTCCACCATGACGGCACCGGCGGTCACCGGCTCGCCCAGCTTCATCTCGTCCTGCGAGAGGATGACGTTGGAGCCGTTCTCCGCAATGAGGATGTTGCTGGTGGGGATGCCCAGACTTGCAGCGGTGAGGGCGTGCTTTTTCAGCTGCTTATACTCGCCGTGCACGGGCAGGAAATACTTGGGCTTGGTCAGGGTGAGCATCAGCTTCTGCTCCTCCTGACAGGCGTGGCCGGAAACGTGTACATCATACATGCTCTCGTAGATGACCTCTGCGCCCAGCAGCAGCAGACCGTTGACGATCTTGGTCACGCTCTTTTCGTTGCCGGGGATGGGGTTGGCGGAGATGATGATGAAGTCGCCGGGGCCCACACGCACCTGACGGTGGCTGCAGGAGGCCATACGGCTCAGCGCGCTCAGAGGCTCGCCCTGACTGCCGGTAGTCACCAGCACCACCTGCTCCGGCGGGTACTGGTTCAGCTCGTCTACGCTGATCAGGGTGCCCTCCGGGATGTGCATATAGCCCAGCTCCTGCGCCATGGCGGTGTTGTTGACCATGCTGCGGCCGCTGAAGGCCACCTTGCGGCCATCCTCCACGGCCAGATCGATGATCTGCTGCACGCGGTAGATGTTGGACGCAAAGGTCGCAATGATAATGCGCTTATTGCGGGCGCGGGCAAACAGGCTGCGCACACCGGCGGCCACCTTCTGCTCGGTGGCGGTAAAGCCCGGGCGCTCCGCGTTGGTGGAGTCGCTCAGCAAAGCCAGCACACCGCGCTGCCCGTACTCGGACAGGATGGACAGGTCGGTCACGCCGCAAGCCAGCGGGGTGTAGTCAATCTTAAAGTCGCCGGTCTGGATGATGGTACCGGCGGGGCTGTCGATCGCAAAAGCCACAGCATCCGGGATGGAGTGGTTCACATGGATGGGTTCCACGGTAAAGCAGCCCAGCTTGAGCTTCTGCCGGGGCACGATCTCCACAAACTTGGTCTTGCCGGCAAGGCCGAACTCCTCCAGCTTGTTCTTGATCAGGCCACAGGTCAGACGGGTGCCGTACACCGGCAGGCTGATCTTTTGCAGCAGATAGGGAATGCTGCCAATGTGGTCCTCGTGGCCGTGGGTGATGAGCAGACCCTTGATCTTATCCTTGTTCTGCACCACAAAGGTGAAGTCCGGGATGACCATGTCCACGCCGAACATCTCGCTGTCCGGGAACACCAAGCCGCAGTCCACGATGATCATATCACCGTTGCACTCGTAGACGGTCATGTTCTTGCCGACCTCGCCCAGACCGCCCAGCGGGTAGATATGGATGGGGGTCGCTGCCTCCTTGGGCTGCTGCGCACGGCGCGGGCGGCGGTTATAGTAGGGGCGGCGGGTGGTGGGACGGGTGCGCTTTTCCCCTGCGGGAGCAGTGCCGTTTGCGGCGGCTGCCTTGGGCGCTGCCGGGGCTTTTGCGCGGGGTGCGGGGTTATTTTCCTTTGTTTGAGCCATTCTTTACCTCCAGATTCAATTGCAAGCCAAGCCGCGCCCCGCCGGGGAGAGCAGCCGCACCTTGCACAGGGGAAGCACCTGAAACTGCATCGGCTTCCGGTTGATGCATCGTATAGAATTTATCGTTCAGCGCGCTTTTTGCAGCAGCGCTGTTGGTTCCGCAAGAGATTCTTGGCCATGTAAGTCCATCTGTTCGATGCGACTGTGGCGTTTCTGCCGGAACAGCCGGGCGCACGCCTTTGGTGCACCCCTATACGCATTTTGTTACGCTAAGTATAGTATCTCGCACCGGTTTTGTCAATTCCAAGGTTTGGCAAAACTGGGCCGGCGTATACATTGGCTCTTGACATCCCGGGCAAAATAGCGCTAAATAAAGATATTCTATTCTATAAGGAGAACCCCATGAAACAGGTAGAGGTGTACACAGACGGCGCTTGCAGCGGCAATCCCGGCCCGGGCGGCTGGGGTGCGGTGCTGCGCTACCGCTTTGACGGCAAGGTGTACGAAAAGGAACTGAGCGGCGGCGACGCCAGCACCACCAACAACCGCATGGAGCTGACGGCCTTTATCGAGGCGCTGCGCCAGCTCAAGGAGCCCTGCGAGGTGCGGCTGTGCTCCGACAGCCAGTACGTCATCAACGGACTGGAAAAGGGCTGGGCCAAGGGCTGGAAGCGCCGGGGCTGGAAAAAATCCGACGGCTCCCCTGCCCTGAACCCGGACTTATGGGCACAGGCGTTGGAGCAGGAGGCACGGCACAAAATCACCTACGTCTGGGTAAAAGGCCACGCAGGCCACCCGGAAAACGAACGCTGCGACCAGCTGGCCGTAGCACAAAGCAAAGCACATGGCGGGAGGCAAGGAACATGAGCGACGCATTTTTGCCCGGCAACGGGTTCGACACCTACGAAACACAGGACAAGGTGCTTGTCAGCATGGACGGCACCGTAGATTGCGGCGTTGTGGTGCGCATTTTGCAGCAGCAGGGCTTCGGCGTGGCCGGGGCTGTGGTGCAGCTGGCCGCCGACCAGAGCGCTTGGGCCGCAGCCGCGCGGCAGGCTGCCGAGGCCCTTGGCATCGAGTGCATCGTACTGAAGGCGGAGGCACTGGCAGACCAGTCCGCCGAGGTGCTGGGCAGCGGCAACGATGCACGTTTTGCTGCCCTGCTGACCGCCGCCGACAAGCTGGGCATCCAGTACGTTGCCACCGGGCATCACGCCCGGGTAGAGCTGGGCAGCGATGGTGTGCACACCGTCTGCCCCGCCGTGGATGCTGCACTGGACGAGAGCGCCGCACTGGCGGCGCTGCCGCAGGACACCCTTGCCCGGCTGCTGCTGCCCTTGGGCGAGTTTACCGCCGCCGATGTGCAGGAGATGGCACAGGATTTTAAAGTGAACGGAACAGTCTGACACCACGGCAAACACGCATTGCATTTTGCCAGAGAATCAAAAAAGAAGCGCCGCATCTGTACGATGCAGCGCTTCTTTTTTTGCACATCTTAGTTTTGCGGGTGCACGATATCGCGCCAGTCCAGATCTCCGCGCTCAAGGCCGTGGATCAGCACCTCGGCGGTGGCGATGTTGGTGGCCATGGGGATGTTGTGCACATCACACAGGCGCAGCAGAGTCATCTCATTCGGCTCGCTGGGCTTGGCATTGATGGGGTCGCGGAAGAACAGCAGCAGGTCGATCTCGTTGCAGGCAATGCGGGACGCGATCTGCTGGTCGCCGCCCTGCACACCGGCCAGAAAGCGCTGTACCTGCAGGCCGGTGGCCTCGGAAATCATTTTGCCGGTCGTGCCGGTCGCCACCAATTTATGCTGGCTCAGAATGCGGCAGTACGCCGTGCAGAACTGAACCATCAGCTCCTTTTTGGAGTCGTGCGCAATCAGGGCAATCGTCATCTGTAGATCTCTCCTCTATTGAAACATTTGTATATAAAACACTTGCTAAATTTCCTTTGGTATACATGATATCACAAATGCAACTCATTTACAACAGGTTTTTGGACACAATATTCAAATTTTCGTTCAAGTTCACTTCTTTGCACGCAGCTGCGCCTTACTGCGCAAGCAGTGCATCGTTGTTTTCTCCCTCTGTCACTCCTGCGGGGGCAGTTGTCTGCTGCGGTTCTGCAGCAGCGGTACCAGTCTGTGCATCATTCGCAGCATCTAGGTCGGTCTGGGTGGTAGTATCCGATGCTGCGGCATCCTCCTGCACCACGGTACGCGGGTCCACATAGGGGTCCACCTCCAGCGTGCCGTCCTTCATGGCAAAGTAGGCGTTGGCGATATCCACCGCCAGATCGCCGGTGCGGGCACCGTAGCCGCCGTACTCCACCGTAATGCCGATGGCGATCTCCGGGTCGTCTGCCGGGAGATAGGCGATCATCATAGCGTTCAGGTAGTGCTTGCCCGACGCGTAGGTCTCGCTGCGCTGGGGGGTACCGGTCTTGCAGGCGATGGCAATGGGGTAGCTGGAGATCTTGCCGCTGATGGTGCTGGGCACCAGTGTCATGCCCTGCCGCACCAGATCAAAGGTGTTGCCGTTGCCCTCGATGATATCCATCACCTCCGGCTGGGTCTCACTGAGCACCTCGCCGGTGTTGGTATCCAGAATCGCCTTGACAAAGTGGGTGCGGTAGCGCACGCCGTTGTTGGCCAGTGTGGCGGCGTAGGTAGCCAGCTGGATGGGGCTTACCACCGTGTTGCCCTGACCGATAGCAGCCTGAATATCCAGCGAGGAGACGTAGTTTTTATCCGTCTTTTTGGTCAGGCGTCCCACAGCCTCGTTGACCTCCACGCCGGTGCGCTGCCCAAGACCCAGCTTGTAGGCGTAGGCATCGTAGACGTCACTGGTCAGGCGGCGGCCCACATCGTAGAAGAAGACGTTGCAGCTCCACTTGATAGCAGTGACCACGTCAATGTTGCCGCTGTGGCCGTGGCGGGTGCAGCGGGGGTGGTAGTCCTTATAATAGGTATACACGCCGGTGCAGTTGACGGTAGAGTACTGGTTGATCAGGCCGCTGTCCAGCGCCGCCACCGCCACCGCCGGTTTAAAGGTAGAGCCGGGGGTGTACAGGCCTTGCAGCGCCCGGTTGAACAGGGGCAGGCTGGGGTCGGCGCTGTACTCGGAATAGTTTGTAGCGTACAGATTCTGGTCAAAGCTGGGGTAGTTCGCAGCCGCCAGCACGCTGCCGTCCTTCACATCCAGCACCACCGCAGCACCGGCGGCGGCCTTCATATCGCCGGTGTTGTACACCCGGTTGATCATATCAATGTTGTTGGCAAGAGCCTTGTCCACCGCACGCTGAAAGTCGCTGTTGATGGTCAGCTGCACGGTATGTCCCGGCTCCGGCACGGTGGTGATCTTGGTATCCACGATCACACCGTCCGAATTGCGGGTGATGGTCTCCACGCCGTCCTTGCCGCGCAGTTCGTCCTCGTACACGGACTCCAGGCCGGAGATGCCGATCACATCGTTCATGTTATAGCCTTTTTCCTTGAGCGGATAGGTCACCTGACCGTTTTCGTCGGTCACCTTCCACTTTTCGGCGGTGATTTTGCCCACGCGCCCCAGCACAGCGGGCAGGATATCGCCCTGCTCATAGCTGCGGGTGCTGGTCTCCACGATCTCCACGCCCGGCAGTGTGAGGGAATGCTCCTTGATGGTAGCCACCGTCACCTCACTGACATTCTCCGCCATGACGAAGTTGTTCACGTTGGAAAAGGCCTGCCGGTCCATCTCGTAATGGATGCCCGCCAGCACCCGTTGCCACGGCAGAGAGAAGCTTTCCAGATGGTTTTTCTCCACCAGCATCTCCATCACATCGTTGGCAGTGGCGTACTGCTGCAAGCCCAGCGTCTCCTTCATATCAGCCAGCGTTTTCTGGTCGCTGGTGCTGTCGGCGCTATCCGTAAAGGTATAGTTCCCGGCGGCATCCGGCTCGCTGATGAGCAGGGTGTCCAGCCATTTTTCATCGTTTTTGCGCAAAAGTTCCACGATCTGCTGCAGCATGGTGTCCAGATCCTGATCTCCCATCTGCAGCTTGTTCAGCACCACATTATAGCCGGTGCTGGTGGTGGCGATGCGCTTGCCGGTGCTGTCCACGATATTGCCGCGCGCGGCGGTGACCGTGAACTTATAATCCGTGGTGTTGGTGGCCTTTGCCTTGAAGCTGTCCCCGTTGACCAGCTGCAAAAAGATCAGCCGGAAGGTGTACAGCCCCATGATGATGCAGGCCACTGCAATGAGCAGCAGCATCCGCCGCACCACGACCTTGCGTTCATTTTCGTTCATCTGGTTCTCCTTTTGCGGGCTAAACCACACCGTTGTCGATTCTAAACCCGTCATGGATGCGCTGCACCAGCCAGAAGGCCAGCAGCGCCGCCGGGATGGTCAGCGCCGCACTGGGCAGTACAAAGATAAGGTACCGCAGTGCCGCGCCAGCATAGCCCGGCATATAGTAGAAAAACAGCCAGTCCAGCGAGAGCACCAGCAGTGCCGTTACGGTGCTTACGGCGGCAAAGTTGCCAAGGTTCACCTGCAGATACAGCTGCACCAGCACCGATACCCCAAAGCAGAGCAGCAGCAGTTCCAGCGCCAGCATACCTACCGTGCGCCCGGCGGCGTAGTCCCACAAAAGGCCGCCCACCGTGCCCAGCAGTGCTCCGGCAAACTCCCCTTCAAATACTGCCACCGCCAGACACAGCGGCAGCACCAGCAGCGGCTTTGCCTGCCCCAGCTGGAACAGCCCGGGCGTGGTCTGCAAAGCGGCGCACACAAACAGCGCCAGCACATAGCAGCTCCACTTCAGCAGCTGGCTGCGGCTGCGCTTGCGGCGAGATTCCATAGCAGTGTGCCCTCCTTAGTACGCAGTAATGATAAAAACGTGCTTGGCGGTGCGGGGGTCGGCACCGGGGCGCACCACCGCAATGGAGGATTTGCCGCTGGCCTCCGGCACCACGTCCTGCACCGTACCCACCAGAAGATCCGGCGGGAACACCCCGCCAAGACCGGTGGTGATGACCTGATCACCCGCGCGGGTCTCGGTGCTGCGCTCCAGATTGGTCAGGGTGCACAGACCGTCTGGCGCATAGGTGGTGTTGCCGTTCAGAATACCGTTTTCCCGGGTGCGGGAGACCACGCCCGCCGCATTGAAGCTGGGGTGCAAGATGGTCATCACCTTGCAGCTGGTCGGGTCGGCTTCCACCACCATGCCCAGCAGATAGCCACGGTCACTGATGACGGCATCGTTCACTGCCACGCCGTCTGCGGTGCCCTTGTCCAATGTGAAACCGCCAAACTCGTCCAGCGGGTCGCGGCCGATGACAAAGCCGGACACATAGGTAGCATTGCTGTTCTTTTCCTGAATGTTCGCCAGCGCCTTATAGGCTTCGTTTTCGGCCTTGATGCGGTCGTAGTCCACCATCTGCTGGCGCAGTTCAGCGTTTTCCGCTTCCAGCTGCTCGTTCTGCTCCATGACTTCGTCGATGCTGGTGTATTTTTCCCACACCGCACCCACGCCGCCGCTAACCACAGCCGCCGCCTTCTGGAAAGGGGTCAGGATCACGCCCAGCAGCTCCTGCGGGGCGGCGGTCAGGCGGCCGTTGGCACCGGCGTAGGCCATGATGCCCACCAGAAACACCGCTACGGCCACAAGGATCTTGAATTTCCAGGTATCAAAAAAATCTTTCAAAGGGTCCTTCCCTCCTGTCGGGACGCCTGCACCATACCGCAGGCCCTTGCATGAAAAAAGCGCGGACAGCCGTGCCATCCGCGCAAGATGCAGTGTTTGCAGCGGAAAAACGCACAGCTGCTGTGTCTGAAACTTTTCCGCATTCTGAGCAGCACTCTCCGCAGAGAGCCGCTCTTACATATGTCCTCCATCGGTGTCCAGCACATCATGCAGTACATCCACATGATCCAGCACCGCACCGGCACCCTTGGCCACGCAATCCAGCGGATCCTCCGCAATGTGCACATCAATGCCGGTCTCGCTCTGGATCAGCTGATCCAGACCGCGCAGCAGAGCGCCGCCGCCGGTCAGGGTGATGCCGCGGTCGATGATATCTGCGCTCAGTTCCGGCGGGGTGCGCTCCAGCGTCTCCTTGATGGCAGTGGTGATCTTGACCAGACACTCCAGCAGAGCGCCGCGCACATCCTCAGAGTGCACCACGATGTTCTTGGGCAGGCCGTCCACAAGGTTGCGGCCCTTGATCTCCATGGTCAGCTCCGGGTCCAGCGCGTAGGCAGAGCCGATCTCGATCTTGATCTGCTCGGCGGTGCGCTCACCGATGAGCAGGTTGTACTTGCGCTTGATGAAGGCGATGATGGCCTGATCGAACATATCACCGGCCATGCGCACGCTGCGGGAGGCCACAATGCCGCCCAGAGAGATGACGGCAATTTCTGCCGTGCCGCCGCCGATATCCACGATCATGCTGCCGGTGGGCTCGCTGATGGGCAGGCCTGCACCGATGGCTGCAGCCATGGGCTCCTCAATGACAGACACCTGACGGGCACCGGCCTTCAGGGTAGCTTCGCGCACAGCGCGGCGCTCCACCTCGGTAACGCCGGAGGGGATGCAGATGACCACCCGGGGACGGGAGAACATGCTGTTGCCGCAGGCCTTTTTGAGGAAGTTCTCCAGCATATTGGCGGTGATGTCGAAATCAGCGATGACGCCGTCCTTCAGGGGACGCACCGCCACGATGCTGCCGGGGGTACGGCCGATGACAGCCTTTGCCTCGCCGCCCACGCAGCGCACCTCGTCGGTCTTGGTGTCCACCGCCACGACCGAGGGCTCGCGCATGATGATGCCCTTGCCCTTCATGTAGACCAGAGTATTGGCAGTACCCAGATCAATGCCAACGTCCTTTGACAGAAAACTCATTGTTCCAAATCTCCTTACGATCGTTCCTTAAATCTATCCCAGAATGCCGGAAAGTCTGCGGTAAACAGACCCTCCTGCGCAGAATAACACGGTTCTATTATAGCCGCAAGTGCTTCATTTCTCAAGCGTTTCGGCAAGTTTTCTATCATTTTTCCATTTTTCTCACAAAAAACGCGCCAGCGTCTGTACGGTGCGGCTGACCGGCAGCCCCATAATGGTGTAGTAGTCGCCCTCGATGCGGTCCAGCCACAGGGCTGCGCGTCCCTGAATGGCGTAGGCACCGGCCTTATCGTAGGGTTCCGGGGTGGCGGTGTAGAACGCGATCTCCTCCTCCCCCAGCGGGAAAAAGGTCACCTTGCAGCTGTCCACAAAATGCTCTGCCCTGTCCCCTTTGGCAATGCAGACGCCGGTGTGCACCTGATGGGTCTTGCCGGAGAGTGCGCGCAGCATCCGCTTGGCGTCCTCTGCGTCATGGGGCTTGCCGAACACGGTGCCGTCCACATCCACCACAGTGTCGCAGCCGATGACTACGGCATCCGGGTGCTGCTTTGCCACTGCAAGGCATTTGCCGATGGCCAGCTGCTCCACCAACTGCGCCGGGGTGGGCGCAGTGACGGCGCTCTCGTCAAAATCGCTGACGCAGACCGTGAAATCGGTGGTATACAGGGAGAGCAGTTCCCGCCTGCGGGGGCTACCGGAAGCTAAAATCAGCTCGTTTTCCTTCATTTTTTGCCGCGTCCCTTCCTTATCGGCCGGTAGAGCCAAAGCCGCCCGCACCGCGCTGCGTATCGCCCAGCTCCTCGGCGGGCACAAAGGCGGCAGTGTACACCGGGGCGATGCACAGCTGGGCCACCCGCTCGCCGGGCTGGATGGTATAAGCCTCGGCACCCAGATTGACCATGGGTACCTTCAGCTCGCCGCGGTAGTCACTGTCCACCACGCCCACGCCGTTGGCCATGCACAGGCCGTGCTTGATGGACAGGCCGCTGCGGGCATACACCAGCGCCACGCTGTGCGCACCGGGCAGCTCGATGGCAAGGCCGGTGGGCACCAGCACCCGCTGCATGGGGGCAACGGTCAGCGGTGCATCCAGCACAGCGCACAGGTCGGCGGCAGCCGCGCCGGGGGTGGCATAGGCGGGCACCTTTGCCCGGGCATCCAGTACCTTATATTTTACAGTGATGGGTTCCATCGTATAACCTCGTTTCGTTTTTTCTGTTTTTCACAAGCAAAGCTTGGGGCAATGCCGGTGTTTTCTTATCAGTTTGTACCTTTAAAATACAGGCCGCGGGTAAAATCGCCCTCAAAGGGGGCGTGGGTGCGGATCATTTCCAAAATCTGCGCCGCTTCCTCGCGGGACTCCAGCGTAAAGTAGGCCACGCCGTAGTCCACCACCAGTGCACCGGGCTTATCGCCCATGTAGATGGGCACCGGGTTATAAATGGTGCGCACCCCAAGGCCGCACCGCACCGGGAACTTTTTGGCTTTTCGGTCGGTCAGCACACCGGTCTTATCGCAGTGGGCGCAGTCGTGGATGTTCTGCAGCGGGCAGGCGCGGGTAAGCATCAGCGGCATATGGCCGTAGATCATCACGCCCGTGGGCACAGGCTTCCCGTTCCGGGCGGGCGCAATGGACGCAATATCGCTGTCTTTTACCTCCGGCAGGATGAGCAGACTGGAAAGCCCCTGCTCTGCGTAGAACTGCGCCGCCACATTGTTGGTGATGTTCAGCCCAAAGCCGCCGGTCATGGGCAAGCCACGGCACAGCCGCAGATGGGCAATGTTGCTGACCTCGTACCCGGCAAAGCCGGCATCCTGCGTGGCTGCGATGCGGCGGGCGGTATCCTGCTCCAGCGCACCAAACATGACCCGGGGCAGCTCCAGAAGGGTCTTTGCCCGCCACTCCCGGGGCACACGGTCGGCCTGCGCAATGGGCAGAATGAGGTATTCCACCCCGTCAAGTGCCCGCTCCGGCACCTGTTCCCAGCGCTCGAACCGGGCGCGCAGAGTGCGGCGGGGCGGCAGGGTGCGCTGCGGCAGGGCGGCGACGTGCTCCTCGGTGGTAGGCCACGGGCGCAGCACCTCCCGCTTTTTGAGCAGGGCATCCAGCGCTTCCCGGCGCAGCTCGTTCACGGCACTGCCGGGGATGAACCACGGCCCACCGTCCATTTCTACCGTGATTTTCTCCGCCGCAAAGGGCGTGCCGCCGGTCTTGGCCAAGCTGCGGTTCAGGCTCTCGGTGGGGTCGGTGCGGGCAGGCTGCGGCTCGGCATCCCCATAGGCAAAGGCCTTGTTGCCGTCGGCATCTGTAACGGTCAGCTTTTCGCCGCCCTCTTCAATTTCCAGCTTCATCTGCACCGGCACGCGGGAGCGCTCGCGGCGGTAAAGTTCGCGCAGCATGGGCAGGGTCTTTTTGGTCAGCTCGGCATCGGCTTCGCTGCGCACACCAAACATGGTGCCGTCGATTTTCCCGTCCAGATAGCCGGAGGTGAAGCCGGAGCGGCTGAAGGCGTTCTTCAGCAGGTCGCGGTCGTAGGCGCGGCCCTCACGGCCTGCCAGACAGGCGCTGACCGCCGCCGCCACATACTCCGGTGTGCGCAGACGGCCCTCGATTTTTGCCGATGCTACGCCAAGCGCCTGCAGCTTGTCCAACTTGTCGATGGCAGAGTTATCCTTGAGGGAGAGGTGATGCAGCCGCCCGGGCTTGCCCTCCGGCAAGGCGTTGGCTTCAAAGGGCAGACGGCAGGGGCCCGCACAGGAGCCCCGGTTGCCGCTGCGCCCGCCCAGAAAGGCCGACATATAGCACTGGCCGCTCACGCTCATGCACAGCGCACCGTGGATGAAGCACTCAGTCTCGATGCCGCAGTGCTTTGTGATATGCTCCACCTCGGGCAAGCTCAGCTCACGCGCCAGCACCACCCGGGTAAAGCCCAGTTCCTTCAGTTCCAGTGCGCCTTGCAGGGTGTGGACACTCATCTGGGTAGAGCCGTGCCGGGGCAGCTGCGGGGCGATCTTGCCGATCAGGGTAGCCACCGCCAGATCCTGACAGATAACTGCATCCGCGCCGCTGGCTGCTACTGCCCGGATGGCCTGTTCCAGCGCCGGCAGCTCGGTGCCGTACACGGTCGTATTCAGCGCAACGTGCACCGCCACGCCCCGGGCGTGACAGAAGCGCACCGCCTCCTGCAGGCTGTCTGCATCAAAGTTGCCGGCACCCGTGCGGGCGTTGAAGCCCGAAAAGCCCAGATATACTGCGTCCGCGCCGCTGAACACCGCAGCGCGTAGCATTTCTTCACTGCCCACCGGGGCTAAGATCTCGATCCTTGCCATAGTTCTCCTTCTGACTTCTATTTATATAAGGTACATTCAGTTGGTCTCGTCCGTCTGCGCACTGTCTGCCGCCGGGGCTTCCGGGGCGGCGGGCTGCTCCTGTGCCGTCTCTGCCGCAGCGCGGGCGGCGCGTTCTTCCCGGCGGGTCTCGCGCTGGCGCTCCTTGGCAAGCTGCTCCCGCAGGGCGGCAGCTTCCCGGCGCAGCACGGCGTTTTCAGCCAGCGCCTTGTCCTCAGCCAGCTTTGCCCGGGCTGCATCTGCAATGTAGTCCTGGATCTGGCTGCGCATATTCTCGGCGCTGCCGGTGCTCTTGCGGTATTCGTCCAGATAATCCATTGCACAGAACACCGCCGCCTTGGTCACCGAGAGGTTATCGTTGGTGTCCAGCAGCTTTGTGATGTCCTCGTCCAGCTTTTTGGCAAGACCGAGGATGTACTTTTCCGAATCTGTGGTTGCGATGGCATACGGTGTGCCCGCGATGTTGACCCTTACCTTGTTTACCATGGTGTTTTCCCCTTTTTATCCTGTATCTGTACGGCGCAAGGCCGTTTGTTCTGCACTTTACCGGGATCTGACATCGTTCCCGGTAACGTTTCGGCATCCAAAAACGTTTCGATAGAGTTTCCCGCCCCATTACTGCCGGAATTACTCCCCGAAAAACGTTTCGCGGCTCACTTCTACCTTCTATTATAATATAAATACGCCGCAAGAAAAAGTGTAATTTTTGAAATTTCGGCATATTTGTCAGAAAGTGGCCTGAAAAAATAGCAGTTACGGAAAAAAAGCGCCTAGTTCCTTGCATTTGCAAATCGTTCATATTATAATAACTTTGTTATGTTGGCAGCCGGGCGAAAGAGGGAACGTTTCTGCTGCTATTATCTACTCAATTATTTTAGCAAAGCAAACGCTTATGCGGATAGGAGCACACTATGACATCAAAAGAATTTGGCAAAATTCTTCAGGACAAGCTCACCAGTGAGTACGGTGTGGAGCTGAATGTTGCCTCCAACCAGCAGATCTACCGCTCTCTGGCTCTGATCTGCCGTCAGATGATGAGCGAGAACCACAAAAAGTTCCAGTCCAAGGCCATCGGCACTGGCACCAAGCAGGTCTACTACCTCTGCATGGAGTTTCTGATGGGCCGCAGCCTGAAGATGAGCCTGTTCAATCTGGGTCTGGACGAGGTGGCCAAGAAGGCACTGGCTGACGCCGACATCAATCTGGACAGCATTTTTGAGGAAGAACCCGATGCAGGTCTGGGCAACGGCGGCTTGGGCCGCTTGGCTGCCTGCTATCTGGACGGCATGGCCACCACCGATATCTGCGGCACCGGCTACTCCATCCTGTACGAGTACGGCATCTTCAAGCAGAAGATCGTGGACGGCTGGCAGCAGGAGCGCGCCGACAACTGGCTGCCCGGCGGTCAGGTCTGGCTGAAGAGCCACCCCGATCAGGCTGTGGAGATCCGCTTCGACGGCGAGATCCACGAGAACTGGGACCACGGCTTCCACTATATCCAGCACACCAACTACAACAGCGTCATGGCCATCCCCTCTGATATGTATGTTCAGGGCTACGACGGCAAGGGCGTGGCCAAGCTCCGCCTGTGGCAGGCCAAGGCACCCGACTTCGATATGTCCAGCTTCTCTCTGGGCAACTACAACACCGCAATGAGCAAGAACGCCAGCGCTGAGCTGATCTCCAAGGTGCTGTACCCCAACGACAACCACGTCGAGGGCAAGATCCTCCGCCTGCGTCAGCAGTACTTCCTGTCTGCTGCCTCCATCGGCGACATCGTCCAGAACCACCTGTCCACCTACGGCACCCTCGAGAACCTGCCCGACAAGGTGGCCATCCAGCTGAACGACACCCACCCGACCCTCGCCATCCCCGAGATGATGCGCATCCTGCTGGACGAGTGCGGCTTCGGCTGGGACAAGGCCTTTGACATCTGCCAGAAGGTCTTCTCCTACACCAACCACACCGTCATGGCCGAGGCTCTGGAGAAGTGGAACGTGGACATCTTCAAGATGACCCTGCCCCGCATCTACCAGATCGTGACCGAGATGGACCGCCGCGCCCGCGAGAAGCTGGAGGCAGCCTTCCCCGGCGATCAGGGCAAGATCAACTATATGGCCCTCATCGGCGACAATCAGGTGCGCATGGCCAACATCTGCGCCTACACCGCCAACAGCATCAACGGCGTCTCCAAGCTGCACAGCGAGATCATCAAGGAGAGCGTCTTCCACGATTATTACCTGTATAAGCCGCAGGCCTTCAAGAACGTGACCAACGGCATCGCTTACCGCCGCTGGCTGCTGGCCTCCAACCCCGAGCTGTGCAAGCTGCTGGACGAGACCGTCGGCACCGGCTACAAGCACGACGCCTCCGACCTGTCCAAGCTGAACAAGTTCGCTGAGGATAAGACCGTCCTCAAGCGCCTGAACGAGATCAAGCTGGACAACAAGAAGAACTTTGCCGCTTACCTCGAGAAGAGCACCGGTCAGTCCATCGACCCCAACTCCATCTTCGACTGTCAGGTCAAGCGGATGCACGAGTACAAGCGCCAGCACCTGAATGCGCTGAACATCGCCGCTCAGTACCTGTACCTGAAGGAGAACCCCAACGCCGACTTCATCCCCAAGACCTATATCTTCGGCGCAAAGGCTGCTCCCGGCTACTACATGGCAAAGCAGATGATCCGCATGATCTGCAAGCTGGGCGACCTCATCAACAACGACCCCGCTGTGCGCGACAAGCTGCGCGTGGTCTATCTGGAAGAGTACTGCGTCTCTCTGAGCGAGCACCTGATGCCCGCTGCCGAGGTCTCTGAGCAGATCTCTCTGGCAGGCACCGAGGCTTCCGGTACCGGCAACATGAAGTTCATGCTGAACGGTGCCATCACGCTGGGCACTCTGGACGGTGCAAACGTGGAGATCGCCGATGCTGCCGGTAAGGAGAACGAGCTGATCTTCGGTATGCTGACCCCCGAGGTGAACAACCTGAAGCAGGTGGGCTACCACCCCAACGCCTTTATCATGGGCGACGATGTGGCCAACAGTGCCCTGAACTTCCTGGAGCGCGGCTGGAACGGCGAGAACTTCCACGAGGTCACCGAGAACCTGCGCAGCAGCGACCCGTACATGGTCATGGCCGACTTCAAGGATTACCGCCGTGCACAGGCCGACCTGCAGAAGCTGTATGCTGACCGCGAGACTTGGGCCCGCATGAGCCTGAAGAACATTGCCAACAGCGGCATCTTCAGCGCAGACCGTTCCGTGCTGGACTACGCCCGCGATATCTGGTACGCTTCCCCCGTGCCCATGGGCAAGTAATTTTTCCCTGTAAAACCGCAAAGCCCCGGTGGCATTTCGCCCGCCGGGGCTTTTTTGAGAAAGGACGATTTTTTTGTCTTGTCTGTTCAACAGCTACGACCCCTATTTTAAGCAGCCCTTTGGTGCCGTGCGCGCCGGGCAGACTGTGCACCTGACCCTGTGTATCCCCGAGGAGCTGGGCTATGTGGACCCGCACCTTGTGCTGCAAAAGGAGGGCAAATACGATGTGCCCGTGCACTACCGCATGAAATTTGACGGCCAGACGCCCCACCAGAACCACTTTTCGGTGGACGTTGTGCTGGGCGACCCGGGCTTATACTTCTACTATTTTGATCTGTATACCGACTTCCGCCGCATCGTGCGCGGGGCAGACAACTGCGGCGTGGTCAGCTGGCAGGAGGGCGAAAGCTGGCAGATCACGGTCTACGAGCCGGATTTCCAGACGCCGGAGTGCATCAAGGGCAAGGTGTTCTACCAGATCTTCCCGGACCGGTTCTGCGAGGGCATCGAGAACAAGCCCATGCCCTTCCCGGACCGGCTGTATCAGGCCGACAAGCACGCTGAACCCTTCTGGCAGCCCAACGAGACCGGCGGCCACCTGAACGAGGACTACTTCGGCGGCGATTTGGAGGGCATCCGCATCAAGCTCCCCTACCTGCGGGAGATGGGCGTGGATTATTTGTACCTGAACCCCATCTTTGAGGCGCACTCCAACCACCGCTACAACACCGCCGACTACCTGAACGTGGACCCGCTGCTGGGCACCAACGAGGAGTTTGAGGTGCTCTGCCGCGAGGCCGCCAAGTACGGCATCGGCATCGTGCTGGACGGCGTGTTCAGCCACACCGGCTCCGACAGCCGGTACTTCAACCGCGAGGGACGCTACGGCGAGGGAGGCGCTTACCGCGACCCCAACTCCCCCTACCGCAGCTGGTACGATTTTGACCCCAAGTACAAGGGCGGCTACCGCAGCTGGTGGGGCTTCGAGACCCTGCCGGAGGTCAACGAGGAGACCCCCTCCTTTGTGGAGTTCATTACCGGCGAGGGCGGCGTCATCGACACATGGCTGCGCCGGGGCGCTGCCGGTTTCCGGCTGGATGTGGCCGACGAGCTGCCGGACGAATTCATCGAGAAGATCCGCACCGCCGTCAAGCGGGTAAGCCCAGAGAAGTTTTTGCTGGGCGAGGTGTGGGAGGACGCCACCACCAAGTTCGGCTTTGACCACCGCCGCACCTACCTGCTGGGCAAGGGGCTGGACAGCGTGATGAACTACCCCTTCAAGAACTCCGTGCTGGATTTTGTCAAGGGCAAGCCCGCCCAGCAGGCCGCCAACGAGATCCTTTCCATCTGCGAGCACTACCCTGCCCCTGCCATCAACACGGCGCTGAATTTCCTGTCCACCCACGACACCGAGCGCGCTTTGACCGTGATCGCGGACGAGCCCGCCAACGGACGCGGCCGGGAGTGGCAGAGCGGTCGCAGCGTGACCGGCGAAGCCTACGAGGAAGGGATGCTGCGCCTGCGCATGGCGTATGCCATCATCTACACCCTGCCCGGCGTACCCTGCCTGTACTACGGCGACGAGATCGGGATGCAGGGCTACCGTGACCCCTTCAACCGCGCCTTCTTCTGCTGGGACAGCCACGAGGAGCGTCTGCGCCCGGTGCTGGCACAGCTGGCGCAGCTGCGCCACAGCTGCGAGGCCTTCCGCACCGGCGCGCTGCGGGTGCTGCGGGCTGAGGACGGCATCCTGCACTACCAGCGCATCGGCCAGACCGAGACTGCGGAGATCATTGTGAACCGCTCTGAGCACATCATCGTGGAGCCGCTGGCCAGTGGCAAGCACACCGAGGTAAACCCCATGGGCTTTACCATCGTGGTAGAAGAAAACGGCCACAACCCCAACCACAGCTATTACGATTACAAGTAATCTGCTATTGGCCAAAAATCAGGAGATCAGATGGATATTTCAGACTGGGACAAAGTATTTGAATGTTATCAACAGCAGTATTCCAGAATATTCAACCACCTCTACCCTGCTAAAAACAGCACCGGCTTTCCTGAACGAAACCTATCTGTAAATTTCATCAAGGGCTATGAAAACGCACGTGCTTCTGCTCGGGAAGAGATCATAAGCTGGTATGAATTTCAATTTGGTGAAAGAAACAACTTCCATGTGGATGCTATTTTATGGAATATCACATTGGGCGAACTTTATCTTATTGAATCCAAGCGATTCAGCAATCCTTCTATAAAGATTCCTGAAATCAAGGCTGACGTTGAAAGGATCCATGCTCTCGCAAAAGAGCTAATGGACGAACATGGTACATCAAAGGAACGGATCAACATGGATTCCGTTTCTAAAGTCTACGGTGTTATCTTGGCTGACGCATGGAACGAAAGCAAGACAAAGGCCGAAATTATTGAAAGCTATCGCAGCAATTGCTTTGCAGCTAAATATCTCTGGTCAGCGCCTTCTATCAAACCATCTTATAATGTCCAAGAATTCACCCATACAGCAACGCTTCAGTCCTATAAGCTATTATCTATGTTCTGGGAGATTGCTATATAACTGCTGAATATTCTCTTGCCTGAGTCAGTCCAAAAGAATCCCTTTCGTCAGTCATTCTGTCTTTCTTTTCCATTTTTGTCTATATTTTGTTTTCTGCGCAACGTTCCAGTAAAAAGCCCTTGACCTTCCCCCAAGGGGATGCCGTATAATAGCAGCATAAGGAGGTAACATACC